>JAYVEF010000030.1:0-6560 GCA_043748965.1 Burkholderiales bacterium
AGCGCGACCGCTGAAGATACGGAAGCGGCGTCGACTACCGGCGCGTCGCCGGCCGTGGAAGCACTGGTTGTGACCGACACGCTTGTGGGCGCCGGCGAAGAGGCACTGGGTGGCTCTACCGTGCAGGTGCACTACACGGGGTGGCTGCTCGACCGCGAGCGGCCGAATCTGCACGGTCGCAAGTTCGACAGCTCGCAGGGCAAGCAACCGATCAGCTTCGTGCTGGGTACAGGACACGTTATCAAAGGCTGGGATCAGGGGCTGGCAGGGATGCGGGTTGGCGGCAAACGCACGCTGGTGATTCCCGCAGCGCTCGCTTACGGAAAGCGCGGCGCAGGTTCTAGTATCCCGCCGGATGCACCGCTGATTTTCGACGTCGAACTGGTCAACAGTAAGTAGCTGGACACAGCCGGCAAAGAGCGGATCTGGTCACGCTGTGCGCTAACGATTGTGGTATCACCTGAGGATTCCGCCATGGCGACCGAACAGGAATGTGAACATTTTTCCACAGAATTCGAGCGACGTTTTGAAGCGCTGATCGACTGGGCCAACCTCAACTGGCCAGACAAGAATCAGCCTTTGCGGCCTGAGGATTTCATTGCCTCCCGACGTGAAGTCGGGCTGTTACTGGGGGCACGTCTGCATACTCGGCCAGCCGCCGACGCAGGACCGGCACCGGCCGACGGCGGCGTACAGTACGTCAACGTCGCCCCGGCACCCTGGCCTTGATCTCTTGACGTCAGCACAGGCGACTGTCGGCGCAATGCATGCGCTCCTTCGGCTGTGGCTCATCAGTTCCGCTGCAGCAAAAATGCTACAAGGCCGCCACCGTTGCGCGAAACCGTCAACGTGCGCTGCTACGTTCACGTTGGGTAGGCATGCCAGTGCGGTGGGCCCACGATGCACCTTCGGTCCACGACGTTATGCGGGATAGGTGATGTCGCAGTCGAAATAGCCGTCCAGAGGACAGGTCCGCGCGTATTTGCAGCAGCGCCAGCAGTCGCACGCCCCGCCACCCGATCCGCAGGAAGTCCGCCGCCAGCTCGGTTGGGATCTGGAGCCGATACCGCCTCCGATGCGGCGCTAACGCCGGCATTGACTGCGGTCATGGCTGGGTCCCGATCGTCGGGTTAGAACCCGCTGCGGGCACCGAAGAATAATCGGCGCCCCGGTGCTGCCTCAAAGTAGCGGCTGTTAGTGTCATTGACAATTACCGATCCGGCGTAACGATGATCAAGTACGTTGTCGATTCGGCCAAACACAAACCAGTGCAGTGGGGTGCCCGCGATGGCGATGCCAGTGCGCAGATTCAGCACGCCGTATCCGGCAGCTGCATCGCTGTTCAAATCATTAACCGCGACCCGACTCTCGGCACGCCATTCGATTGTCGCATCGTGAGTCGCGTCAAAGATATAGTGCAAAGTCGAATACAGACTGTGTTGCGGGGCGCCGGGCAGGCGGTTTCCAGCGGTCACGATGCCGCCCTGCGCGGCGGCAAACGGTGTGCGAAAACGCGCATCAAGCCAAGTATAGGATAACTGCGTCGAGAGATTTTTTTGCGTCATGTGCCAAGACGCTTCCAGGCCACGGCGTTCTACCGCGTCGACGTTGCGATAAATCGCGCGGCCGTTGGTGATCGACGCTGCCACGATCTCATGT
Organism: Burkholderiales bacterium; assembly: GCA_043748965.1. Classification (GTDB taxonomy): domain Bacteria; phylum Pseudomonadota; class Gammaproteobacteria; order Burkholderiales; family Burkholderiaceae_D; genus Actimicrobium. Next base: position 1,660 of record JAYVEF010000030.1, read on the forward strand.
GCACTGCGCGCGTTGAACAAAGCAAGATCAAGCGTATGCGCGCCACCGCGCATCTTGACGCCGAGTTCTGACTGAATGCTGGTAGACGCCTGGAGTGCGCGGTTTGCTCCCGGTTGGCTGGTACTGTAAGCAGCTTCGGTTAGCGTAGGAGTTTCAAAACCGCGCCCCAAGTTGGCGTAAAAGTGGATGTCGTCGGCTGGCGCCCACGCCAGCCCGGCGACTGGGCTCAGTTTGCGAAAAGTTGTGCTGCCGCTGTTGGCGCCACCTGCCATATGGTCGTCGATAGCGAGCTGTACATGGCTCGATCTCAGGCCGGCAATCAGCCGCCATTGCGTTGCAAACGTCCAGTCGAACTGGCCAAAAAAATCCAGATCGCGGGCGGAATCGATTTCATCGCGGCGTAATGCGCCGGCGCTGCCGGCATTGTTGACAAAGCCGCGCCGCCACTCGCGCAGGGTATCCGCATCGACGCCGACGGTCCACCGAAACGGCAGTTGATTGACCACTACCCGGTGCTGCCAGCTCAACCCGAGACCGGAATAGCTGCGCGCCAGATCGACCACGCCACCCGCCGAAGTCGGCGCCGCGCCGCTGAATGCCAGTGTCTGGAACACCTGCCGGCTGCCGCCGTACATTCTGGTCTGGAGTTCGTCATGGTCGGATAATTGCTGACGTACGAGCACCCCTGCCTGCTGTTCGCGGATTGTTTTGCGCGTATCGAACAGTAACGCACCTGCGCTTACGGGGCGCGGCGCCTGTTCAAAGTCGCCGCTGCTTTGGCCTAATGGGTCCTGCGCTTTCGGCTGATCAAAATAATTCAGCGTTGCCGTGATCGTGGTGGCAGGGGCGAGCCGAGCATCGATCCTGGCTGTGATCTGGTTGCGTTCGGCAGCACTGTGATCGCGAAAGCCGCTGGTTGAAAAATGGCTCAAGTCGATTAAGGCACCGATCTGCTCGGATCCGCCTGCCATGCTCATACCGATTTGGCACTGACCGTCGCTGCCGATGCCGAGCGTGACAGTGCCGGTTGGCGCAGCACCGTCGCGTGGCGCGGCACGCGTAAAAATCTGCAGCACGCCGCCGGCAGCATTCCCATACAGTTGTGCCAACGGCCCACGCAAGACTTCGATGCGCGTGGTGGTGGCAAGGTTGGCGCTCGCGGCCTGACCTTGACCATCGGGCATGGTCGCCGGAATTCCATCGACCAGAATCCGCACGCCGCGCACGCCAAAACTCGCGCGGCTGCCGAAGCCACGAATCGACACTTGTAGATCCTGCGCAAAATTTTGCCGGTCACGGACCTGCAAACCCGCCACGCCGGACAGCACGTCTGACAGATTTACCAGCGGCGTCTCGGCCAGAAACGGCGTCACCGACACGGCGTCGATCGCCGCTGGGACATCGAAGCGGGTCTGCTCGCCACGACTGGCGCTGACGACTATCGGCTCAAGAGAGGTTTGCGGGGCGGACTGCGCCAGCGCTGGGCCTGCCAGCAGGTAATACAACGCGATGGCGGTGGGTCGTATTTGCCGACTGCTGGATAAAGAGTAACCAGTCGGCGCCGCGCGCGAGTTAGCTTTTGAAAAACAGAAACTGCTTGCGAAATTGCGCTGGTTCATCCGTCCAGTTCCGAATTATTTTTGGCTGAAGCGCATGCGCTCGGTGACGTCCATGCCGATACCGCGATAGCCGGTGAACCGGCTTGACGAGTCGAACATGGGCTCGCCGCTGACTTGCAGGTACTGTACGCTACCGTCGGCATTGCTGCGGGTATAAATAAAATCCAGAAACGGCTTTCGGCTGGCGATATTGGCATCCAGCAGCGCGCGTTCCGCGGCGTCCCAGCGCGGCGCCGTCGCCACGCTTTCAGAGGGCGCGCAGGCGTTGTCTGCCTCTATCCCGAGCATGTCGAATACCGGACCCGATACACGCGTAAATTTGCCGTTTGCGTCCTGTTCCCAATACCAGTCCGACGAAAGCTCGGTAAAGCTTTTGAAGCGTGCTTCGCTCTCCCGTAATTCGGCGGTTCGCTCCAGCACGGTTTGCTCCAGCACCTTGTTGTAGTCGTTCAGCTTGCGGTGTAGCAGCCGGACTTCAAGCATGTTGTGAATGCGGGTTTCGACTTCCAGCAAGTCGATCGGCTTGCTCACAAAATCTTTGGCGCCGGCCTGCAGTGCCCGCAGTTTGTGGCCCGGCTGGGCAGTGATCACCAGAACAGGCAGATAGCCACCGGTTTCGATTTGTTTCAATGCTTCCATGACCTGAAATCCATCCATGACCGGCATTTGTAAATCCAGCAGGATCAGGTCGAAGCAATGCTGTTCGTGCAGGGCACAGACCGTAGTCGGATCCATCGTCGACATCACGCCCAGGTAACCGGCGTTGTGCAGCATATGCTCCAGCAGCGTCACGTTGCTTTCCTGATCATCAACAATCAGGATGCTGGCGTTGAGCAGCTCGGTTACTTCTAGCATGGCGTTCTCTCTGATAAGTGTCCGGATGCTGACCGCCCGGACATCGGGCACTGCAGACCACAACCACCGCCGCTAAATCGCCCTGCCGCGCGGCATGCCATTATGCTACGTGCGCTACGCCTGTGCCACCCTGCGCAGAAACTTCAAGCGCCAGATCGAGCGCTTCCATGAACTCGTCGACCTTGATGGGCTTCGTCAGATAGCGGAAAAACCCCGCATCCATGCCCTTTTCGATGTCACGCGGTACCGCATTGGCCGATAACGCCATGACCGGAATGCTCGCGGTGGCAGCGTCTTCACGCAGAACGCGCAAGGCACCAAAGCCACTGATCCCAGGCAAATTAATATCCATCAAAATGACATCGGGCAGATAGCTGCGGGCCAGTTGCAGTCCCTGGTGGCCATCGGTGGCGGTGAGCAGGCGTAGATCGCCGCGCCGCGCGATCAGCTGTTCGACCAGAGCGAGATTGGCCGGGTTGTCTTCGACGTAAAGCACCGTACGGCGGTCGTGCCGCGGTACCGGCACTGCACTCTGCGGCTCAGCCGGGTGGCTGTCGACGTCGTTACCGAATACCAGTTGCGGCGCCACCGAAGCGCCGAACTCGACCCAGAATACGCTGCCGACGCCGACAATGCTCTCGACACCAATAATGCCGCCCATCAGCTCGACCAATTGTTTGGTGACCACCAGTCCGATGCCGGTACCTTCTTCGGCACTGTTTTCCTGACCAAGGCGATTGAACGGCTGAAAAAGTTGTGCGAGCTGTGCGGCACTCAAACCGGCGCCAGTGTCCTTGACGCTCACGCGGACCCGGTTGATCCCGCTGATTTCACAGTCGACCACGACTTTGCCGCCGACCCGATTGTATTTGGTGGCATTGGATAACAGGTTGATCATCACCTGTTTCACGCGGGTACGATCGGCGTGCACATAGAACAGATTTTCGGTGCGGGGAAAGGTCATCTGAATGCCGCGCTGCTGGGCCTGCGGCTCGATCATCGACTGGCAGTCCTGCAGCACTTCGGTCAGAGACATGGCCTCCTGCGACATGGTGACCTTGCCAGATTCGATCATCGCCAGATCGAGGATTTCGTTGATCAGTCGCAGCAGGTACCAGCCGCCTTTTAGGATCTGGTCGAGCGACATTTTTTGTGCCGATGTTGGCGGTGGCGTACCAGTTGCCATCAACTGGGCAAATCCGAGGACGGCGTTGAGCGGTGTGCGCAGTTCGTGACTCATGCTGGACAGAAATTCGGACTTGGCTAGGTTGGCTTTTTCGGCCGCAGCCTTTGCACTTTCGAGTTCGACGTTATTTTCTTGCAGCGTATGTTCGAATTGCTTGCGTTCAGTCACGTCGCGTGCAGCGGCAAATACGCCCTGCAAGTTGCGGTCGCGATCATGAAACGTGGTGGCGTTATATGAGACCACGGTTTCCTTGCCGTCACGGGCGTGCGCAGTGAGCTCGTAGTTAGTTACCTTACCCTCGCGCAGCACGCGTGTAATGGCGGCTTCCGCGCGGCCCGGATCGGTGAAATAATTTTTGAACGGAGCACCGATCAGTTCGTCGCGGGTACAGCCTGTCAGTGCTTCCATCTGATGATTGACGTCGCTGATGATGCCGCGCGGATCGGTTGTCATGATCGCGTCGATATTGGATTCGATCAGCGAGCGGGTGTAGAACTGCTGGTCACGCAGACGCTGATCCAGCAACGCCTGTTCGGCTTCGACCTGCTTGCGGGCGGTGTTATCGGTGCCGATCAGCAGGTAGCCGATTACCTTGTCCTGAGCATCGCGTAACGCGGTGACGGACACGATTGCCGGGAATCGGCTGCCATCCTTGCGGATATACGTTAGTTCATAAATGTCCTCGATGCCGCGCGACGCCTTGAACACCAGCGCTTCGAAGCCCGGTGTAATCGGCGTGTCGAGCTCGGCGCTCAGTGCGGCTGCCCGCGCGATGACTTCCTGCGCATCCGAGATTCCGGCCGGAGTAATCTTGTCAACCACGTCGACGGCCTTGTAACCCAGCATCCGCTCGGCGCCGATATTAAAAATCTGAATCACACCGTTGGCATCCGTAGCGATACTCGAAAAATTCGCGCTGTTGAAAATCGCGTCTTGTAAGGCATTGGCTTTTAGCAGCAGCAGCGCGATGTTTTGTTCGGCGCGGTCGATCGCGTTACGGTTGCGCTGTATCCAGCGAATCCGCGACGACACCAGTACCAAAAAAATCAGCAGCAAAAACAGACTGACGCCGATGCTCTTGATCGCGGTGCTCGACAATACCGTGTCGACACCAATGATGACGCCCACCAGCAGCAGTACCGCGCAGGTACCGGCGACGCCGATCAACACCAACCGTTCGACCGATGTTTTTTCAATTTTTTGCATAGATCCAGACGGTGACGGAAACAACGGTGCGCGAA
>JAYVEF010000031.1:0-18637 GCA_043748965.1 Burkholderiales bacterium
GCGCGCATGTCGTGGCGATAAATCCTGCCGCCGTCCTGCTCGGACCAGCGCGTCTGATGATACGTCACATAAAAACGCACATTGTCAGAGATCGGCCCATCGTTTTTCTGCGAGGCGCCAATCCGGCGCAATAGTTCGGCCGGTTCGCGAAATACGTAAAAGCGCGCTAGTGTTTCGGCCCGCCGAACGCGGCGCAGGCGCGGGATATACGGGCCGATATCATTCAGAATCAATCTGCTGACGCGCTCAGGATAACGCGCACAAAAATCGATGGCGACGCTGCCACCGAGAGATGAGCCCAGCAGCATTACCTGCTCACTGCCGAGATGTTCGATTAATTGGCGTAGTTGCTCGACGTAGGTTTCATGCGTGTAGTCATGTTCGCTTTCCATCCACCCCGACTGACCCCGTCCGACCCAGTCCATGCAGACCACCCGAAAGCGGTCTTTCAGATCGGACGCCAGGTAACTGAACCGCCGCGCTGAATTGGCGACACCGCCACAGCAAATCAAAACAGGTGCCGTGGCGTCACCCCAGTCGGTGTACGAAACCTTGACTACGAGGGGTTTGCGGAACCGCATCGGGCGGTTTTTTTGCAAACCTTTTGGGTGCTGGTAATCAAAATGACCGATCGAAAACGAGCGCGCAAACTGGCTTTCGATACGCTCTGCAATCGCGTAATACTCCTGCCACGAATTCAGGCTAATTTTGGCACTGGCGCCGCCAGTCAACGGCAGCGCTGGCAAATCAACCGTAACTGAGCGCAATTCTGGCTTTCTCAATCACGGTCCTCACGGCGTTCCCGGGCGTTGCGTCGCGGCACACGACCACGTTGATATTCGCGGTCGCGCTGACGCAATACATCGATCATTACGTTAAAGGTTCGGGCCAACTTGCCCAATTCATCATCCGAGGTAACGCGAATGGTGGCCTTGCCATAGTCACCGCTTTTCAGCGCGTGCGCAGCCTGTGTCAACCGCTCGATTGGTCGTACGATGCTGCGCGCGAACAGTGACGCCAGCAGCAAAAATACAGCGCCCACCAGCACGACGCTGTAGAGCACGTTATTAAAAAGGTGATTTAACGGTGCCTCGAAAAAATCACGGGTTTCGGTGACGCCGACTACCCATTTTTGGCCGTGCACCGGGGCGAAACCAACGATTTCATTTTTGCCGGATAGCGCCGAGCGGTAACTGAGATTACTGATCCGCGTAGTGCCGATCATGGCATGCGCCAGGTCAGGCATATTCAAGGTCTCGATGGTACTGCGACGAAACCGCTGATCGGAAATGATGGTCGCCAATTGTGTTGGCGATAGCGGCGTCAGACTGCGGTACAGCTGCGATTTGTCCGGATGATAGATGAGTATGCCGTCGCCGTCGATCAGGAATGGTACCCGCTCTGCGCCCTGATGGGCATCGTTCAGGATCGCATTCACAGCAGCACCTTTGATGCGCAAAACCACCACCCCCAGAACTGCACCAGCCGCATTGTTGACCGGATTGGCATAATAAATTCCTGCCTCCCCGGCGATCGACCCAACGATCACGCCGGTCATGTTCGGCTGGTTCTGCATGGCGATCTTGAAGTATTCACGAAACCTGAAATTGCGACCCGCCACTGCAGGATCACTGGATGCAATCGCGGTTCCATCTGGCGCCATCACCATCAGCAGCTGCACATCCGCATTGGCAGCGACGACGCTGCGCAATTTGGCAGTGATCGCTAGACGATTGGGTTCGTTCGGTTGCGTCAGATAGCCGACGAAATCTTCATCCGAGCCAAGGTAATTGGCCAAATTTTGGCTGTCGTCGAGCAGTTGCGACAAGCGCCCGGCGGTGCTCTGCGCCAGTTGCTCGAGGTTGCGCAGTTCGGCGGCCGATACTGCCGCCAGCGAACCGTGCAGGTTATAGTAAGCAGTAATCACCATCGGTAGCAGCGCTGCAAGGACCATCGCCAGCATCATTTTGACGACGATCGGCCACGACTGCGGGCGTACCACCGAGCGCAGCAGGTTGGCCCCGCGCGAGCGCAGCGTACGCGATGCTGCCAGGCCCGGATCGCGGCCGTCCGTGCCGCCGCGCATGCTGTCACCGAGTTGCAGTGCTTCCTGCAATCCAAGTGTGGCACGGTGTCCGGCGAACAGGGCGCGACGAAATTGCTGGATGTCTTGCGGCCGTCCACTGCGCTCCAGTGTCAGCGCCCAGTCGATGGCTCGTAGAAATTCGACCGTATACCGCCCTTTGCCAACTTGCTCGGCAGGCACTAGCGGATCTTTCCCGGCCAGACGCAGTGGGGCCGGGGGCGGCTTGCCACCACTGATCATCCAATAAATGGTTGCACCCAGTGAATAGATATCGGTCGACGGTCCTTGGCTGGTGGCATCGTATTGTTCAGGTGGGGCATAGCCCGGCGTCACCGCTCCCGCCAGTTCCTGCATATCACCGGTACGAAGCCGGGCGGCGCCAAAATCGAGCAGCACCAGGCTGCCGTCATCGCGACGGAGATAGATGTTGTCAGGCTTGATGTCGCGGTGCAGATAGCCGGCGCTATGCACCGCGGCCAGCCCATCGAGCAGCGGTTGCAACAAAATTACCAGGTCCTGTTCCGGCAAATCGTTATGCGCGAGCCACCATTCCTTGAGTGCCTTGCCGCGTTCGTATTCCAGCACCATGTAAGCAGTACGATGCGCTTCAAAAAAACGCGCCACCCGCACGATGTTCGGATGACGAAAAGTAGCAAGCGTACGTGCTTCTACCAAAAAACTGTCCAGGCCCTGCTGATAATATTCGCGATCTCCCGACCAGCGTGGCGACACCGATTTGTCCGATGCGCGATGCGCAAAGTCGCACGGAAGGTACTCCTTGACCGCTACTCTTGTATTCAGATTGATGTCGGTTGCCAGGTACGTGATGCCGAATCCACCCTGTCCCAAAATCGCATCGATGCGATATTCATGCAACATGAAACCGACTGGCAAGGCAAGCGGGTTTTTTGGGGCGGCGGGAGTACCGTCTGACGGCTGAAACGCCCGCAGCGATGGCATCGGCATCACATCGGTCGGCTCCTCGACGAAGTTGGGGTCGTCATCGACAGGAGGCGAGTATGGCGTAGCGGCACCCTGCCTATGCGGATGGCCGGCCTCGCGTTCCTGCGCAGGATCGATCTTGCCTTCACTCATCTGACTGGATATGTCCCTGAATTTGCGGCGACCGAAATCGCCGAATGTATCCACCCAAAAACTGTAATGTAGAAATGATGTGCTGTGTAGAAAATTTATAGAGTACGCCGCCAGTAATCCGGCGTGACATAGGTGTGACGCAGGAAATCTACAAAGGCGCGGATCCGCAATGGCAGATGACGTCGCTGCAAAAACATTGCATAAATCGCATTGCCCGGCGCTGCAAATTTATCAAGTACGGTGACCAGTTGGCCCGACTCGATTTCGCTACCAACTTCCCAGATCGATCGCCAGGCAAGGCCCTTACCATTTAAGGCCCAGTCGTGCAGGACGGCGCCGTCGTTGCAAACCATGTTCCCGGCAATCTTTAGAGTAATGTTTTTACCATGTTGGCGAAACGTCCAACCCGGCTGACTGCCATCGTTACTGATTGCGAGGCAGTTGTACCGGATCAGCTGGTCGGGGTTGAGCGGGGTCCCGTGCCGCTTTAAATAATCGGGCGACGCGACCACCACACGTTGATTTTCCGCCAGTTTGACGGCCACCAAACGGGAATCCGGTAACGCTGCGATACGGATTGCCACATCGATACCATCCGCCAGCAAATCAACCACGCGATCGTTCAGGCTGAGGCTCAGGCTGACATCACGGTGCTCACTTAAAAATGACGGCAATAGTGGCGCGACGTGCTGGCGTCCGAACCCCGCAGGCGCTGAAATTGTCAGCAATCCGCTGGCGCAGGCACTGCCGGCCGAAACTGCCATCTCTGCCTGCTGCAGTTCGCCCAGGATTCGTTGGCAGTCCTCGAGAAAGCTGCTGCCTTCGTGGGTCAGCGCAATTTTTCGGGTAGTGCGCTGAAGCAGCTTGACGCCGAGTCGTCGCTCCAGCGCATCCAGTCGGCGGCCAATCATGGCAGGTGCGATACCTTCGGCGCGTGCCGTTGCCGACAGGCTGCCCCTGGCAACTACGTCGACAAATGTGGCAAGCTGTTTGAATTGATCCAAGTGGACTCCATTTGACAGGCGGGTTGGTTATCTGTGACTAAAACACACAGATAAAGTGATATTTGTGCTGGCTTATGCGCTTTGATTTTGAATATACTCGAAGCAACCTGAATTGCAATCGCGTAGCGGCGTTGGATCAACGTGTGTTGTTACGCGGCGCGTGCTGCCCATCACAGCCGGTTGCCGACAAGTCTGCGCTATGTCCAATTGATTATCTTTCGGCATTACTTTGTCCTCACGTTACTATTCCTTTTCCTTCTATCAGGAGCACCTCATGACTTCGATTTCTCTGCCGGCCGGCATGCAGATCAATGGCGAAATTTTGCCTGCGTATCACCAGATACTGACCCCGGACGCGCTCGCGCTGGTCGCTAAACTCAGTCGGGCCTTTGAAACTCGGCGCCAGGAATTACTCGCGGTGCGGGTAGCGCGCGCGCAGCGGCTCGATGCCGGAGAGCGCCCGGACTTTTTGGCAGAAACTGCGCACATCCGTAGCGGCGACTGGAAAATCGCGCAGATTCCCAAGGCGCTCGAATGCCGCCGGGTTGAAATCACCGGCCCGGTTGAGCGCAAGATGGTAATCAACGCCTTCAATTCGGGCGCGGATAGTTACATGACCGATTTCGAAGACTCGAATTCGCCGGTATGGGACAACCAGATCACGGGCCAGATCAATTTGATGGATGCGATTCGCAAAACCATCAAGCTCGAACAAAACGGCAAGACGTATCAGTTGAACGAAAAAGTCGCCACTCTGGTGGTGCGTCCACGCGGCTGGCATCTCGATGAGAAACACGTGCTGGTCGACGGCAAGCGCGTCTCTGGCGGAATCTTCGACTTTGCCTTGTTCATGTTCCACAACGCCAAAGAATTGCTGGCGCGCGGTGCTGGTCCGTATTTCTATTTGCCGAAGATGGAATCGCATCTTGAGGCGCGCTTATGGAATGACATCTTTGTGATGACACAACAGGAACTCGGACTACCACAGGGTACGATCAAGGCAACCGTGCTGATCGAAACGATTCTAGCGGCGTTCGAAATGGACGAAATTCTATATGAGCTACGCGAACATAGCGCCGGCCTGAATGCAGGACGCTGGGATTATATTTTTTCGTGCATCAAGAAGTTTAAGCTCGACAAGAATTTTTGCCTCGCCGATCGCGCCAAGGTGACGATGACGGCGCCGTTCATGCGCTCGTACGCACTATTGCTGCTGCAGACCTGCCACAAGCGTAACGCGCCTGCCATCGGCGGGATGGCGGCGCTGATTCCCATCAAGAACGATCCGGCTAAAAATGATATCGCCATGGCGGGCGTGCGCACGGATAAGGCGCGCGACGCCACCGACGGCTATGACGGCGGCTGGGTCGCGCATCCGGGTCTGGTTGAACTGGCGATGACCGAGTTCAAAAATGTCTTGGGCGACAAGCCGAACCAGATCGACAAGCAGCGTCCCGACGTTTCGGTCACGGCCGCCGACCTGTTGAATTTTCAGCCGGAGACGCCAATCACGGAAGGCGGCTTGCGCTACAACATCAACGTCGGGATCCATTACCTCGGAGCCTGGTTGGCTGGCAATGGCTGCGTACCGATCCACAATCTGATGGAAGATGCCGCCACCGCCGAAATCAGTCGTAGTCAGGTCTGGCAGTGGATTCGTTCCGACCGCGGCGTGCTGGACGACGGCCGCAAAGTCACGGCGCAGATGGTGCGCGCGATGATTCCGGAGGAGTTGGTAAAGGTCAAGGCAGTTGCCGGTAACGGCGCGACCTACGACCGTGCAGCGACGATTTTTGAAGAGATGTCGACTTCGGAGTCGTTTGCAGAATTTTTGACACTACCGCTTTACGAAGAGATTTAACAACGATCAGATGCCCGTCACGACGTTTGCTGGCGCGCACAGACGCAAAATATCTGTACGCGGCAGTAAACGGTACTTTAAATTGGTGATCTGTCCCACGGCCGATGGTTTCTACAACGACGCAACATACGCACGAATCCCCGCCAGCAGCATCTCGACCGACATCGCCGTCAAAATCAAACCCATCAGCCGCTCGAAGGCAATCATCACGCGCTCGCCAAGCGCCTGTTGCATGCGCTCTGCACCCAGTAATACGATCAGCCAGATGACCGCCACCGCCGACAATGCCGCTACGTGCAGCAGCACGTCGACCGTACTGCTCGATGAAAAAAGCAGCACAGTGGCGAGTGCCGACGGACCTGCAAGCGCTGGAATTGCAAGTGGCACGATGAACGGTTCGTGGTCGGTTTCAGTATCACCGAACAGCCCCCCCGGTTGCGGAAAAACCATGCGCAGAGCAATCAGAAACAGGATCACACCGCCGCCGATCCGCAGTGCGATATCGGACAGCTGTAGTGCAGCCAGAAAGTGACGGCCAAAAAACATAAATAGCAGCAGCAGCACGAACGCAATCAGACATTCACGTACGACTACGCGCCAGCGGCGTTCGCGCGGCACGGTGCGCAGGGCGCTGACGAACAACGGGACGTTACCGAACGGGTCCGTTACCAGTAGCAGCAAAATAAAAGCCTGGAAAAAGGTATGCGTCATGCACGACCCCTCCTGCGGATAACATGAAACAGGTTGAACAGCGTGCTGCGGCGAGTCAGTGCGCTGAGGCAGGCCCTTCGCCGGCCAGGACCATTCTACTGCGGCAGTTCGGATAGCCGGTACAGCGCCAAAAAGATTTGAAGTCGCCGCTGCGTAGCGCCATTTTGCGACCACAGTCGGGGCAGCTCGGGGTTCGATAATCGCCCTCTGTCGCCACATTCAGCAAAGTTTCCTGCTGTTGCGGTGGTAGCGATACGATGCGTTTATAAAGAGTCGGACCATCGATCAGAAAAATGCCGATGCCGCGCGCTGCCGCAATCGATTCTGCAGTAAATCGGCCACCCGTCAAATAAAATGCCTGCTTGGCCTGTTCGCGCGTCATGACGGCATAGAGCAGGCGCACCTGGTCCAGATCGACCACCGCCATGCCCGCCCGGGTCCGTGCCACCGCATGCAGGGCTGCAACGCCTGGTTGCCAGATCTGCAAGCTGATTTCTGACTCCGGTCCCTTTGCCAAAGGCCGTGCGTCCAGCCCGATAGAGCGGAAAAAGCCGGCTGCGACGATTTCGAAACGTCGCCATTCAAGCTCCTGCAGCAATTCAAGCGTCCAGCAAATAGGTACGGCCGGATGACGCAACGCGGAATTGGGCGCGACCGTATGGGAGGGTAGCGAGTCCTGCTGCAGCGAATTATGCTGCAAGGCGTTTAACTGCACGCTGTTATCGGCCCAGCCATTTAGATTTGAATTGCGCTCGGTGCTGGTAGTGCGCGTCCGCGTGTCATGGTGAGTATTGGCCCACGCCGTGCCGGGGTCAGGTTGCTTCCACTGGGTCTGCATGGTGGACGGGCGCACGCGGCGCACCGACGCGGTCGACTTGGTCCGAGCAGCGCGGCTACGGGATCGGCTTTGCCGCCAGCGCAGGGCGCCCAGGCACGTCCAGGTCAGGACGCTCAGCAACCACAGCGCCAGTACTGGCCCGGCCAGATCTGTCAGTAGCATGGTGCCGCCGAGCGCTGGAGTGACCATCAGCGTCAGGCGCAGACCAGCAGCGGATAGCCCGAGCACGACCATGATGATGCTAATCAGCCTGAAAATGCTGTCGCTGCGACCACTGCGCGGCATACTCTGCCCCTGTTGGAATTAGTATTGCTTATTATCCAGCATGTTCGGCGCTCGACGACGAAAATTCAACAGGGCAGGCCACCGTGCAAATTGTCCGTTTTAGAATTTGCCCATAAAATCGCGCTTGCCGATTTCTACGCCGTTGTGTCGCAGAATCGCGTAGGCGGTGGTGGCGTGGAAAAAAAATTGCGGCAGCGCGTAATGCACCAGATAAGTCTGGCCAATGAACGTCTTGCTGTTTGGTCCCGAGCTGGTGGTGATTTCGCGCGCTTCGCTGCCGTCGATCTGGTCGGCGCTCAACGTGTCGATAAATGCCAGCGTTTTGGCGATACGGGCCTGCAAATCGGCGAAGGTTTGCTCGATGTCTTCATATTTTGGTACGTCCACGCCAGCGAGACGGGCGCAGGCGCCTTTGGCGAAGTCGGCAGCGATCAGCACCTGACGCAGCAGCGGGAACATGTCGGGAAAGAGGCGTGCCTGCAGCAGAGCATTCGGATCGATTTTCTTTTCGACGGCGTGTGCTGCAGCTTTGTCGAGATTGACCGACATGCTCGACAGTAGTTGTTTAAAAACCGGCACCGATGTGGCGTACATGGAAATGGTCATTGGATTCTCCTGAAAAAGTGTTCGGATGATAGCGTACTCGCCGGGGCGGCGCGCAGCCGTTTGCGGTACGATGCAAGACATGCGTTGGCTGCCGTTAAAGTGGCGTCCTGTGGCATGAAACAAATCAGCCGTACTACCAAAAATAATGTCCGCATCCATTTACCGCCGGAGACAACATGCCGTTTTTGCCCCCTCGAAAAAAAACCCGCCGTTATTTTCTGCTCGGTGCGCTCGGCGTGACCGGCGCGCTGACGGTCGGCTGGGGCATCATGCCACCGCGTCAGCGTCTGCAGGGTAGCGCACCACTGCCGGTCATCGAAGGAGAAATCGCCTTGAACGGCTGGATCAAGATCGCCCGTGACGGTAGGGTGACGGTGGCGATGGCGCGTAGCGAGATGGGACAAGGGGTGCACACGGCGTTGCCGATGCTGGTGGCAGAAGAACTCGATGTACCGTTGTCGATGGTCAGCATCATGCAGGCGCCGATCGATAAAATTTATGGCAACCTGGTGGTTCTGCCGGCTTCTCTGCCATTTCATCCCGACGATCATGGCGCCCTGGAGCGCAGTGCCAACTGGTTGACCATCAAGCTAGCGCGCGAACTCGGCATCATGGTGACCGGAGGTTCTTCCAGCGTCAAGGATGCCTGGGGACCGATGCGCGAAGCTGGTGCGACCGCTCGCGCTATGTTGGTGGCGGCCGCGGCGCAGCAGTGGCAGGTACCAGCGTCGGAATGCCGCACCGCCGCCGGCGTGGTCAGCCACCCCAGCGGCAAGCAGGCTGCGTACGGTGCTCTGGCGAGTGCTGCGGCCGCCACTCAGCCGGGCCAGATCCGGCTCAAGCAGCCAGCCGAATTTACCTTGATCGGCACGCCTCAGCCTCGTCGCGACAGCGCCGCCAAAGTCGATGGAAGCGCGACCTTCGGCCTCGATGTGCGACCGCCCGGGATGGTGTACGCAGCAGTGCGAATGGCACCCGTCATTGGTGCTGGCGTGGCGTCGTTCGACGCTGCACCGGTGCGCGCCATGGCCGGTGTTTTACAGGTAGTGGATTTTTCAAAAAGTGCCGGCGGGGTGGCTGGGTTGGCGGTCATTGCCAAAACATTCTGGCAGGCAAAGCAGGCTGTGGCGGCGCTGCCGATACGTTGGACTGCGGGGCCGAATCCGACCCTGTCCAGTGCCGACATCTACCGCGATCTGTCGGCGCAACTGGACAATGAATCAGGCTTCGTGTTTCACAGCACCGGTGATCCGGCGTTGGCCAAAACCGCTGCCAAAACTATTCATGCCGAGTATCGCGCGCCGTTTCTGGCGCACGCGGCGATGGAGCCTATCAACTGCACGGCGCAGGTTCGCGATGGTAAGGTTACTTTGTGGGCTTCGACTCAGGTGCCCAGCATTGCGGTGGGCGTGGCGGCGAGTGTAGCCGGGGTTGGTAAGGGCGATGTCAGCCTGCATGTGACCTATCTGGGCGGTGGCTTCGGCCGCCGCCTTGAAATCGACATGATCAGCCAGGCCGTTGCGATCGCCTTGCAGGCCGGTGGCGCGCCGGTGCAGGTGATCTGGACCCGCGAAGAAGATATGACCCACGACATGTATCGCCCGGCTGCCATGGCGCGCTTCACCGGCGCGCTGGACGCAAGCGGAAACGTCATCGGTTACGACAACAAATCTGCCTCGGGGTCGATCACCGCGCAAGTTATGCGGCGCACTTTCGGCGTGCCTAGCGGCGGTCCTGACAAAAGCACTGTTGAAGGCGAATACGACATGGCGTACGAGTTCGCCAATCAGCGTATCGCGCACGTCATCGTGCCGACGCCGGTGCCGCTGGGTTACTGGCGTTCGGTGGGGCATTCGCACAATGCGTTTTTCAAGGAAAGCTTCATTGACGAACTGGCAGTGGCTGCAGCAAAGGATCCGAGCCAGTTTCGCCGTGATCTGCTAAAAAATCATCCGCGCCATCTGGCAGTGCTGAACGCTGGAATCGAGCGGGCGGGCACGCCGCCGGCCGGCCGCGCGCACGGTATCGCTTTGCACGAATCCTTCGGCACCATCGTCGCCGAGGTCGCCGAAGTTTCAGTCGAGGGTACCGAAATTCGCGTGCACAGAGTCGTCTGCGCGCTCGATTGCGGTATCGCCGTGAATCCGAATATCATTGCGCAGCAGATGGAGTCCGCCGTGATTTTCGGGCTGAGCGCAGCGTTGTACGGTGAAATCACGATCAAGAACGGCCAGATCGAGCAGCGCAACTTTGATGGGTATCCGGTGCTTCGGTTGCAGCAGGCGCCGGTGGTCGAGGTAGTCATCATCAAGAGCGCTGAACCACCGCAGGGAATTGGAGAGCCAGGCGTGCCACCGATTGCGCCAGCGGTGGCCAACGCGCTGTTCACATTGACCGGAAAACGTTTGCGCACGCTACCGTTGCGCCTGACCTGAGCTCAAATTAGAGCTGTGCACCAGTATCCTTGAAGCGGTGCCGCAAGTGGATCGTGTCGCGCCAGCGCTGGCGTTCCGCGCTGGTGCTGGTTTCTTCGACCAGGTCGTCCAGCGATTTGTCACGTTGCGATTGCACCAGCCGGTCCGCCAGTGCCAGGGCAGGTGGAACGCTACCAAAAAATCCGACTTCGGTACCGCGCTGAATCAACAAAGTCGGAAAATTCTCGACCTCGAAATCGCCTAGCAGGTCGGCCTGATCTTCGATGTCGATCCAGACAAAATGGCAATCCGGATGGCGCGCAGCGAGCGTGTCAAAAACAGTACGGTAGTCCCGGCAGACATCGCACCAGGCCGCGCACAGGCAAGCCACTAGCAGGGCGTCGCTATCGAGCCACTGGCACAATGACTGGGAATTTTGGTTGGTTAGAATCAGGGTCGGCATGAGTCGGTCGGAGCAGCGCAAGGCAGCAGCGGTCAGCAGTTGTCAGCAACGCCGACAAGGTAGGATGCATTATCGTATACGAACGCGTTGCGCGTTGTCGCTTTTCAGGCAAGCGCACGCGACCTGGCGCACGCTGCGCTGTAAAATACGACATGCCTATCATTCTCGCCATCGAAACGTCTGCCGAAGTTGCCTCCGTCGCGCTGTTGCGGGGAGCACTGCTGACAATGCGTCAGGCCACCGGCGTGCAAACGCACTCCCACTCGGTTCTGCCAATGGTGCAGGCGCTGCTGGCGGATACTGCATTGCGGATGAGTGACTGTACGGCGATTGCGTTTGGCGCGGGGCCAGGGTCATTTACCGGTGTGCGAACTGCCTGCGGCATCGCCCAGGGGTTGGCGTTTGGCGCTGATCGGCCGGTACTGGCCATTAACACTCTGGAAGCAATGGCTGAAGCCTGCCATCACGCCACCGGTGCCGCAGCGGTGCTGGCGCTACTCGATGCACGCATGGGAGAAGTGTATTGGGCCCAATATGCCTTTGACGAAGCGCTGCGGTGTGTGATTGAACCTCGTCTGTCGAGCCCGGCGGCGGTACAGCCGGTTGGGGTCGTGGTTGCCTGTGGAAATGGCTTGACGGCTTATCCGGACCAATTTGCCGGGGCAGATTTCTGGCCGGGGGGGCGCGCCGATCTGATGCCCGATGCAGGCGCGATTGCGGCACTTGCGCAGCGAGCGTTGGCGGCGGGCTTGCAAGTCGCAGCGCGGGATGCGCAGCCGATCTACCTGCGTAACAAAATCGCCCTGACCAGCGCCGAGCGCGATGAAAAAAAGCGTCAGGCTGGGTCATGAGTGCCGTGATACGTCCTGTTGGCATTACCGATGGGCGTACCCTGCATTTTGTCTCAATGACCGAACACGACCTGCCTGAGGTGGTGGCGATCGAGGACGTGGTGTACCCGTACCCCTGGACGCGTGGCAATTTTTCCGATGCACTCCAAAGCGGGTATCAGAACTGGGTTTTGCGCAATGACGATGGCGCCTTGCTTGGATATTTTTTGCTGATGCACGCGGTCGATGAAGCTCATCTGCTGAACATCAGCGTGCGCGACGGTCTACATGGCCTCGGACTCGGACGTACCCTGTTGGGCAAAGTGGTCAGCCTGGCCGACGCCAATCTGATGGCGTCGATATTACTGGAAGTGCGGCCTTCCAATCAGCGTGCGTTGAAGGTCTATCAGCGCTATGGATTTATCCGCATCGGCGACCGCAAAAATTATTATCCGCAGGCCAACGGTCAACGTGAAGACGCCATCGTCATGCGGTTTATTTTATGAGTACGCAAAACTCCGATGCAAACCATCGGGACCGCATTCTGGCAGAGCTGCGTATCGGGCCGGTCTGGGTCCGGCGCGACGCAGCGCCGCATGGCGCCATTACCGGTCCGAGTCTGCAGGTACCTGCAGACGCCAACGAAACCGTGCTGCCAGAATCGCATCGGCTGCCAGCGGTGGCAGCTGCCGCTTCTGGGTGGGACGCGCCCACGGTCGACCCTGCGCCGACCCGGCCCTTCGGCCAGGATAGTTCGGATGCAGCGATCGGCGCGATGGACTGGTCGTCGCTGCAGGCGGCGGTGGCCGGTTGCACCCGTTGCCCGTTGTGCCAGAGCCGGACCCGTACGGTATTTGGCAGTGGCCCACCCAACGCCCACTGGCTGTTCGTCGGTGAAGGTCCGGGCCAGAATGAAGACCGCCAAGGTGAACCGTTCGTCGGACCAGCCGGCAAATTGCTGGACAATTTGCTTGCCGCGATCGCGCTCGGGCGTACTGAAAATACCTTTATCGCGAATGTCGTCAAATGCCGTCCCACTGACGCTGACGGCGGTGACCGGGCACCTTCGACGGAAGAGATTGCGGCATGTCGGCCGTATCTGGATCGCCAGATCGCTTTGCTGAAACCTGTCACCATCGTGGCGCTCGGCAAGGTTGCTGCGGTGACGTTACTGGGTACTGACCCCAAAGCGCCGCTGGCAGCACTGCGCGGTAGCGTGCATCAGCTCGGCGGGGTCCCTGTTGTGGTCACATATCACCCGGCTTATCTGTTGCGCAAGCCGCTCGACAAGGCCAAGTCATGGCGCGACCTTTGTCTGGCCACCGAGGCCTATGGCAATTTTGGCAAACTTGCTGTCTGAGTCGAATCCTGATTCTTTTCAGGCATGCTTCCATGCACGCTGGTCGTCGTTACATGACCCGCATGTGCGTGCTTTGGCGTGGCTGATCGATGCGCCGGATCTGCTGGACTCGGGGGCGCCGCAGTGGCGAGGCAAGATCACAACACTGCCGCCCAATCCCCTGCTGGCCGGCTGGCTAAGCGCACTTGATAATGATCCGAGTCGACTGAAGCAATATTTGGCGTTGCGCCCTTTTGAACGGCTCGGTCGCTACGCCGAAAAGCTGCTGGCATTTTATTTTTTGCACCTAGGAACGCTGGTGGCCCATGGCGTGCAGGTACATGAGGGCGATCGCACGGTCGGTGAGTTCGATTATCTGTTGCGCGATGGTGGTGCGCTGGTGCACTGGGAATTCGCCACCAAACTGTATCTGCTGGAAAGCAGCGCATCCGGCGATCATTTTGTCGGGCCGAATCTGGCTGACACGCTGCTTGCCAAAATGGGCAAGATTCTCGACCGCCAACTGGCGCTCGGACAACACCCTGCCGCGCGGGCGCAGTTGCCTGCGCCGATTGATCGTGCGCAGGCACTGATCAAAGGCTGGCTGTTCTATCATGGCGATGATCTGCCGCCGCCTTCACTTGGCCTGCACCCAGCACATTGTCGTGGCTGGTGGTGCACACTGGCCGAGGTCGCGCAAATCGAACCCTCTGGCAGCTTGATACTGTCGCGATTGGACTGGCTGGCGCCGCAACAGGCGGCTGCCGAAAAAATTCTGGACGGACATCAAACCCGGCTGGCGTTGCAGGCGCACTTTAGCGTCGATCCGATGCCGGTGGTGGTGGCGCGGATGCAGATGGTGGGTGCCGTAGCGCGTGAAGTTTCACGCGGATTTGTAGTCCCGGACGACTGGCGTGAACGAGCCGGACAGCGCGCCCAGCGATCATTTATCGCCGCAGACTGACGTCCTCGACGCGTGCTTAATGTTTGGCTTCGCCAATCAGCGCGAGTGAATCGAACTCACGCTGGTTCTTGCGATGCTTGTGCATCATCACCAGCATCATGCTCGATACAAATAACCCGAACATGATGATCACGAGGTTCAAATTCAGGTTCAACTTGATCATGACAGCGTATAGCACCAACATCCCAAGAACCGAAATCTGCTCATTGAAGTTTTGTACGGCGATCGAATGGCCGGCACTCATCAGTACATGCCCCCGGTGCTGTAACAGGGCATTCATCGGCACCACGAAATAACCGGACAACGCGCCTATCAGGATCAGCAGTGGATAGGCGGCCCAGACCGAATGTACCAGCGTCATCGACATGACTACCAGTCCCATCAGTACGCCCAGCGGCATGACTGCAAGCGATTTTTTGAGTGGTACGAAGCTGGCAGCCGCAATCGCGCCGACCGCCACGCCGAGAGCCACCACGCCTTGCAGGATGGCAGCCCGGTCGAGTGGCATGTGGAGCGATTTTTCGGCCCACCTCAACACGATGAACTGCAGCGTCGCACCGGCACCCCAGAACAGTGTCGTCACGCCCAGCGAAATCTGGCCGAGCTTGTCTTTCCACAGAGTCGAATAGCATCGTGCAAAGTCGAATACCAACCGAAATGGATTGCGCTGTTGGCGGCAGTAGCGCGCTCCGGTATCGGGAATGTTCAGGTTGAAAATGGAGGCCAGCAGATAAATACCGACAATGACGCTTAGCGCTGCCTCAATCGGTGTATTGATGCCGGAGTCGATCATCGGCATATCGAATTCAAGTAGTGCGGCCGATATCACTGGATTCACGAGCGCCCCTCCCAACACTGCACCGAGAATGATCGATGCGACGGTCAGGCCTTCTATCCATCCATTTGCAGCGACCAGTTTTTCTGCGGGCAGAAGCTCAGTCAGGATGCCATACTTGGCCGGAGAATACGCCGCTGCGCCAAGCCCGACGATGCCATAGGCGAACAGCGGATGGACATGAAAGAACATCAGCGCGCAACCCACTACTTTGATCAGATTGGTAATCAGCATCACGCGGCCTTTTGGCTGCGCATCGGCGAATGCCCCGACGAACGCTGCCAACAGCACGTACGACAACCCGAAGAACATTTTCAGCAGCGGCGTCATCCACTCGGGTGAGCGCATTTGCGTCAACAGTGCGATGGCGGCAATCAACAGCGCATTGTCGGCCAGCGAAGAAAAAAACTGCGCAGCCATGATGGTATAAAAACCGCGATTCATTCGCATTCGTGAGCACTATCCAGACAAGTCCGGCCTGTTTTATACCATGAAAATTTGGCGCGTCTCTGAATCGTGCCCAGTGCGTGCTCGGTTTGCTCCGGTAAAATGGTGGCTTGCTTTGCAAACCACCGAACAACGACTTTTTCTCATGCCCAGACCGCTTGTCGCCATCATCGATATCGCTGCACTGCAACATAATCTGGCGCTGGCGCGGCGCCAGACGCCGTCCGCCAAAGTCTGGGCAGTGGTCAAGGCGAACGCCTACGGCCACGGACTGGGACGGGCCGTGCGCGGCTTTGCCGATGCCGACGGTCTGGCGCTGATCGAACCCGAAGCCGCAGTGCAATTGCGCGAACTTGGGTGGGTCAAACCAATTTTGTTGCTCGAGGGCTGCTTCGACGCCGCTGACATGGCAATGGTGGCGCACCACCGAATCGAGACTACTGTCCATTGCGCCGAACAGATCGCACTGCTGGAGCAGACCCGACTGGCGCATCCGGTACCGGTGCATCTGAAGATGAATAGCGGCATGAATCGCCTCGGTTTTACACCCGCCGCGTTTGGCGCTGCGTACCGGCGGATGCGCGCGCACCGGATGGTCGGTGCAATCACGCTGATGACACATTTTGCCAATGCTGACGCGGCTGATAATCCAGCCATGCCGCTGGCCGAGCAGATGCGACGCTTTGAGGCTGGCTGTGCGGGCCTGGACGCGCCGCGCAGCGTGGCTAATTCGGCTGCGACGCTGCTGCATGCCGGGCTGGCCAGCGACCAGATCAGACCGGGCATCATGCTGTATGGCGGCTCGCCATCGCACGCGAGCGCCGCGAGTCTCGGCTTGCGCCCAGCCATGACCTTACAGAGCGAATTAATTGGCATGCAGCACATCCGTGCCGGCGATACTGTGGGTTACGGCAGTCGATTCGTGGCAAGTGAAGCGATGACTATTGGTGTTGTGGCGTGTGGTTATGCGGACGGTTATCCGCGGCACGCGCCAACCGGCACACCGGTATTGGTTGATGGCGTTATGACCAGGTTGCTCGGCAATGTGTCGATGGATATGCTGGCGGTTGACCTGAACCCCGTCGCGACCGCGCACGTCGGCAGTTGCGTGACACTGTGGGGCGACGGTCTTCCGATTGACCAGGTGGCGCACGCGGCAGGTACGATTGGGTATGAACTGATGTGCGCTGTGGCGCCGCGTGTTCGCATCACTGAACGTTAATTTCTGACGCAGTAACCGGACGCATGACTCAATTCATGGCAAAAGCAAAAACCAATTACACCTGCACCGAATGTGGCGGCATCAGCAATAAATGGACCGGCCAGTGCCCGGCCTGCGCGCAGTGGAACACGCTGGTCGAAACCATCGTCGAAACTGCACCGACCAACCGTTTTTCCCAGCAGCATGTCGGACTGGCACAAGCCGCGCCAGTGTTGACGCTGGCTGATATTGACGCGATCGACGTGCCGCGCTTCGATACGGGCATAGAAGAGTTCGATCGGGTTCTCGGTGGCGGACTGGTGCCGGGTGGCGTGGTGTTGATTGGTGGCGATCCCGGCATCGGCAAATCGACCTTGCTGTTGCAGGCACTCGCCAATCTGTCACGCCGCAAAAAAGTTTTGTATGTCAGCGGCGAGGAGTCCGGTGCCCAGATCGCTCTCCGCGCGAAGCGCTTGGCAGTGGATGCCAGAGATCTGCTGATGCAGGCTGAAATCCAGCTCGAAAAAATCCTCACCACGCTGGCTGAGCACAAGCCCGACGTGGCAGTGATCGACTCGATTCAGACCGTTTATTCGGACGCTCTCAGTTCAGCGCCTGGCTCGGTAGCCCAGGTACGCGAATGTGCGGCGCAATTGACGCGCACCGCCAAGCAATCCGGCATCACCATCATCATGGTCGGCCACGTGACCAAGGAGGGTGCTCTCGCCGGGCCGCGTGTGCTGGAGCACATTGTCGACACGGTACTGTATTTTGAAGGGGATACGCATTCGAGTTTTAGGCTGGTGCGGGCGTTCAAGAACCGCTTCGGCGCAGTCAATGAACTGGGCGTGTTTGCGATGACCGAAAAAGGTCTGAAAGGCGTCTCGAATCCATCCGCACTGTTTTTATCCCAGCACGACAATCAGGTGCCTGGATCCTGCGTGATGGTGACGCAAGAAGGTACCCGTCCGCTACTGGTCGAAATTCAGGCACTGGTCGATACGTCGCATCTGCCGAACGCGCGTCGCCTGTCGGTCGGACTGGATCAAAATCGGCTGGCGCTCTTGCTGGCAGTGCTGCATCGCCACGCGGGCGTGGCGGCGTTTGATCAAGATGTATTTATCAATGCTGTAGGCGGCGTCAAGATTACCGAGCCGGCTGCCGATCTGGCCGTACTGCTGGCCATTCATTCGTCGATGCGCAACAAGCCACTGCCACGCGGTCTGGTAGTTTTTGGCGAAGTCGGGCTGGCCGGCGAGATCCGACCTGCCCCGCGGGGTCAGGAGCGTCTGCGTGAGGCAGCCAAACTAGGCTTCTCGATCGCGATGATCCCGAAGGCCAATGCTCCCAAAGGAAATATCGAAGGTCTGACGATTATTCCAGTTGAGCGTATCGACGAGGCACTGACCAAAATCCGTGATGCGGGCGATCAGTAAAGATGTCGCAATCGTGCACATGGATGAGGCGCGACGTCGAGACTGTCCAAATGCGGCAATCAGGGCGTCTGCAAGTCGTCGCTGCACTTTTATCGATCGACAATGATGGCTGACGACAGATGCACCGACGGTACCGACCACCGCTGCGCCCGGAGCACGTCTTCGGCGTATTTGTCGTACATCGCCTAGTCGACTCCAGTCGCGTTCGGCAGGCGCGCGGTG
>JAYVEF010000032.1:0-6552 GCA_043748965.1 Burkholderiales bacterium
ACACAGGGTGTCAGACCAACAGCGGTTGTGCCGATTTATGCCAGGTCAGCCGGCACCCGGAACCATCAAATAAGGTAATGCATGCAATCATCGTCCGAAATTTCTATGAAATCATCCTCCGATTTTGCCGTCACCAGCGGTGTCGTTGCCGGTGTGCCAGCGGCACTCAATCCTGCGGCCGGGCTAGCGGATTACCGCATCATCCGGCGTAACGGCGGCGTCGTCGGCTTCGAGCCGTCCAAGATATCGATCGCCGTCACCAAAGCGTTTCTGGCGGTCAATGGCGGTCAGGGCGCAGCATCGGCGCGCGTGCGCGAACTGGTCGAACAACTGACGGCCAACGTAGTTTCGGCGCTGGTGCGTCGCCAGCCCGCCGGCGGCACCTTCCATATAGAAGACATTCAGGATCAGGTTGAATTATCGCTGATGCGCTCCGGTGAACATGATGTCGCGCGTGCCTACGTACTGTATCGCGCCAAGCGCATGGAAGAGCGCGCCCAGCAGCAGGCCACGCGTCCCGCAGCGACATCGATCCACCTGCACGTGACCGAAGATGGCCAGCGTCGGCCACTCGACATGCAGCAAGTGCGTGACCTGATTACTGCCGCCTGCATCGGACTTGAAAAGCACGTCGATGCCGATGCGATTCTGTCGGAGACCGTCAAAAATCTGTACGACGGCGTACCGGTTGAAGAATTGCACAAGTCGGCAATTTTAGCCGCCCGCGCGCTGATGGAAAAAGACCCGGCCTACAGTACCGTCACCGCGCGTCTGCTGATGCACACGATCCGCAAGGAAGTCTTTGGCAAGGAAGTCGCTCAGGCCGATGCGCAGGCCAACTACCTTGAATATTTCCCGCGCTTTATCAAGAAAGGTATCGAGGCAGATCTGCTCGACGCCAAACTGGCTCAGTTCGACCTGAAAAAATTGGGTGATGCGCTGGTGCCGGACCGCGATCTGCAATTCGGCTACCTCGGCCTGCAGACATTGTATGACCGTTACTTTCTGCACATTCGTGACGTCCGGATCGAAATGCCACAGGCGTTTTACATGCGCGTCGCGATGGGCCTGGCTTTGAACGAGATCAACCGCGAAGCCCGCGCGATCGAATTCTATAACCTGTTATCTTCGTTTGATTTCATGAGCTCGACCCCGACCCTGTTCAATTCGGGCACCCAGCGCTCGCAACTGTCATCATGCTACCTGACCACTGTCTCGGATGACCTCGAAGGCATCTACGACGCCATCAAGGAAAATGCGTTGCTGGCCAAATACGCCGGCGGTCTGGGCAACGACTGGACCCCGGTGCGTTCGCTTGGCGCGCACATCAAAGGTACCAACGGAAAATCGCAAGGGGTGGTGCCGTTTTTAAAAGTCGTCAACGATACTGCGGTGGCCGTCAATCAGGGGGGCAAGCGCAAAGGTGCGGTGTGCGCCTATCTCGAGACTTGGCATATGGATATCGAGGAATTCCTCGATCTGCGAAAAAACACCGGAGACGATCGCCGTCGCACCCACGACATGAATACCGCCAACTGGATTCCCGACCTGTTCATGAAGCGCGTCATGGAAAAAGGTCAATGGGTACTGTTTTCGCCTAGCGATGTGCCGGACCTGCATGACAAGTTTGGCCGCGCTTTTGAAGAAGCCTATACCGGTTACGAAGCCAAGGCAGCGCGCGGCGAAATGCGACTGTTCAAAAAAATCGAAGCGCTCGACCTGTGGCGCAAGATGCTGTCGATGCTGTTCGAGACCGGGCATCCGTGGATCACCTTCAAGGACCCTTGCAACATCCGTTCGCCGCAACAGCACGTCGGCGTGGTGCACAGCTCTAACCTGTGTACCGAGATTACGTTGAACACCAACGACGCTGAAATCGCAGTCTGCAATCTGGGTTCGGTGAATCTGCCCGCGCACATGAAAGACGGCCTGCTGGACCACGTCAAGCTGCAGGGTACGATTCGTACCGCGATGCGCATGCTGGACAACGTCATCGATATCAATTACTACGCCGTCAAAAAAGCCCGGGACTCGAACTTGCGCCATCGGCCAGTCGGGCTGGGTATCATGGGTTTTCAGGATTGCCTGCACATGATGCGGATTCCTTACGCGTCCAATGACGCGGTGACGTTTGCCGACCGGTCGATGGAAGCTGTCTGCTACTACGCCTATTACGCCTCGACCGAACTGGCCGAAGAGCGCGGCCGCTACAGCTCCTATCGCGGTTCCTTTTGGGATCGCGGCATCTTGCCGCAGGATTCGCTGAAGCTGCTGGCAGAAGAGCGCGGCGGCTATCTGGAAGCAGATATGTCGGAAACGCTTGATTGGACACCGTTACGCGAACGTATCAGGCAATACGGCATGCGTAATTCGAACTGTGTCGCGATCGCACCGACTGCGACGATTTCCAATATCATTGGGGTAGCCGCCTGTATCGAACCGACCTATCAAAATCTGTACGTCAAATCGAATTTGTCGGGAGAATTTACCGAAATTAACGAGTACCTGGTGCGCGACCTGAAAGCACGCGGCCTGTGGGATGAAGTCATGATCTCGGACCTGAAATATTTTGACGGCAGTCTGGCAAAAATCGACCGTATTCCGCAAGACTTGCGGGCGATCTACGCGACCGCGTTCGAGGTCGAGCCCAGTTGGCTGGTCGAAGCCGCGTCGCGGCGCCAGAAGTGGATCGATCAGGCGCAGTCGCTGAATATTTACATGGCAGGCGCCTCCGGCAAAAAACTGGATGAAACCTACAAGCTGGCCTGGCTGCGTGGTTTGAAGACGACTTACTATCTGCGCACCATCGGCGCCACGCACATGGAAAAATCGACGTCCAAGACCGGTGCGCTGAATGCCGTCTCGAGCGACGGTGTCAGTAGCGGCGCTGCCTTGAGTTCCTACGGCGCGCCGGCAACGGCAGCGGGGTCCGCGATGGCCGCTGCCAACGCTGACGATCTGGCCGGTGCCGCCTGTTTTCTGCGGCCTGGTGACGACGGCTTTGAAGAATGTGAAGCTTGTCAATAAGTTGTACCTGAATTGCAGTACCGGTTAATAACACTGGAAAAATTGAAACAATGACGTTCGCGCAAGTGAACGCACCACGAGGAAAAACACAATGCTGAGTTGGGAAGAAGAAATCACCCCGAGCGCCAAGGCGCCACACACTACGCCGTCGTCATTCGACCCGTCGTCGCAACCGATGCTGACAAGCGTCGGCGGCACTCAGGCCGGCCGCACCGCAGCACTGCATGCACGCGTCGCCGAAATCGCACTCGATCCGGCGCTAGTCGGCCAAAATGCCCCTGCGGCCGATCCAACCCGTCGCATGAACGCCGCCGACAAACGCATCATCAACGGCAGGACCGATGTCAACCAGTTGGTGCCATTCAAATACAAATGGGCCTGGGATAAATATCTGGCCGGCTGCGCCAATCACTGGATGCCGCAAGAGATCAACATGCAGCGCGATATCGAACTCTGGAAAAGCCCGAACGGCCTGACTGATGATGAACGCCGTCTGGTCAAGCGTAATCTCGGATTTTTTGTTACCGCCGATTCGCTGGCGGCCAACAATATTGTGCTTGGTACCTATCGCCACATCACCGCGCCCGAGTGTCGCCAGTACCTGCTGCGTCAGGCATTTGAAGAAGCCATCCACACCCACGCCTATCAGTACATCACCGAGTCGCTCGGGCTGGACGAAGGCGAAATCTTCAACGCTTACCATGAAGTCAAATCGATCCGTGACAAGGACGAATTCCTGATTCCATTCATTGACGTGCTGACCGATCCCCACTTCACCACCGGCACCACCATCAACGACCAAAAATTATTGAAGTCGCTGATCGTGTTTTCGTGTCTGATGGAAGGGTTGTTTTTCTATGTCGGCTTCGCGCAGATTCTGGCGCTCGGTCGGCAAAACAAAATGATGGGCGCGGCCGAACAGTACCAATATATTTTGCGCGACGAATCCATGCACTGCAATTTTGGGATCGATCTGGTGAACACCATCAAGATGGAAAACCCGCATTTGTGGACACCTGAATTCCGTGATGAGATCAAAGCGTTGTTTTTAAGCGCCGTTGAGTTGGAATATCGTTATGCAGAGGATACAATGCCGCGTGGTGTGCTAGGTTTGAATGCACCGATGTTCAAAGGTTATTTGCGCTTCATTGCGAATCGCCGCGCGCAGCAGATTGGACTCGAACCGATGTACGCCAACGAAGAAAATCCGTTTCCGTGGATGAGCGAAATGATTGATCTCAAAAAGGAGCGTAACTTTTTCGAGACTCGTGTCATTGAATATCAAACCGGTGGCGCGCTGAATTGGGAATAATCTGACGGTTGGTCAGGCAGCACCGAACAGGTTGAGCACGACAAGGTACGACACACCGCAATTGCGCCACGCAACGAGCTCTTCAACGTGGTGCAGCACGGTTCAAGAATTAACCCAGGCAGTACGCCGCGATCGATACGCAATCGCGTGTCGATCACAGCAAGAAAGAAAGGCGACAATCAAATTCAATGAACAGTGTGAGACGAATTCGATCTACTCTGTCTGAGCCGTTGCACCTGAGCACATCGGGGATGGTGGTCTTTTTCTTGAAAATTGATGCGGTTTTTTTAAACGATTTCCGACGCTGGCTTAATTGCCGGCGTTTTTTTTGGCTGTGACGATTGCGCGCGGATGTCGATACCGTATCGCGTACGATTCGGCCGGAGGGTGTCAGCGACTGCCACCACCGGGTTCCAATCAGCCAGATGGCTGAAGTGCTGCATAAGTGAGGAGATGCAGCAGTTCAGCTGGTGCCGAATTCATTAGCGCAAACAGATCCCTGCTTGCGCCGATGAATAATCCGACCGCATCATCGCGATGGTGCGGTCGGGTTTCAACTAAAGCATGATTTTTTCCATCACGTGAAGGAGAAACAAAATGGCAACAGCAACAAAGAAACCTGCAGCGAAGCCTGCTGCAAAAAAAGCTGCTCCGGCTAAGAAAGTCGTGGCTGCCAAAAAGCCCGTGGCCAAGGCAGCCGCTAAACCGGCCGCCAAAAAAGCTGCAGCCCCTAAAAAGGCCATCGCTGCGAAAAAGCCAGTAGCTAAAAAAGCAGCCGCTAAACCGGTCGCAAAAAAGGCTGCGGCGCCTGCCAAAAAAGCAGTCGTGGCCAAAAAGCCGGTAGCTAAAAAAGCGGCCGTCAAGCCGGTTGCTAAAAAAGCTGCAGCGCCTGCCAAAAAAGCAGTCGCGGCCAAAAAGCCAGTAGCCAAGAAAGCAGCAGCCAAACCAGTCGCCAAAAAAGCGGCTGCGCCTAAAAAAGCGGTCGCCGCCAAAAAGCCGGTAGCGAAAAAAGCAGCAGCCAAACCGGTCGCCAAAAAAGCCGCACCGAAGAAAGCTGTTGCCGCTAAAAAGCCAGTCGCCAAGGCTGCAGCCAAACCAGCAGCAAAAAAAGCCGCAGCAAAGCCAGCCGCTAAAGCTGCCGTCAAGCCAGCAGCCAAAGTGACAGCGAAGCCAGCTGCAAAGCTGGCGATGAAAGCGGCAGCAAAGCCGGCAGCAAAGCCGGCAGCATCAACGGTAGCCGCGCCCAAAAAAGCGGTAGCTCCGAAAAAGCCGGCAGCACCGGCAGCTGCAGCGCCGGCACCCGCCGTCAAGACAGTGCTTAACCCGGCAGCGGCTTGGCCGTTCCCGACTGGCACCCGTCCTTCGTAACCAGAGGATCGGCCTGCAGGTCTGAGTGACTTCAGGCTGAAACTTCAGGCACAATGCCCGCAGTGACTCGATGTGTCACTGCGGGCATTTTTTATTGGGAGAACCCTTCGTGCTGAATAGTATTTTGACGCTGATTATCGATACCGTGGCCGGCATGCTGGCCGGGGTATTGCTACTGCGTTTCTGGATGCAGGCAATCCGTGTACGGCCACCCAACTCGGTGGCGCAATTCATTTTTCAGCTGTCCGACTGGCTGGTCCTGCCACTGAGGCGCATGCTGCCCGGCTTGGGCGGCTACGATTGGTCAAGCTTGCTTGGTGCCATTCTGGTGGCCCTGATCGCGACTGCGATCGAAGTCGCCGTCATCGCCGGTTTCAATCCGAACCTGATTTTGTTGTCGTCCCTGGTATGCCTGCTGCAGTGGGTTCTGTACGGCTTCATGGGCATCATCCTGATCGGCGCGGTGTTCAGCTGGGTCAACCCGCATGCCCCACTGGCGCCGTTTATCGCCTCGTTGTCGGAGCCACTGCTGCGACCCCTGAGACGCGTTCTGCCGCTGATTGGCAGCATCGATTTGAGTCCGCTGGTGGCACTGATTTTGCTGCAGGTGGCGTTGAGGCTGGTGCAAGCAGGGGTAGCGGCGGTGCCTTTTTGACGGGCTGCTGTCGTAATGCCTGCGACAGGACTCGGCGGCGTGGTTCAAAAACGCGTCACGTTTGCATCGCGTATCCGAGTGAGCCACCCAAGCCACCGATCGTGGACGCCGCGGTCAGAATGGACGACGGGTCGGTCATTGCCGGTAGCCACCTTCTCAATGGCAGCGTCCGACATTGCGCAGTACCTAT
>JAYVEF010000033.1:0-6549 GCA_043748965.1 Burkholderiales bacterium
CTATAATTTCGCTTCTGCGCAGGGGGTATAGCTCAGCTGGGAGAGCGCTTGCATGGCATGCAAGAGGTCAGCGGTTCGATCCCGCTTACCTCCACCAGCTTAAAATCAGTTGAAATTCGAACTGTAACTGGACGCGCAGTGACGGTAACCGTAAATCGCCCGGCGCGCCCAATATGCGCGAGTGGGCGCAACAGTGGGAACGGTAGTATCGGCCAGTACGGACAGTTTCTGTCCCCATCGTCTAGAGGCCTAGGACATCACCCTTTCACGGTGAGTACAGGGGTTCGAATCCCCTTGGGGACGCCAGTTTCATCTCTGAATAGAAGTGCGGTGGTGCTCGCATAAGTACTGTTCGAGGAGCACGGTTTGACGAAGAAGGCCGCCTCGCGCGGCTTTCTTCGTTTTTTGCGTTAAGGTCGGGTGGTGGTGCGCGCCTGAATTAGGAAGCCTGGGCAGTTAGCACCCATCAATGCCGCAACGCTGATTTTTGATGCGATCGCAATTGAGATGCTGGCTTGTCACCCGGCCAGTGCGAGGAGGCAAGGTCGTAGCGCCGCACCCTCTCGACCACAGACGTGAACAACGCTGCATTCATGGAACGTCGAACAGATTTTCTTTAATCGTCGGCAAGGCATCATTACCGCGCACCTGCACAGCGTCCGTGCGCTATGCGTGCCGCGCGATCGCAGCTGACGCTGCATTTTTTTCGACGATCACCATGCGATACAGGTCTGCATAGCGTTGCGACATGGTCTCGGCGGTAAATGTTGACCTGTAACGCGCTTGTGCTTTGATCCCCATGCTGCGTGCAAGGCCATGGTCCTGCCACAGACGCGACATTGCCGCGCGCAGCGCATCGCGATCACGCGGCGCGACCACCAGACCGGTCTGCTGATCCAAGTTGATATAGCTGGTGCCGCTGCCGATTTCACAACTGATCATGGGCTTGCCGAACATTGCCGCTTCGAGCAGCGAAATTCCGAATGACTCGGAGCGCATGTTCGATGGGAACACGAAGGCGTGGCATAAGGTCAACAACGCGATTTTGTCCTGATCGGATACGGCACCGACAAATTGCACATTGGCGAGCCCGAGCCGCTTCGCTTGCCGGCGTAGCGCCGGTTCAGCAGGTCCGGCGCCGACGATCACGACCGGATACTCGGTGCCCGCCACCGCGTCGAGCAAGATATCCAGTCCTTTGTAATAGCGGAGCACGCCGACAAACAAAAAAAATCGTGCGCTGCAACGGGCGCGCCAGTGTACGAGCAATGCATTGGAGGGCGCCGGGTATAGCGCCTGGTCGAGGCCATAGGTGATCAGCGCGACCTTGTCCCGATAGCGTTGCAATGTCGCACTCGACGCCAGGTAATTCGGCGAGGTGGTGACGATGCGACCGACATCGGCCAGGAAGCGGTGCTGCAATGGGCGATACAACTTGAGCAGTTTTTTTTGCCGGATGATATCGGCGTGATACGACACAACCGATGGCGTTCGGATGCGTGCAGCAAAGTGCACCAAGTCCATGAAGGGCCACGGAAAATGATAGTGAATCAGATCGAAGCGCGGCGCCAATCGGACCATTTGACGAATCATCGAGAACGCAAAACCAGTTGACGCGATTTCGATCGTGCGCGGTAACCGATGCACGACATGCCCTTCGAATAAGACCGTGGCGGGATCGCCCTGACGCGTCAACGTAAGCACTTCGCTCTGAATCCCTAGCCGGGCGGTACCACGACACAGTTGCCGGATCACCTGTTCAGTACCGCCGAACGATTCGGGAAGGTAGGTTTTGTAGACGTGCAGGACGCGCGTCATGACTGATGCAGTACAGCCTGGTAGACACTTAAGGTCTGTAACGCGCAGCGACGCCATGTGAACTGCCGGGCGCGCTGTACGCCGGATTCGGAGAGCGTCTGATGCAGTGACTCGTCGTCGATCAAGCGTTCGATCTGGGCAGACATCGCCTGATCATCCAGTGCATCGACGAGTATGCCAGCGCCACCGATCACCTCCGGCAGCGAAGCACGGTCGGCGCAAATTACCGGTACGCCGGAGGCCATGGCTTCAAGTGGCGGCAAGCCGAATCCTTCGTAGAGCGAGGGGTAGACCAGCATGCGCGCAGCAGCATATAGCGCCGGCAAGTCGGCCTGCGGCACGTAGCCGATCAAAATCACTTCTGCGCGCGCAATCATTTGTCGCGTGCTGATCGGAAATGCATCCATGCGCCAGCCTGTCCCGCCCGCAATCACCAGTGGGAAACGCCGGCGCAGCGTCGCCGGAAGTTGTGCAAATGCGGCCAGCGCAGTATGCAGGTTCTTGCGCGGCTCGAGCGTGCCGACCGCAAGCAGGTAGCCACCGTAATGGAGTCCGTGGCGCTGCAGTATGGTTTGACAGGAAGCCTCGTCACGTGGACGAAAATCAGGTTGCACGCCGAGCAGAACTGTACTGACGCGCTCCGGCGCAACACCGTAATGGGCCATCACCTCCGATCGGATAAATGCGGAATCCACCACAATATGATCGGCGCGCCGGACGATATCGGGCATCAGGTGGTTCATTCTGCGCACCCGTTCCCGTGGGTGGGTGTGCGGATAGCGAATCCACGACAGGTCATGTATTGTCACCACGGTCGGACCGCGATAATCGAACGCCAGATAATTCGGCTCGTGATAAAGCGCGATCCGATGTTTGCGCACACCGGCACTAAAGCGTCGTTGCATCAGCAACCGGGCGACCCGATAGGAGCCTGGCATCCATCGTTTGACAATCTGCTTGAGGCCGTTGGCGCCCGGCGCCGGTGTACTACGAATTTCACTGCGCCAGTCGGTCGCATAAAAAAGCCACGGCGGATGGCGCAGCAGTTGGCGCAACTCGGTGACCAGATTCCAGGTGTATTGGCCAATGCCGGTCAGTGGCGACAGCAGGGCAAGACCATTGATGCCGAGTTGTCGGTCGCCGATCGTCGGGAGGCGGGTATGGTCGTCACGCATGGGCCAG
The DNA here is from genome assembly GCA_043748965.1 of Burkholderiales bacterium. Lineage (GTDB taxonomy): Bacteria > Pseudomonadota > Gammaproteobacteria > Burkholderiales > Burkholderiaceae_D > Actimicrobium. The sequence goes on from JAYVEF010000033.1 coordinate 3,001, forward strand.
GTAAACCGTATCTTTGCAGCAAAGCTGCAAGTACAAAGTTTGCACCGCAACCTCCTCGCCGGATGCCAGCGATGACACTGCGCTGACCGAGGGGGCCAAAGAATCGGTCATTTTTTCTTAAAAGGAAAAACCGCGCTCGTTGCGTGCCAGATCGGCGACGACCATCATCTGGCAGAGTTGCTCCAGCGTGGTTTCGGGTTTCCAGCCAAGTTTCTTGAAGGCCAGCGACGGGTCGCCGATCAGCAGTTCAACCTCTGATGGACGGTAGAATTTGGGATTCACGCGCACCAGTTGCTTGCCGGTATCGACGCACCGGGCCGTTTCGGTATCCGCACTGCCCTGCCACTCGAGCGTGGTGCCGACAGCCTTGAATGCCATACTGACAAAATCGCGCACGGTTTCGGTACGATTGGTCGCCAAGACGAACGTCTCCGGCTCATCGGCCTGCAGCATGCGCCACATGCCTTCCACATATTCGCGGGCAAAACCCCAATCACGCTTGGCATCGATATTACCCAACTCAAGCACATCCAGTTTACCAAGTTTGATTTTTGCGACGGAATCGGTAATCTTGCGCGTGACGAATTCACGTCCGCGCAGCGGCGACTCGTGGTTGAAAAGAATCCCGCTGGTTGCAAAGATCCCGTACGACTCGCGGTAATTGATGGTCATCCAGTGCGCGTACAGCTTGGCAACGCCATACGGGCTGCGCGGATAAAACGGTGTGTTTTCGTTTTGTGGAATTGCTTGCACCTTGCCGAACATTTCTGAAGTCGAGGCCTGATAAAAGCGAATTTTTGGATTGATGATGCGAATTGCCTCGAGCAGGTTGACGACGCCGAGGCCAGTGATCTCAGCTGTGGTTAGCGGCTGCTCGAAGGACACGGCGACAAAGCTCTGGGCCGCCAGATTGTAGACTTCGGACGGCGCGTGTTGTTGCAGCAGCCGAATCGTCGAGCTCAGATCAGTCAGGTCGTATTCGACCAGATTCAGTGAAGGATGCTTATCGATACCGAGCTCTTCGATACGCCAGAAATTGACCGAACTGGTGCGCCGATAGGCACCGATGACCTGATACCCTTTTTCGAGCAGCAACTGGGCAAGGTAGGCGCCGTCCTGACCGGTAATGCCGGTGATGAGTGCTTTTTTTGAAGTTGTCATGGTGTGCAGATTGATGGGTGAAGACTACGGGAAATTTGATATCGACGGTGAAAAACGCGCTGAGGTTGTTGCACTGATTGCACTTTGTTTGATCTATCTCGATCAGATAAATCGACTAGACGGGATCGCCTGACGTCACTGCTACAGCGTGCCGTGGCAGTGACGTCAGGAAGCCTGCCGCACTTCAGACCCGGCCGTAATGGTCCTTGAACCGAACAATGTCGTCTTCGCCCAGGTATTCGCCACTTTGCACCTCGATCATCACCAGCGCGATCACGCCAGGATTTTCAAGGCGATGCTGGTGGCCGGCCGGGATGTAGGTCGATTCATTGGTGTTGACATAAAACTCGTTGGCACCGTTAATGACTTTCGCCATGCCGTTGACCACAATCCAGTGCTCGCTACGATGGTGATGCATCTGCAGCGACAGCGTTCCGCCGGGCTTGACTTCGATGCGTTTGATCTTGAAGCGAGCGCCTTCTTCGAGTACGGTGTAACTTCCCCACGGGCGGTGCATTTCTCGGTGGAATTTATAGGCGTCGTGCGACTTGGCGCGCAATTGGGTAACGATCTGCTTGACGTCCTGAACGCGTGAACGATCAACGATCAGCAACGCGTCCGGCGTATCCACGACGATTAAATTATCCACACCGACAGCACTGATCAACCGGCCCTCGCTACGCAGATAGCAGTTGGTCGCATCGTGCACTACCGCATCGCCAGAGATGCGGTTACCGTTGGCGTCCGGCGGCAGCAAATCGCTGATCGCGCCCCACGAACCGATGTCGCTCCAGCCGATATCGCAGGCCACCACTGCGACATTGTGCGAGCGCTCCATTAGCGCATAGTCGATCGAAATATCCGGTGTCAGTTTGAACAGGTCGGGATCCAGCTGAACCTGATGCGAATTGCCTTTGGTAGCGGTGTCGGACCCGGCCATGCACTGGCCCACCGTGCTGACAATTTCCGGTGCGTGCATTGCCAGCTCGGCGAGTAACGTGCCCGCGCGGAAACAGAACATGCCGGCATTCCAGTAATAGGCGCCGGAATCGATATATTCCTGAGCTTTTTCACGGGTGGGCTTTTCGACGAAGCGTCTGACCGTATTGCCTTCTGCTTCGATGTAACCAAAACCGGTATCCGGTGCGGTTGGCTGGATCCCGAAAGTCACCAGCTTTTTTTCATTCGCAAGCGCGATGGCTTGATTGACTGCGGTGGCAAATGCCGCCTGATCAGTAATGAGATGATCCGCCGGAAGGATTAATACGATCGCGTCATCGCCATGCACTTTGGCGATCTGTGCTGCTGCTGCGGCAATCGCAGGTGCTGTATTGCGGCCGAATGGCTCGAGAATGAATGAAGCGGGCACCTTGTCACGATTGACCGCACGGTACTCGTCGTCGGTCTGAAAATACAAATCGCGATTAGTCACCGTCATCACCTCGACCACATCGGGCAAGTGCGCTGCGCGTAAAAAAGCCTTCTGCAGAAGGCTCTCACCATCGTCGAGACGCATGAATGGTTTTGGGTGTAGTTCACGCGAGACTGGCCACAGTCTGGCACCAACGCCGCCTGATAGGATTACGGGAATGATTGTCATTGCGAACAAGCGCCGCAGCGCGTCAAAAGTTGATAATATGTAAAGTAGAATTGTAGCAGAGGCGATTATTCTTCAGTGCAATCGACGCCTCAAAATTCTACCGCAATGCAAAAAAAAATTGCATCTTTCTGCCACTATCGAGGCAACGTGTTCGGTCGATACCCGTTACGCTGGCACGTCGCAAACCGCCATTCCACGCTTCTTGTCGAAATTGCCCACCATGCCCGTATCACTGGATCACTTGCTCGTCGTCGGAATTTCTTCCCGTGCCCTGTTCGACCTTGAAACCGAAGAAAAAATATTTCGGGAACAAGGACTGGAAGCCTATCGACAGCACCAGCTGACCCACGAAAATCAGGTATTGCAGCTCGGTGCAGGGTTTGCGCTGGTGCGCGCTTTGCTCAATTTAAACTTGCTCACGCATCATCAGCGGCTTGTCGAAGTCGTCATCATGTCGCGCAACTCGTCGGAAACTTCCCTGCGGATTTTTAATTCAATTGCCTGCCACGGGCTCGACATCACACGCGCCGTGCTGTCAGGTGGCGCACCGTTGGCGCCCTATCTGAAAGCCTTCAACGTCAGCCTGTTCCTTTCGCGGCATGAAGACGACGTGCAAGCCGCAGTAAATTCGGGAGTAGCGTCGGCGCTGCTGTATCAGAAGCCGCAGAATGCGCTGGAGGAACTGAATCAGATCCGGATTGCCTTTGACGGCGATGCCGTGATTTTTTCGGACGAGTCGGAACAGATTTATCAGGCCCGTGGCATCGAAGCCTTCGAGCAGCACGAGC
>JAYVEF010000034.1:0-6528 GCA_043748965.1 Burkholderiales bacterium
GTTGGCGTACGCGCGGTGTCTGGCGACAAAACCGCATTTGCGTATTCGGACGAACTGTCGGAGCGGGCCTTGCTGGAAGCTGCCGCTACCACGCGCACGATTGCGCGTCAGGGTGCCGGTCGCGTCAAGGTAGCCGGCGATGCGCGGCCATCGGGCGGTCGCGCGCTGTATCTGCCGAATGATCCACTGACCTCGCTGGAGGCGACCGCCAAGGTCAAGTTGCTGGAACGCGTCGAGCGCATTGCGCGCGGCAAGGATCCGCGCGTGGTGCAGGTCATGGCCGGGCTGGCTGCTGAATACGACGTGGTGCTGGTGCTACGCAGCGATGGTGTGCTGGCGGCAGATATTCGTCCTCTGGTGCGCCTGTCGGTAACGGTAATTGCCGAGCAGGATGGTCGGCGCGAGATGGGTTCGTCCGGAGGTGGCGGGCGCTACAGCTACGCCTATTTCGATGACGCAATGCTCGAAAAATACGCCGCGGAAGCGGTTGCCGGTGCGCTGGTAAATCTGGCTGCCCGGCCCGCCCCCGCAGGTCCGATGACGGTTGTGCTGGGCCCAGGCTGGCCGGGAATCTTGCTGCACGAGGCGATCGGTCACGGTCTCGAGGGCGATTTCAATCGCAAGGGTTCCAGCACCTTTGCCGGTATGATTGGCCAGCGGGTGGCAGCCAAAGGCGTTACCGTCGTCGATGACGGTACCATCGCCGACCGGCGCGGTTCGCTGAATATGGACGATGAAGGCAATCCGACCCAGTGCACGACACTGATCGAGGATGGCATACTGAAAGGCTACATTCAGGACACCATGAATGCGCGCCTGATGAAGATGCCGGTGACCGGCAACGCTCGCCGCGAATCCTTTGCACACCTGCCGATGCCGCGCATGACCAACACCTACATGCTTGGGGGTGGCCGCGATCCGGCAGAAATTCTCGCCTCTGTCAAGAATGGCTTGTACGCGGTCAATTTCGGGGGCGGACAGGTCGACATCACGAATGGCAAGTTTGTTTTTTCGGCCAGCGAAGCCTACCTGATCGAAGACGGCAAAGTGACTTATCCGGTGAAGGGCGCAACCTTGATCGGGAACGGCCCCGATGTGCTCAACCGGGTTTCGATGATCGGCAACGACATGCGCCTCGACTCCGGCGTTGGCGTGTGTGGCAAGGAAGGCCAGAGCGTTCCGGTGGGCGTCGGTCAGCCGACCTTGCGCATCGATGGCGTTACCGTGGGCGGCACCGCATAAGCATCGGAGATGAGCGATCGAAACTGGGCACAAAGTTGGCATGAGCACCAAAAAATCATCGATAAACAAGATCGGTACTTGCCAACTGAGTACATTTGCTGCATGATCAAGATTGGCCACAATGTGTTTCACAACCATTTTTAATTGTTCCGCGCCATGCACCTGTGCCACGTCCACTTTTATTTTTACTTTAGCGGTTCCAGCCCAACGGCGGTGGAAGAGCGGCAGGTACACGTAAAAGCAAGTCAAGCGTAACCAGCCAGATTCCTAAAAAACCGCCAGCAATGGCGGTTTTTTTTTCCCGATTTATCCCAAATAAATTCCAAATAGATTCTGAGCTAATCCGACTTATCTTCAACCTTAACCTTAATCTGCACCGTACCTACTGGAGAGCCGTAATGCCCCGCACCGATGATCTGAGAATCCGAGAAATGAAGGAACTGACGCCACCCTCGCATCTGATTCGCGAGTTTGGCTGTTCCGAGATCGCAGGCACCGTTGCCGCCAACTCGCGTCAGGCGTTGCACCGCATTTTGCATGGTCAGGATGACCGCGTGATGGTGGTGATCGGTCCGTGCTCGATCCATGACCCGAAGGCGGCGATGGAGTATGCCAAGCAGCTGGCGCAGGCTCGGCAGCAATTTGCCGATGAACTTGAAATCGTGATGCGGGTGTACTTCGAGAAGCCGCGTACCACCGTCGGCTGGAAAGGCATGATCAACGATCCCTACATGGACAACAGTTTTCGGATTAACGATGGCCTGCGCATGGCACGCGAACTGCTGTTGAAAATTAATGAGCTGGGGCTGCCTGCCGGTACCGAATTTCTGGACGTGATCAGTCCGCAGTACATCGCCGATCTGATCAGCTGGGGCGCGATTGGTGCGCGCACCACCGAATCGCAGGTCCATCGCGAGCTGGCCTCCGGCTTATCGTGTCCGGTCGGATTCAAGAACGGCACAGACGGCAACATCAAGATCGCAGTCGACGCCATCAAGGCCGCGTCGCAACCACACCATTTTTTGTCGGTTACCAAGGGCGGTCACTCGGCAATCGTTTCGACGAACGGTAATGAAGACTGTCACATCATCTTGCGCGGCGGTAAAAGTCCGAACTACGATGCCGCCAGTGTCGATCAGGCCTGTCGTGAAATCGCCGCGACCGGACTGGCCGCCCGCCTCATGGTGGATGCGTCGCATGCCAATAGCAGCAAGAACCCCGAAAATCAGATTCCGGTCTGTGCCGATATCGCCGGTCAGATTGCCGCCGGCGACCGCCGGATTGTCGGCCTGATGATCGAGTCGCATCTGGTCGCCGGCCGGCAGGATCTGGTGCCCGGCAAAACGCTGGTGTACGGACAATCGGTCACCGATGGGTGCATCAGCTGGGATGACAGTGTCGGGGTGCTGGCCGGACTGGCCGATGCAGTGCGGCAGCGTCGGCAGGTCAACCTCCCGAATGCGTGACGGCCGTCCCGTCTAAAACCGCTTGGTCAGTACCATCTGGTCGCCATCCCGGCGCATCCGGGTACGATTCAAAAACGACATGCCCAGGAGGCCGAAGCCGAGGTTGGCCTCCGGGACGAGTGCGTCGACCTGACTGAGTTCGATCTCACCGACCTGCACCGTATTCAGACGGACCTGGTACGCCGACACCCGGCCGTTGGCGGTTGATACCGACGTGCGCGGGCCGCTTTTGTAATCGATTCCCAGGCGCCGCGCATCATCGGCCGATAACATTACCAGCGTGGCGCCGGTATCGACCAGCATCGGGGTCGATAGCCCATTGATACGAACCTGCGTCACGAAATGTCCGCGGCTGTCCGCCTGCAGGGTGGCGCTGGCATTGTCATCGGCAACTGCGCGACTGAAATGACTGCCCACCGGCAGCGTCTGACGTCGCCCGTGCTGTTCAAGTATGGCACCCGAATCGGTCACGCCGATCAAACGGACGCCCTCGCTGACCAGACTACCGACCGCCCAGGTTTTTGGTGCCGCGCCATCGATCACCAGCACTGCCTTGCCGGGAAATACGCCCACTACGCCGATGCTTTCTGCGTGAGTCGCAACCGTCACGGCCAGCCAACCGATCAGCACAGCGGCACAGACCGGCAGCCATGTGACTTTACGAACCGCCGTCATGCGACCAATCCCGGAAAAACATCATGATGCAGGCGCATCACCAGATACAGGTCCTCCCAGACTTCGGGCGGAAAGCCTTCGCGGTCACCGCGATTGTCGATGGTCAGTTTGGTGAGATACAGATTCAGTTCGCGATAGCCCCACATGGCCTGGATCGCATTCAGAATATGAGGAAAAAATTTTTCTAGCGGAGTCTGCATCGCGTCCGGCAACCGTGCCGTTTTGACGGCAGCTGCTGGCATCACCCGGGTTAGCGGTGATGCCAACGTATTGATGAGTGCCGGAAAGCGGTATCGGGGCATCCGCGCGGGCCGGATCAGTCGCGAAAATTATTGAATTCTAGCGGGAGGTCGGCGACATCCTTGCGCAGCATCGCCATCGCACCCTGCAGATCGTCGCGCTTGGCACCGGTGATCCGCACGGCATCGCCCTGAATACTTGCCTGGACTTTCATCTTGCTGTCCTTGATCAGCCGGACGATTTTTTTTGCGGCGTCGGATTCGATCCCGTTCTTGATCTTGATGATTTGCTTGACCTTGTCGCCGCCGATTTTTTCGATCTTACCGATATCCAGAAAGCGCACATCGACATTGCGCTTGACCAGCTTGCCGGTCAATACATCGCGCACCTGCGCCAGCTGAAAATCGGCATCGGCATACGCACTCAGCTCGTGTTCTTTTTGTTCGATGCGGGCATCGCTGCCCTTGAAATCAAATCGGGTCGAAATTTCTTTGTTGGCTTGATCGACGGCGTTTTTGACTTCGACAATATTCGCTTCCGAGACAACGTCAAACGACGGCATGGTGAATTCCTTGGCAGGCCAAAAATTATGTTGATGTCACTGTTGATAAATAAGCCAGTGCTGCAGTATTTTAACGGACAAAAAAACAGGTGGCTACCATTGATGCGATAAACTCGTGGCCATGTTTGTCTCTACCTCTTCCCCGCTGCCGGTACAGCGCGATGTCGCGCTGCAGGATTTGAATACTTTCGGCATCGCGGCGCGCGCCAGCGCCTACCTGCCGGTGCGCTCCAGCACCGATCTGGTGGCGATGCAGGCCGACCCCGCCTACGCCTGCTTGCCGCGTTTGATCCTCGGGGGCGGCAGCAATATTATTCTGTGCGCTGATTTTGACGGGCTGGTGTTGCATTCCTGTAGCAGCGGTATCGCCATCGTCGGTCAGACTGCCGATGCAACGCTGGTACGTGCGGCCGCGGGCGAATCCTGGCATTCTCTGGTGCAGTGGACGTTGGCCCGACAACTGGGCGGACTTGAAAATCTGTCGCTGATTCCCGGTAGCGTTGGCGCTGCACCCGTGCAAAACATTGGTGCTTACGGCGTCGAAATCGGCAACCTGCTGCACGCGCTTAGCGGGTTTGACCTGCGCAGCGGCAGGGTCATCACACTGGATCGGAACGCCTGCCAGTTTGGCTATCGAGACAGTATTTTCAAGCGCACGCTGGCAGGCCACGTGATGATCCTCGACGTGACGTTTGCCTTGCCGAGCGCCTGGACAGCGAACCTGCAGTATGGCGAACTGGCCGCCGCACTCACCGACGTAGCACACCCGACGATGCAAGAAATCAGCGCTGCGGTCGTGGCGATTCGCCAGCGCAAGTTGCCCGACCCTGCGGTACTCGGCAATGTGGGCAGTTTTTTCAAGAATCCACTAGTATCGCGCTCGCAGCGCGATACCCTGTTGCGCCAATATCCGGGTTTGGTCAGCCACGAGCAGTCTGATGGCAGCGTCAAACTCGCCGCCGGGTGGTTGATCGATCAGTGTGGATGGAAAGGGCGCGCGATCGGTGCTGCCGGTGTCTACCAAAAACAGGCGTTGGTGCTGGTCAATCTGGGGGGCGCATGCGGTAGCGATGTGCTGCGACTGGCAGACGCGATCGTCAGGGATGTGCAGCAGCGCTTTGAGGTCATGCTGGAACTGGAACCGGTCCTGATCCGATAAATTGCAAAATATTTCGGTAAAAAAATTAGCTGGCGCGGTATTCGCCATTCTCACCCAAACGGCTGTCAGCGCGTGCCAGTGCAGTTCTCCTGTTGCTGGCTCAAGATAACTGTTACATTCTAGCGAGTCTCTGCGGTCACACGACCGTCATGTTCCTCATTGCAATGCAACCAGAGTCCAGCCTCCGATGTCAGCCTTCAAGCGGCCACCAGACGTCTCGCTATTTTCCGCCGTCGGCGTGGTTGCCGCCTTGCTTGCGTTGGCGTTGACCGCTGCGGTCGCGGTGCATGGCATCAGCGAGTCCGAGCGCCGTGCAGGCCGGATTGCCCATACCGATACGGTGATCAACCGAATCATCGAAATTCGCTCACTGCTGGGCGACGCGCAAAGCGCCGTACGCGGTTTTGTGATCGCCGAAGACGAGAAGTTTTTGTTGCCATTCGAGCGCGCCAGACAGGTGTTGCCGGAGCGCATGGTCGAGCTGAAGCGCCTGGTGGCCGACCACCCGGCACAAAGTGGCGCCGCAGCGTTACTCGAATCATTGGCGCAGGATGGCCTGTCGATCGAAACGAGCCTGGTGCAATTGCGACGCGAGGAAGGCGCCGGTGCGGCGATCACGCTGGTTGCCAGTGGCGAGGGGGAAACCGTGATGCGGCGGATTCGTGCGCAGTCCGAGGGCATGATCGCGGTAGAGCGCCAGCTGCTGGCCGAACGCGAGATCGGTGCCGCTGCCAGCGCCCTTCGCGCTCGAACATTGATTGTGATCGGCGCCCTGATCGGGGCTGCCCTGTTCGGTGCTACCTTCACGCTGCTGCGTGCTGAAAACCGCAAGCGCCGCGCGGTCGACCGTGCGTTACTCGCTGCTAATGCGACCCTGCAGGTGCGTGCCACCGAACTTGAGTCGTCCAATCAGGAGCTCGAAAGCTTCAGTTATTCGATTTCGCATGACTTGCGGATTCCCCTGCGCGCAGTGTCGGGTTATGCGCGTATTCTGGAAGAAGATTACGCAGAAAAGCTCGATAGTGAAGGGCAACGCCTGCTGGCGGTGATTCGTGACAGCAGCAAGCGGATGGGCGCGCTGATCGACGATCTGCTGGCGTTTTCGCGGCTTGGCCGGCAAACCATGCAAAGCCAAGCCGTCGACATGCAAGTTCTGGTTAACAGCGTGGTCGAGCAGGTGCGGC
>JAYVEF010000035.1:0-6510 GCA_043748965.1 Burkholderiales bacterium
AACGGCAAAAAAACTATTCAGGCTGTCGGCAAGGAAGCCAAACAGATGCTCGGCAAGGTGCCCGGCAATATCGAGGCAATCCGTCCGATGAAAGACGGCGTGATCGCCGACTTTACCGTTACCGAACAAATGCTGAAGCAGTTTATTCGGATGGTGCATGATTCCAAGTTGTTCAAGCCCTCACCGCGCATCATTATTTGCGTGCCGTGCGGATCGACCCAGGTCGAGCGCCGCGCGATTCGCGAGTCCGCATTGGGCGCCGGCGCCTCGCAGGTGTATCTGATTGAAGAACCGATGGCAGCGGCCATCGGTGCCGGACTGCCCGTGTCCGAAGCCACCGGCTCCATGGTGGTCGACATTGGCGGCGGCACCACGGAAGTCGGGATTATTTCGCTCGGTGGCATGGTCTACAAAGGTTCAGTGCGGGTGGGTGGCGACAAGTTTGACGAGGCCATTGTCAATTACATTCGACGCAACTACGGCATGCTGATCGGCGAGCAAACTGCCGAAGCCATCAAGAAGGAAATTGGCTCGGCGTTTCCAGGATCGGAAGTTCGCGAAATGGAAGTCAAGGGACGCAATCTGTCGGAAGGCATTCCGCGCTCCTTTACGATCAGTAGCAATGAAATCCTGGAAGCACTGACCGACCCGCTGAACAACATCGTCTCAGCCGTCAAGAATGCACTCGAACAAACCCCACCTGAACTGGGCGCCGACATTGCCGAAAAAGGCATGATGCTGACCGGCGGTGGGGCACTGTTGCGCGACCTTGATCGCTTGCTGATGGAAGAAACCGGTTTGCCGGTGATCGTTGCCGAGGACCCGCTGACCTGCGTCGTGCGCGGCTCCGGTATGGCGCTCGAACGTATGGACAAGCTCGGATCGATTTTTTCATACGAGTGAACGGCACGCGGCCCCCTTTCAGCGCGCCAAGCGACAACGATGACTGGTTTTTCGCACAGTTTGGTGTCATCCCGGATGCAACAGCGCAACTTTTATACCGTTTTACGGACTAACCTGACGATCGATGTTTTACTGTGGTCGCCACCCCACATGGCGACGCAGTTCGTTGTGATACAGGACCGCCCCCGCTGGCCTTAAATGGAATACAGTCCACCACCCCTCTTCAAGCAAGGCGCCTCTGCGCGGGCCAAAGTGGTGTTTTTTTCGCTGATCGCGATCGCCTTGCTGGTGGCGGACTCACGCGTGCAGTCGCTGGCGATGATCCGTCAGGTCATCGGAACGGCGTTGTATCCGCTGCAGCGGGCAGCACTGGTGCCGCGTAACGCGGTGTACGGTGTAGCGAATTATTTTTACACCTTGTCATCGGTCGAGCGTGAAAATAAAAATTTGCGGCGCGAACAGGCAGCCAACGCGCAAACGCTGCAGCGCGCGCAACAACTCTTCGCTGAAAACGCCCAGCTGCGCAAGTTGCTCGGTACCACCGAGCAACTACCAGTGAAATCAATCATGAGTGAAATCCTGTACGACGCGCGCGATGTTTTCACGCGCAAGATCGTACTCGACCGAGGTACGCGTGAAGGCGTCGTGGCCGGTCAGCCGGTAATCGACGATACCGGCGTGGTCGGCCAGATCACGCGGGTATTTCCGTTCACCTCGGAAGCCACACTGCTGACGGACAAGGATCAGGCGATCCCGGTGCAATTACTGCGTAGCGGCTTGCGCAGCATTGCCTATGGCCGCGGCCAGAGCGGCGTACTGGACCTGAAGTTCATGGCGACCAATGCGGATATTCAGAAAGGCGACAAGCTGGTGACATCAGGTATCGATGGGGTATATCCGTCGGGCCTGTCGGTGGCAACAGTAGTCCAGGTCGAAAGCAAATCGAGTGATGCATTTGCACACATCACCTGCCAGCCATCGGCCGGAATCGATCGCAACAAGCAGCTGCTGATATTGCTAGCGCAACCCAAGTCGGCGCCGCGGTTGGCGCCCGAGGAAGCCAGAGACAAGAAAGAGAAGGGCGGCAAATCGCGCCAGCACGACAGCAACAAAGAACCGGTGAAGGATACCGCCAGATCGCCAGTCAAGGATCCTGTCAAAGGTGCCCAGAAGGCGCCTGCCGAAGGCAGTGACAAAAATCCGACCCACTCCAGTCCCGTCGCCAAAGTACCTGTCCCGGTCGGTTCGCCTGCGCCCGCCGTGCCGGCCATTCGGGGCGCCGCTCGATGAACAGTCCGCATTACATCCTGTTGCCGGTCAGCCCGGTATTCATCGTCGCCAGTTTGGCCGGTGCGTTTTTGCTCAATCTGCTCCCGTGGGGCGGGATGATCGGCGTGCCGGATTTTGTGGCGATGGTGGTGATCTTCTGGAGTATTCACCAGCCGCGCAAGGTCGGTATCGGCGTGGCGTTCTGCATGGGTTTGCTGATGGACGTGCACAACGCTTCGCTGCTGGGAGAAAACGCGCTGGTCTACACCCTGCTGTCGTATCTGGCGATCATGATTCACCGCCGCGTGCTGTGGTTCCCGGTACGGACCCAGGCACTGCATATCCTGCCGTTGCTGCTGATCACGCAGGCCGTGCAGCTGCTGATCCGGCTCTGGGTGACCGGCAACTATCCGGGCGCAATGTACTTCTTGGCGTCACTGGTGTCGGTCGCGTTGTGGCCGATTCTGACCTGGTTGCTGCTGGCGCCACAACGCCGCGCGGTCGATCGCGACGATACCCGACCAATTTGATCCCGGCGCTTTTTCGTCGCCTTTTTTGCGTGAGTCATGCATGACTGTCTTTAAGAATACCGAACGCGAACTGCATTATTTTCGATTGCGCGTTTCCGCAGTCGGAGTGTTCGTGTTTTTGTGTTTTGGCGCGCTGGCCGCGCGCTTCGTGTGGCTGCAGGTGATCAAGCACAGCGATTACGCAGCGCAGGCGGAAGACAACCGGATATCGGTCGTGCCGGTGGTGCCCAATCGCGGTCTGATTCTGGACCGCAACGGGGTTGTGCTAGCGCGTAATTTTTCGGCATATACGCTTGAAATCACGCCGTCGAAAATTCGTACCAGCCTGGAAGAAATCATCGATCAGCTGGCGACGCTGGTAGAAATTCAGCCGCGCGATCGCAAGCAGTTTCGCAAGCTGCTCGACGACAACCGCAGTTTTGAAAGCACGCCGATCCGAACGCGTCTGTCCGACGAAGAGGTGGCACGATTCACCGCCCAGCGGTACCGTTTTCCGGGTGTCGATATTCAGGCGCGGCTGTTTCGCCAGTATCCGCTTGGGCAAACCGCATCGCACGTCACCGGCTACATCGGTCGCATCAGCCAGCATGACGCTGCCGAAATCGACCTGATGGATGACGCGGCGAACGCCAACTATAACGGCACCGATTATATCGGCAAGGAAGGCCTCGAAAAAAGTTACGAAAAGCAGTTGCACGGACTCACCGGCCATGAAGAAGTCGAAGTCTCTGCCGGCGGTCACGCCGTGCGTACCCTGTCGCGCAGCCCTGCCACGCCCGGCAGCAATCTGATCCTGTCGATCGACATCGGGCTGCAGAAAGTGGTCGAGGAAGCCTTTGCCGGTCGCCGTGGTGCGCTGGTCGCCATCGAGCCGTCCACCGGCGACGTACTGGCCTACGTATCGATGCCAACCTTTGATCCGAACCTGTTTGTCGAAGGCATCGATCAGCAGAGCTGGGAGCAACTCAATACGTCGCTCGACCGGCCTCTACTGAATCGTCCCCTGTCCGGCAGCTATCCCCCCGGATCGACCTACAAGCCGTTCATGGCGCTGGCAGCACTGGAGCTGCACAAGCGGACACCTTCGCAGACAATCTACGATCCAGGCTATTTTTATTTTGGCAATCACAAGTTTCGGGATGATAAAGAAGGCGGTCACGGTACCGTCGACATGCACCGCTCGATCGTTGTGTCCTGCGATACCTACTACTACATGCTGGCCAATGATCTCGGGGTCGATGCGATGCATGATTTCATGCAGCCGTTCGGTTTTGGCAGATTGACCGGTATCGATCTCGAAAACGAAAAAAAGGGTCTGTTGCCATCGATTGCCTGGAAGCGTGCGGCGTATCGCAAGCCGGATCAGCAAAAGTGGTATGCCGGTGAGACGATTTCGCTCGGGATCGGGCAGGGCTACAATTCATTTACGCCGCTGCAGATGGCACACGCGGTGGCGACCCTTGCCAACAACGGCATCGTGATGAAACCGCACCTTGTAAAAAGTATCGAAAACGGTGTTACGCGGGAGCGGGTGCAGACGGTATCGAAAGAAAGCGGCCGGATCCCATTGAAACAGGAAAATATCGACATCATCAAAAGTGCCATGGTCGGTGTGACCAGTGAGCCAGGTGGCACCTCGTATCGCGTGTTTGGCAAGGCCGAGTACATTTCGGCCGGCAAGACCGGCACGGCCCAGGTGGTCGCCATCAAGAAAAATGAAAAATATAATGCCAAGCGGGTAGGCGAGCGCCAGCTTGATCATTCGCTGTACACCGCGTTTGCCCCTGCGGATCACCCGCGCATTGCGATTGCAGTCATCGTGGAAAATGGTGGATTCGGTGCCGAAGCGGCCGCGCCGATCGTCAAGAAAGCCCTGGACTATTATTTGCTCGGCAAGCGTCCCAGCGATACGGATAAACCCGCGACCCCGAAGACGGAGGCCGCTGAAATCCAGCCGGCGGCAGAGTTGAAGGCGGAAGCCGAGTCGATCGGCGGCCCACGGGCCGGTGCCGAAACTGAAGGCAGCAAAGATTGAAAACAGCGTGCATCCATGATTGAAAAGCGTCCCCTGTGGCCACGCATCAAGCCGCACCTGATGGTATTCGACGGCTCGCTTGCGCTGATCATTTTTTTGATCGTGTCGGTGGGAATCGTCACGCTGTATTCGGCGGGAATCGATTTTCCAGGCAGGGTCGAAGACCAGTTACGCAATATTCTGGTGGCGTTTCTGGTGATGTGGGTCGCGGCCAATATCCCACCGCAACTGCTGATGCGCTTTGCCGTGCCGGTTTACAGTTTTGGCGTTGCCCTGTTAATCGGGGTAGCGGCTTTCGGGCTGGTCAAAAAAGGTGCGCGCCGCTGGATCAATCTGGGCGTGGTGATTCAGCCCTCCGAGATCATGAAGATTGCCATGCCGTTGATGCTTGCGTGGTTTTTTCAAAAGCGCGAAGGATTGATCCGCTGGCCGGAGTTTCTGGTGGCGGGCGTGCTGCTCGCCATCCCGGTGGCACTGATCGCGCGCCAGCCCGATCTGGGGACAGCACTGCTGGTGCTGGCCGCGGGCTTTTACGTGATATTTTTGGCCGGCCTGTCCTGGAAAATTCTGGTCGGTCTGGTGGTCGCAGTCGGCGCCAGTCTGCCGGTACTGTGGTCGATTCTGCATGATTATCAGCGCCAGCGCGTGATGATGCTGATCGACCCTTCCTCCGATCCGCTCGGTAAGGGGTTTCATATTATCCAGTCGACCATCGCAGTAGGTTCGGGCGGCATCACCGGCAAGGGCTGGCTGAAAGGCACGCAGGCGCATCTTGAATTTATTCCCGAGCGCACCACCGACTTCATCTTTGCCGTGTATTCGGAAGAATTCGGGCTGGTTGGTAATTTGGTGCTGATGTTTCTGTATCTGCTTCTGATCGGACGCGGCCTAATCATCGCCGCAAATGCGCCGACTTTTTTCACGCGCCTGCTGGCAGGCGCAATTACGCTGATCTTCTTTACCTATGCGTTTGTCAACATGGGAATGGTCAGTGGTATCCTGCCGGTGGTAGGCGTACCGCTGCCGTTCATGAGTTACGGTGGCACCGCGCTGGTCACACTCGGCCTTGGCGCCGGCATCCTGATGAGTATCCAGCGGCATCGCAAGCTGGTTCAAAGTTAAAGGAAACGCATGCGAGGCACCGTGCCAGCAGGCCCAGGAACTATTTTTTATTCTTCCCTGATGTTCACCGTGGCGCTGGCGCTGGGGGCCTGCAGCAGCGTGCCGATGGCACCGACAGCAACCAGCAACCCAGCGGCGAAGCGCACCGCGCCTGCCACGACGGCCCTGACCAGGACTCCCTCGATGCCCGCTGCCGGCTCCGGCCGTGGCGGCTATTATCAGGATGACGGCCCGGGCGACAACCCGCCGACCAATCTGCTGGCGATCCCGGATGCGGAACCGAAACTCGAACCGCTGTACCCGGGTGCCAGCCGACCGTATATGGTGTTTGGCAAAACCTACACCCCGATCGGACTCGAGGCGCCGTTGAAACAGCGCGGTACCGGCAGCTGGTACGGCAAAAAATTTCACGGGCAAAAAACCTCGTCCGGCGAACGCTATGACATGTATAAAATGACTGCCGCGCATCCGACCATGCCGCTGCCATCGTATGCGCGGGTGACCAATCTGTCGAACGGCAAGCAAGTCATCGTGCGTGTCAATGATCGCGGACCGTTTCATTCGAGCCGCATTATCGACCTCTCGTATACCGCGGCGCTGAAGTTGGGGTATCTGGGCAAGGGCAGTACCGAGCTCGAGGTGGAGCGCCTT
>JAYVEF010000036.1:0-43948 GCA_043748965.1 Burkholderiales bacterium
ATGAGGCCGGACGCAGTTTTGGTTTCCTGGTCGAGGCGCTTGACGATGACGCGATCGTGCAGAGGACGAAGGTTCATACAAACTCCTTAAAGTTCAATAGGTTATGGTAAATTTTTGCGGCAAAACTGCAGCAAAGAAACTTAACTGCGCAGCGATACCGCACAATAAAAGTTGAATGGTCGGCAAGATTTGTTAGCACTCTCGCTCAACGAGTGCTAAGTATAGGGGCGGCCTGCTGGTTTTTCAAGCGGGGAGGGCAAGAAAGAGTTTGTTGTCGGATTTCATCGGATATAGAACTTTAGTCAATAAATGGGGAATGCATGTTTCTCCCATGTTGATGGCCCTTGACGCCGACGCCAAATTGACGCCGTTTGCCACTTCTGGCTGGGTCATGCCCGGCAAGCCAAACAACCCACCGAACGGGGCATCTAGCAGATAGTTTGGTGGCCAAAGCGATTTCCGACAAGGTAGATAGATTTTGGACAGCGGCAACAGGTTGCCGGCTGCCGTCTTTAACTTTGAAGCGTGCGTCGCCGAGTTAGGCGTTGTCTTGCTGATCCCTGCTGGGAACCGAACCGGCCATCGATTTGCCCGCGTGTGTCACGCTAGCGGTAAGCATCGATTTCAATCAATTCTTCGAAGAGCTCGGCGCCGGACTGACGCGGTGCACCTCCTAGCCGAAGCGGCGTGCATACCGGTCGGTAAGATGTGGTGCAGCAGGACCAACTTCAGTCTTCCCGTCTGCGATTTTCGCTACGAGCGCCGCCTCATTCGGTAGTACTCAGTGAGGGCGCTCCACCACGAACTTGGAGGGCGCGCCCGGCATATCCGTACCGAAATCCGTCAGCGCGCCTCGTAACTGTATTGCTGATGTGTCTGGTACAAGCGCGTGCGCAAGTCTGAGGCCGTCCATTATGAATCGACATGACGCTGCACCTGCTTGCTCACCAACCAAATTTAAACCAGCACAACCTTCACATCCACATTGCCACGTGTCGCGTTCGAATACGGGCACACTTCGTGTGCCTTGTCGACCAGTGTCTGCGCTGCGGTGTGGTCCATACCGGGCAGGGTGACGCTCAACGTCACTGCGATACCGAAGCCACCCTTGCCGTTCGGGCCAATCCCGACTTCGGCCTTGACTGAAGTGTCGGCAGGTACTGTGACCTTGGTTGCACCGCCGATAAATTTCATTGCGCCGATAAAACAGGCTGAATAGCCGGCCGCAAACAATTGTTCAGGATTGGTGCCGTCGCCACCGGCGCCGCCCATTTCTTTCGGTGTGATCAGGTTCACGTCGAGGTGCTTGTCGCTGCTGGTGGAACGGCCGTCGCGACCGCCTGTCGAGGTGGCTTCTGCGGTATAGATGATTTGCATGGGATGCTCCGGTTGGAATGAGTTGGATACCGTCACGGTTGCCGAGGACGACAATGATCGCGGAAGCGGTTTCCGATTTTAACGCACAATTAAATTGTGTGCAATCTAACCGGCTAATACCTGCTATAGCAAGCTTTTGTGACTATTCATTGCTGCGGATCAGATCACCACGCATCGTCAGCAGGTGCGCGCGTAACGCGGCAAGCGTGGCGGGACTCTGGCCACTGGCGCAAATCACCCTGGGTGGGATGTCACGTGCCTTGCGCTTCAAAAGTCTGCCTTCGCGGGTCAGCGTGATGCGTACCTGGCGTTCGTCGTTATCGTCCCGGGTACGGTGTACCAGGGCCAGTGCTTCGAGACGCTTCAGCAGCGGTGTCAACGTGCCGGAATCCAGAAACAGTTTTTCGCCTATGCTCTTTACCAGGAGGTCGTCCTTTTGCCATAACACCAACATCACCAGATACTGCGGATAGGTGATGCCCAACTGGTCCAGCAACGGCTTATAAGTCTTTGTCATCGCCAGCGAGGTCGAATATAAAGCAAAGCAAAACTGATCTTCGAGCGCCAGCATGCTGTCGGTGGCTGGTTTGGGTGACGCCATTGATGATCCTCGTTCAGATGCGTTGCCAGGCCATGGGATAATCAGGCCATCTCTTTTATGACTTGCCGGTACTACCGGACTCCATGCTATGCGAATTTGGTCCAGACTCCAAGTCATGCTGTTGATTTTTCTGAGTGCGCCGGCAGTGCGGGCGGCACTGCCGGCAACCGTCGCGGCCGCGCTGAAACGCGCCGCGATTGCACAATCATCGGTGGGCGTGCAGGTGCAGGATATCGACAGCGGACGTACTTTGTTGGCACTCAACCCTTCACTGCCGCTGAATCCGGCGTCGACCATGAAACTGGTCACCACCGACGCCGCGCTGGAGTTGCTTGGTCCGACTTACACCTTCTCTACCCAGGTCTTCGTGCACGGCACGCGCACTGGCGACCAGTTAAATGGTGATTTGGTCCTGCGCGGTAGCGGCGACCCAAAACTGGTGATTGAAAACTTCTGGCTGCTACTGCGAAAGATCCGCGCGCAGGGCATTCGCATCATCCACGGCAACCTGCTTCTGGACCGATCTGCCTTTGCCAGCGTCACAAACGACCCTGCACAATTTGACGGCGACCCCCTGAAGCCATACAACGCAGCGCCCGATGCGTTGCTGCTGAATTATCATTCACTAGCAGTACGTTTTGCATCCGACCCGTTGCGGGAAGCTGTGCAGGTAAGTGTCGATCCGGTCTTGTACAACTATGCGGTGCGCGTGCCGCAACTGGTTGCGGGCCCCTGCAATGCTGACTGGCGCCAGGCAATCGGCGCTCAGTTCGGCGTCAGCGCCGCCGCGTTTGATGGCGACTTTCCGACGTCGTGCGGGGAGAAAATTTGGGAAATCCATCCCTACCAACTATCGCGGAATCGCTTCTTTGAACTGGTTTTCCGTCAACTCTGGAGCGAACTTGGTGGCGCGCTGGACGGCGTCGTCAGCGATGGCCTTGTCGGCACTGACGACACCTTGCTCACCCAGTGGGATTCACCGACGGTGCCGGAACTGATCCGCGACACCAATAAATTCAGCAACAACGTGATGGCGCGGCACTTGTTTCTGGCATTAAGCGGCACTGCACAGCCCGCCAGCATCGATGCCAGTCGAGCCGCTGTGGTTAGCTGGCTTGTTGCGAAAGGCATCGATTCGAGCACACTTGTTCTAGAGAACGGCGCTGGCTTGTCACGCATCGAGCGGGTTTCGGCCGCACTACTGAGCCATTTGCTGGTGAGCGCCTTTACCTCGCCGCTGATGCCTGAATTCATTTCTTCGTTGCCGCTAGTTGGTTACGATGGCACCATGCAAAAGCGTCTGCGCGATCAGGGCGTGGCCGGCCACGCGCACGTCAAGAGCGGCAGTTTGCAAGACGTGCGCAGCATCGCCGGCTATGTGCTGGCGGCATCTGGCAAACGCTACACGGTGGTGTTTCTGATCAATCACCCCAACGCAGCCCGCGGTGCGGAAGCGCAGGACGCGCTGTTGCAGTGGATCTATGCACTGCGACCGGAATAGCCGTAGCCGAGAGCTTGGTTTGCGACGCGCGAGCGCAAGAACGATCGACTGGTTGACATCACGCGACCCGGCCAACCGGGCGCGTACAGGGAGCTGGGATGACCGAACTAGTATTGAAAGAATTTGTGCCTTCAGATGCGGCGCCCGAAGCCGTCGGCGCAAATGGTACCCGGCCTGCCGCAGCGGACGCGCCATTTTCGGGTTTTCATGGTTTTCAGTTTACCGGCACCGGTGCCGAATATTTCCGCATCTGGATCGTCAACCTGCTGCTGACGGTGGCGACGTTCGGGATTTATTCTGCCTGGGCCAAGGTACGCCGCCTGCAATATTTTTGGCGCAACACTCGGTTCGATGGCGCGATTTTCGATTATCACGGACAGCCCAAAGCGATTCTCAAAGGGCGCGTGCTGGCGCTAGCCTTGTTTGCCGCTTACAAGATTGCCTTCGATATATCGGCACTGCTGGCGGTCGGTATCGGTATGCTGCTGGTGGTGATTTTGCCCTGGCTGCTGTCACGATCGTTCCGGTTCCGGTTGGCAAGCACCAGTTATCGGGGTGTTCGATTTCATTTCTCAGGTACGGTTGCAGAAGCCTACCGGTCGCTGATTTTGCTGCCGGTAATATTGCTGCTGACCGGTTTGTTCGTCTGGAGCGTGTTTGTTTCTTACCAGAGCCACCCGAGTATTTCGGTGATGCTGCTGGTCATAGTACTACCGGCACTGGCAATTTTTGCCGTGATTCCAATGGCGCATTTTTTGCTAAAACGCTATCAGCACGATCACGCTTATTTTGGGCAGTCGCCATTCTTTTTTCAAGGCCAGCCGAAAGCGTTTTTCAAAGTGTATGGCAAGGCGATTGGCTTGCTGGTGTTCGGCATGCTTGCCGCCGGCCTGTTCGGCAGTCTTACCTTCAGGCTAAGTCGCGCCCTCGCCAGCAGCAGTTTTGGCTGGCTGTTCAATTTTTTGTATGCAAGCCTGAGCGGCTATCTTCTTTATCTGTTCGTGCGGCCATATCTTGAAAGCCGGATTCAGAATCTTGTCTGGAATAAAACCGAGTTGGGCGACCATCGGTTTGTCAGCACTGCAAGTGCGCGCAGCCTGCTCTGGATCCATGGGTCGAATCTGTTTCTGATTGTCTGTACGGCCGGTCTGTACAAGCCATTCGCGGCAATCCGACTGGTGCGTTACCGGCTGGCTTGTCTGAGCCTCGAAGGCGACGAGAATCTCGACGAGGTGCTGGCCAATCAGACACCGGACCGCATCGGTGCGGCCGGCCAGGAAGCCGCTGACTTCTTTGATATCGAGATCGCTCTGTGAGGTACCTGCCATGATCTGTGCCGTTTATTTCGATGGTCAATCGACCCGACGTTACAGCGTTGCAGTGCTGCTGCACAAGGGCGTGATGGTGCTCAATGGCGACGGTGTTCGGCGCAGTGTCAAGTTGTCGCAACTGCGGATCTCCGAACCCCTCGAGGCCGCGCCACGCATACTGCGGATGGCCGATGGCGCCTCGCTGGAAGTCACCGACCGCACCTTCGGCAAACTGCTGCGCAAGAATGGCCACCACGATCACTGGGTCGTGCGCTGGCAACAAAACTGGGGCATGTCGCTGGCCGCGTTGTGCCTTTTGTTGGCGTTGCTAATCGCCGGCTATCAGTGGGGCTTGCCGTGGAGCGCCGACCGTCTGGCGCGCCATCTTCCGCCAACGATCGAGAATAAAATCGGTGATGCGCAATTGTCAGTGGTCGAACAAAAAATCATGCAGCCATCAAAACTCGACCCCGTCGATCAGGTCCGGCTACAAAAGTTATTCGGCGCGCTGCGCCGGCCGGACAACGACCAGACCCGTTACCGGCTCGAATTTCGTCACAGCGAGATTGGTCCGAACGCGTTCGCACTGCCGAACGGCGTCATCATCATGACCGATCAGTTGGTCATGCTGGCACGCGACGATCAGGCAGTACTGGGGGTTCTCGCGCATGAATTGGGCCATCTGCGCCGCCGTCATGCACTGCGGCGCATGCTGCAGGGCGTCGGGGTGGGCGTCGTCGTGAATCTGTTTGTCGGTGACGTATCGACCGTCTTGACGGCACTGCCGACACTGCTGCTGGATCAAAAATACTCACGTGACTTTGAGCGAGAGGCGGACCAGTACGCGATTGCGATGATGCGTTTGAATGCGCTGCCCCTGGCGCCGATGGCCGACCTGTTCGTCAAGATGGGCGGCAGTGCCGCGCGCGCAGATGCGGCCGCTGACCGCACTGGTGAGCCGCCTGAGAGTCCTGACGCCAGCGGAAAAAAGGCCCCGACTCAGCGTAGCGTCACTTCCGGATTTTTCAGTTCGCATCCGAGCGATGCGGAACGCATTGCCGCGCTTCGCACGGCCGACGCCAGATGACACGCGCAGTATTGGCATCGCTGCAGCAGCCTGGATCGCGCATCGCGCTGACGTTTTTTTTTGCCGCTGCCGGTATCCTCCATTTTATTTTTCCGCAACAGTACAGCGCCACCATCCCCGCCTGGTTGCCCTCGCATGGGGCTTTGGTGGCAATCAGTGGTTTGTGCGAAATCGCAGGCGCATTGGGTTTGCTGATCCCGCGGCTGCGCCGCGCAGCGGGCATCGGACTGCTGCTGTTGTGCGTAGCCGTTTTGCCGGCCAACATACAAATGTGGCTGGCTGCATTGGCTGCAGACAAGGCAATCTGGATTCAGCTCTTGCTGCTGTTTCGCCTGCCGCTGCAAATCCCCCTGATGGTCTGGATCTGGCAGACCTCGCGCGGCAGAGTTGCGCATTGACCGGCCCTGCGCAGTCGTCTCGTGTGTGGTACTTTCGAAGGTCGAAACCATTCACGGAGTAACTAAAATGCCTAGTGCAACATGGAACGGTGCGACCATCGCACAAGCCGATGGCAACGTCGTGCAACTGGTCGAAGGCAACGTGTATTTCCCGCTCGCAGCGGTCGATCAGCAGTACCTGGCACCTAGCGACAAACACACTGTGTGCAGCTGGAAAGGCACCGCCAGTTACTACAACGTCGTCGTCGACGGCAAGGTCAACAGCGACGCCGCCTGGTTCTACCCTGAACCGAAAGACGCCGCCAAACAAATCGCCGGTCACATCGCCTTCTGGCGCGGTATCGCGGTGACCTCCTGATATTTTTGAATGGACCCGATTCATGCCAATCAGCCTGCGCCGCCCGAGCTTCGTTCTATGCATCGTCGTCATGACCAGCACTAGCGTAATGGGGCAGCAATGTCCACCGGGGCAGTCACCGATGGTTTATCCGGTCAGCAAAAAAGTCACTCAGGTTGACGACTATCATGGCGTCAAAGTCAGTGACCCGTATCGCTGGCTCGAAGATGGCAACAGCAAGGACACCGAAGCTTGGATCACCGCGCAAAATCAGTTGACGCAAGAGTATCTGGCGCAGATTCCATCTCGCGCCGGAATCAAGGCACGTCTGACCACGCTGTGGAACTTCGAACGCTACGACGTGCCGTTCCAGGAAGGTGGGCGCTACTTCATCAGCCGCAATGACGGTCTGCAAAATCAGGCAGTGCTCTACACAATGGCGCACCTCAATGACGCGCCGCGCCTGCTGCTCGACCCCAACACGCTGGCCGCCGATGGTACGGTTGCGCTGGCCGGGTTGGCAGTCAGCCCCGACGGTCACTACCTGGCCTACGGTACCGCGGCGTCGGGCTCTGACTGGAATCAG
Source organism: Burkholderiales bacterium (assembly GCA_043748965.1). Classification (GTDB taxonomy): domain Bacteria; phylum Pseudomonadota; class Gammaproteobacteria; order Burkholderiales; family Burkholderiaceae_D; genus Actimicrobium. The sequence continues at coordinate 7,198 of JAYVEF010000036.1, forward strand.
TGGAAGGTGCGTGATATCGCCACCGGAGACGACCTGTCCGATGACCTGCAATGGGTAAAATTTTCCGGGGCTTCATGGACCAAAGATAGCAAGGGATTTTTTTACAGTCGCTACGATGCCCCCAACGAAGCCACCAAACTGGCTGACACGAATTATTTTCAAAAGCTGTATTTCCATCGTGTCGGCACCAGGCAAAGCACCGACCTGCTGGTGTACGACCGGCCTGATCACAAAGACTGGGGTTTCGCCGGCGAGGTTACCGACGATGGCCGTTATCTGATTATTTCGATTTCGCAGGGAACCGAGCCGAAAGAGCGGATCTACGTCAAAGATCTGGCGGACGCGAACAATCCCGTGCAGCCGATGCTGGATGATTTCGACGCCGCCTACGGGTTCATCGATAACAACGGGCCGATATTTCTATTTCGCACCGACAAAGACGCCCCACGCAGTCGCATCGTCGCCATCGACAGTCGTGCGCCGGCGGTCATGAACTGGAAGACGGTAGTACCCGAAGCCGCAGAAACCTTGCTCTCTGCCAATCTGGTTGGTAACCGGATTCTGGCCGATTACCTGAAAGACGCGCACAGCGAAGTACGTGTGTTCGACCTGAACGGCAAGCCGTTGCATCCAATGGCGTTGCCCGGCATCGGCACCGCCACCGGGTTTGGCGGCAAGCGCGGTGACACGGAAACCTTCTACGCGTACACCGGGTTCACGGTCCCGACCACGATCTATCGCTATGACATCGCGGCCAATCGAAGCAGCGTGTTGCGCCAGCCGAAAGTCGCTTTCGACCCCGGCGCGTTTGAGACCACGCAGGTGTTTTACGCCAGCAAGGACGGCACCCGAATTCCCATGTTCATCGTCCACAAAAAGGGCCTGAAGCTCGATGGCAGCAATCCGACCTATCTGTACGGGTATGGTGGTTTCAATATCTCGCTGACGCCGGCGTTCTCGGTATCGACGCTGGCGTGGATGGAAATGGGGGGGGTATACGCCGTACCGAGTTTGCGCGGTGGTGGTGAATACGGCGAAAGCTGGCACCTCGCCGGTACCAAGCTGCAAAAGCAAAACGTCTTCGATGATTACATCGGCGCAGCAGAATGGCTGATCGCACACAAGTACACATCGACAGCCAAACTGGCCATTGGCGGCGGCAGCAATGGTGGGTTGCTGGTCGGCGCGGCCATGACGCAGCGCCCCGATCTGTTCGGCGCGGCGCTGCCGGCTGTGGGCGTGATGGACATGTTGCGCTTTCATAAATTTACCATCGGCTGGGGCTGGACACCGGACTACGGTTCGTCCGACGACGCGGTGCAGTTCAAGGCGTTATATGCGTATTCGCCGCTGCATAATCTACACGCCGGAACCTGCTATCCGGCGACCCTGATCACTACAGCCGACCATGATGACCGCGTCGTACCGGCGCATAGCTTCAAGTTCGCGGCGGCTCTGCAGGCGGCGCAAGCGGGCAGTGCGCCGGTGCTGATCCGGATCGATACCAAAGCCGGGCATGGCGCGGGAAAACCAACCGCCAAAGTGATTGATGAGATCGCGGATCGGTGGGGGTTCCTGACGAAGGTGCTGGGGATGGAAACCTCCTTCTGATCGTGGGGGCGCAGTTGTATTGGCCCGATTACCGGTCGTACGGCGTGCAAGTGGGAGAGGTGATTCTGCACGACCTTGTCGTATCGCCAAGGCGCCCTTGAAATGCGTTTCACGACAGGCACCTGGTGAGACTTCTCAGCCATAGACCTACCGCGGATACTTTTCACCTGCCAATAAATCGGTTTGAATTGGCTGTTGGCGTGTCGAGAATAAGGGAACCAATACCCGGGCGGTAAGCGGCATCCAGATGCGATCGCGGCGGCTGGCAAGTCACCAATGGAACAATGGCGCGTCCAAAATGAAAATCAATACATCTGGCATTGATTAGGCAAGGGTTGTTTTACAGATTAATGGAGCGGTCCTGCGTAGTTGGACCCGGATTTACGTTTGTTAGGCAGAGCTTTTAAAATTTAGCGTTTTTCACGACGCTGCCCGCTAACCTGAAACAGAGTAACGGTTGCCCGGCCTAGTCCATCAAGGTTGCTCGAGTGGAGAATGCATAGCGGTATTTACTTCCAATTTTTGCTGCGCCCGGCCATGTTCGACCGTGCGCTGCAAGTCGTAGCAACATCTGGTAACCTCTCACGATGATTTCTCAAGTCGAGACTGACTGAGATTGCTGAAATCATGACTGAAAGAGCGCCTCACGGCTTTTCGTTTAACTGTTCATGCATTTTTTGGAGACACAGCATGTTGTTCAACTTAATTAAATCAAAAATAGCAGGCCTGCTTTGCGTTGGATCAACTTTAGTTTTTGCGTCTGGCCAAGCTAGTGCTGCGTCAGGTGCCATGTTGAAGCCAGATGATTTTGTTGGAATTAGTTTCTGGCTTATTTCGATGGCGCTCGTCGCGGCCACCGTGTTTTTCTTTTTGGAGCGCGACAGGGTATCTCCAAAGTGGAAAACTTCGCTGACCGTTTCCGGCCTGGTAACACTGGTTGCCGCAGTCCACTACTTCTATATGCGAGAGGTATGGGTCAATACTGGGTCGACGCCGACGGTATTTCGTTACATCGATTGGTTGATCACAGTTCCGCTATTAATGATCGAGTTCTATTTGATTTTGTCAGCCATTGCGAAGGTGCCAGCCGGTGTATTTTGGCGCTTGATGGTAGGAACTCTGGTGATGTTGATCGGCGGTTATTTGGGCGAAGCAGGATACCTGAATAGTATGATTGCCTTTGTCATTGGCATGATTGGTTGGGCGTTTATTCTGTACGAAATATTTGCTGGACAAGCCAGCAAAATTAACGCACAAAGCGCACCGCCGTCTGTACAGTCTGCGTTTAAAACCATGCGCTTGATCGTGACCTTCGGATGGGCAATTTATCCGATCGGTTACTTTTTCGGCTATTTGACGGGTAGCAGTCCTGCCACTAGCGCAAATGCTCTGAACATCATTTATAACCTTGCTGACGTGTTGAACAAAATTGCATTCGGCCTGATCATCTGGCAGGTCGCTGTGAGCGAATCTGACGGTAGTAAGAAATAATCAGTACTGGGTTTTAAAAGTATAGGCCGGGCGACAATACGCCCGGCTTATACATAGAACTGAACTTGTATTTGCATACAGCGTTTTTCAGACTTCTAACCTGGCGTCGCCATGCAATCTTCGATTTCATCTCAGCACCCATTGACGCAGGAACTTTCGCTGTCTTTACTGAACTCGGTCGAGGCGCGAATGCTGGCATCCATTCGTTCCAGTGCGCCTAATCCTTCACTAAAAATGGGCGCGGGAAGAGACGCTGCCAAATATCATTTGGATGCAGGCGGGCAAAGAGTCAGAACCAAAATAGCACTTCAGGCAGGGCTTGCTGCAGGTTTAAGCATTGCAGACGTAGTCACTATCGCAGCAGCTGTCGAGCTGCTGCATAACGCATCGTTGGTGCATGATGACATTCAGGACCGTGACGAATTACGTCGCGGCCAGCAAGCCGTATGGTTTCGTTTCGGTATAAATACTGCAATCTGCACCGGCGATTTATTGTTGTCTGCGGCTTACGCTACACTCTGTAAGCTCGAAAATTCGCCTGTGTTGGCTCAAATGATTTTGCTGGTACATGAGCGCGTGAGCATGGCCATAGACGGTCAATGCGCTGATCTGAAGGTTACTTCGGTGACTTCAACTGATGGTGCAGTAGCTGCTGAACAGTATCAGCAAATCGCAATCGCAAAGTCCGGTGCGTTGCTTAGTTTGCCCCTCGAACTCATATTGTTGGCATCCGGGCAGCAGGAATATTCATCCGATGCCCGACGCGCGGCCGAAGCATTTTCCGTCGCCTATCAAATCGTCGACGACTTACAAGACGTGCAAAGTGATTTGCGCGTCGGAACAGCGAAATGCACCTACAACGTTGTCTCGCTATTCAGGACGAGTTGCGACCTGTACGAATCAATCGAAAAAGCAAAAGCGTTTGGCCTGGAAAAAATTGACACCACGATCCGTCTGACGAAACGCTTGCCGTCGAACATGGGCGCGCGTCTAGTGGACTACGCGCTGCAGCTCCGACACGTTTTAAGCGAGTATCAACCGGAGGCAAAGATTGTTGGAGTCGAATAGTTTGACGCCGGATGTTCTTCCTTCCTCTCGCCCGAAAAATAGCGCTTCGGCTCCAGTCAAGACGGCCATTGTCGTTGGTGCAGGATTTGGAGGTCTTGCCTCTGCAATACGGCTTGCGGCGCGCGGCGTGTCCACAACGGTGGTCGATCGTCTGGATATGGCGGGTGGTCGAGCGGCTGAATTCGTTCGCCACGCCTCGGGCCAGACTTTTCGCTACGACGCTGGCCCGACGGTGCTCACTGCCCCTGTACTGTTTGAAGAGTTGTTCGCATTATTGGGCGAACGGCTTGAAGACCATATCGAACTTATGGCTGTTAAGCCCTGGTATCAAATGCAATTTGCCGATGGTACGCAGTTGGACTACGGCGGCACCACGGAGCAAATTCAAACAGAGATTGCGAGGTTTTCCCAAGCGGATGCTGCCGCTTATCCGGCCTATCTGGCCCATTCAAAAAGGCTTTTTGAAAAAGGTTATGAAGAACTCGGCACGCAGCCGTTTTTAGACTGGCGTTCCATGATCAAAGCGCTGCCGGCCATGGCGCGGCTACGCGCAGATCGCTCGGTCTACGCATTAACCGCCCGGTACTTTAAACATGAGCAGGTTCGCAGAGCTTTTAGTATCCAGCCCCTTTTGGTCGGAGGTAACCCGTTTGATACCACTAGTATTTATAGTTTGATTCACTACCTGGAACGAAAATGGGGGGTGTGGTTCGTGCGTGGTGGCATGGCGCGGTTGGTCGATGCACTGGTTGCGCTTGCAACGCGCCATGGCGTGCAATTTTTCTGGAACGCGGAGGTGACAGCAATTGAGCTCGGTCACGGTTTGGTAAGCGGGGTAGAGTTACGCGATGGCCGCACACTTCATGCAGACAATGTCGTGTGCAATGCAGATCCTGGTTACGTGCTGACCCACTTGCTGGCGGGGCGTCATCGTAAAAAGGATGCAATCACCAAAAAGCAATATTCAATGAGCTTGTTCGTGTGGTACTTCAGCACCGACATCACCTTTCCGGGCGTTGCGCATCACACAATCTTGTTCGGGGAAACCTACCGGGAAGTGCTTCATAAAATTTTCAATACGCTCGAACTTCCAGATGATTTGAGCATATACCTGCATCGTCCCAGTGCCACCGATCCCGGCTGCGCTCCTGTTGGCCATGACACTTTTTACGCGCTGGTGCCTGTGCCAAACTTGCGCGGTGATATCCAATGGGAGGACATCGCAGAGACCTTCAAAGCGGCTTTGCAGGCAACCCTGGCGCAACGCACGCTACCCGGACTCGAACAGCATATCGTTGATGACTTTTATATTACGCCCAAGTATTTTGAGAAAGAGTTGTTGTCTCCGTGGGGCGCGGGGTTTTCGATTACGCCAACGCTGATGCAGTCTGCAGGATTTCGGTTTCCAAATCGGTCAGCGACGATTCCCAATCTTTACTTTGTTGGCGCGGGTACCCATCCGGGTGCGGGTGTTCCTGGCGTAGTAACTTCTGCCAAGGTGGTAGAGCGATTAATGTTTGGGTCGGTGCAATGACGCCGCAAGAGGTAATGGATTTGCACGCAAAGTCTTTTTCGTGGGCTGCGAGATTTTTGTTACCAGCGGCGAGACGTGATGCCGCCCAACTTTATGCATTTGCTCGATTCGCCGATGATCTGGCAGATGAAGAGGCACTGGGTGCATGTGCGTACCGCATGCAGCAATTGCAGGGGTTGGAGCGTGGTGTGCTGAACCCCGATACCGGTCATGAACTGGCGCATCAAGTTGGCAAGATGCTGCTTTCAAAAGGCGTTAGTACCGATGTAATTCGTTATTTTATGACCAGTCTGCGCCAGGACGCCGTCCCCCGCTGCGTCCAAACTTCAGAAGAACTGTTGCAGTTTGCCTACGGCGTTGCAGGCACGGTCGGGCAAATGATGTGTCCCGTCTTAGGGGTTGCCCCCAAAGGAGAACCCTACGCTGTGGCGTTAGGCGTTGCCATGCAGCTAACCAATATTGCCCGAGATGTGGTTGAAGACGCAGCGCGTGGCCGATGCTATATCCCAGCACATTGGGGTGTGAGTGCAGACGCGTTGAGCGCGCCACAGACCCCGGCGCAAATCGTGCGGAGCTTTTCGGCGATCCAAAAGATTCTGCAAATGGCAGACGAGTTCTATGCCTACTCGCTCCAAGGCCTGGACTACATCCCTACCGGCAATCGTCGAGCGATACGTATCGCAACGTCCCTTTACCGCGGCATTGGACAAAAGATTTTGGACAATGGTGCAAGCCGTTACTGGCGCGGCCGGACGTCCCTCGGACGGTTTGAAAAATTAAAATTAATCGTTGCCTGCTACATTGGCGCAAATGAATTATCCAGCAGTCCGGTGAGGGATGTCGTATCCCATGATTTGAGACACTTGGCGCTGATTCCCGGATTTCCGGCCATTGGCTGAGTCGAATTCATGGCGTTCGATATCGTCATCGTTGGTGGTGGGCTAAGCGGTTTAGCGCTAGCAGCAGAGCTGGCCCGACCTGAATTTTCAAAGCTGCGCGTATTGGTGCTGGAACAGCGTGCAAATTATGTGCGCGATCGCACTTGGAGTTACTGGAGAACATCGCGCAACCCGGCACATCCTTATAGCTATCTGGAGCGGCGGCAATGGCGCCGTTGGAATGTCCGTCAAGATGATTGTGTGGACAACCAAGCATCAACCACTGTCACTAAAACTGGTGAAACAGATTTTTACTGTTCGCTCGACGCTGACCAGTTTTATGCAGCAGCACGACGCGCTATTGCGCAAAGTCATCATGTGAAAATGCGCCTGGCGATAGCGGTACGGAATATCGCAGACGGTAACACGCCAAGTGTGGAGACCATCGAAGGCGAAGTGATACACGCTACATGGATATTTGACGCCCGCCCGTCGGTACAGGCAAGCGTACGTACTTTGGTACAGCAGTTTGTGGGATACGAGATAAAGACGGACCGGGATGTTTTTGATCCAACAACGGTTGGGTTAATGCACCTTCGTCCCAGCAAAGATGGGCTCCACTTTTTTTACGTGCTGCCCTACAGTCCGCGCAACGCGTTGGTTGAGACGACGTGGATCTCGGCGGGATCGTTCAAGCCGGATTTCACCACGGAACTAACACAATTCATTGTTGGCTCTTTGGGGTCGGCTGCCTACGATGTGGTGTACGAAGAAAAAGGCTCGCTGGACCTCAGCTTGCAGATCAACCAACCGAAAAGGGCGTCACGCGTAGTGCCTCTGGGACGTGGGGCCGGCACCTTGCGTGCCTCTACAGGTTATGCTTTTCTAGAAACGCTGGAGCACGCGGAGAAAATAGCTGCGTCGCTGCAGAGTTGCCTCATTGCGGGCGACCTCAAGCATTGGATGCCCGTTATATTTAAGCGCCGGGCGCTGGATGTGTGGATGGATACAGTCTTTTTTAACGTGCTGGAGCACGATTGGGTCAGGGCCTCCCAGTACTTTATGCAGCTTTTCGAACGTGTAGACGCCGACACCATGGTTGCTTTCTTAAGCGGCCGAGCAAACTGGCGGCAACGTGTATCTGTGGCCAGCGCGCTGCCAACCTTACCTTTCGCAGTCCAGGCGTTGTCCACGTTAATTGGCGTCGGATCGAAATTCCTGGGAGTCCGCCGCTAATGCTTCGCCGCCTATCTTTTAAGCACCCACTCAAAGTGCTTGGGCTGGCAGCTTTCGCGTTGGCGGCCCTGATCGGTCTACGTTACCTCGATCAGAGTGTTGGCCAAGCCGGACTACTGGTTTTTATGGGCCTGACGCTAACGACTGGTTTCTTTCACGGGGCGCTTGATATCGTGTTGATACGGCGCGAGTTTGTCACTGCCGGTGCGCTGGCAACGGCGGTAGTCTTGTATGGTGGCTCGGCAGTGTTGCTTGCAATGCTGTGTGTACACAGTGGCGGCCTGATGATAGTGGTGTTGCTGCTTATGTCGGTTTGGCATTTCGGCGAACCTTACGGGCGCTGGGCCAACGGCAGATGGGACCAGCGCGCGTGGGTCCAGCGTGTAGTCGCGGGTGGCGCACCTGTGATGTTTCCCCTGTTGCTGTCAACGCACACGCTGCAAGCACTTTTGCCAATGGCTTTTGCTTTGGACGCCGCATGGGTGTTCAACATCTGGCAAAACCTGGCCTGGCTGTGGGTCGGGATATGCGTACTCGGTCTCGCAGCCTATCGGCAACAGCTGTTCAGCAAACCGCTCATGGCAGAAGTCGTCTTTGCTTTTGCTATCAATCTTCTGCTATCGCCGCTCATGGCTTTTTCAATTTATTTTGGAGTGCTTCACGCCGGTACACATATTTTCAGGTTTATCGCAAGGCATCGCCAACAGGACGAAATTACGCAAAAAAAAGGAAGTTTCCGTATATTTAACCGGGCGGCAGGGGTAGCGATCATCATCACCTGCTTAGCCACTGCATCCATGGTGCTGATATTGATCCTGTATCTGCAAAATGAGACCTCTTTTGCAGGCCCGCATCCAAGTCTTCTGAACTGGGTATTGGTCGCGCTAACGGCGGTAACCTTGCCCCACCTGGTGCTGGTTAGCCGAAATTCACCCTGGCTGACGCAACAGTCGTAGGCCTGCCTGTTTGGGACCCGTTATCCACTGGCACGGGATGACAGGGCTGCCATAAAGTTTCAACGTCGGAAAAAATACGACAGGCTTCAGAAAAATGAGTCTGGCGCTGCACGATGCATTTGTCCGTCGCGAGTGCACCACTGAATGCAACCGCTCCACTCGGCTACATATCGCTCATGCCTGCCACACACCCATCAAACCGTCCTGATCTGCTCCCAATCCGTGTGCCCTTGAAAAATCTTTTCAATCCCGTCCTGACGCAGTGTCAGCATCCCCTCCGACACCGCGACCTTCAAGACCTCCGGCACATTCGCGCGCGCGTGGATTTTCTTTTTGACGGCAGCGGTGGCGACCAGGACTTCGTGCACGCCGAGGCGACCTTTGTAACCGCTGCCGGAACACAGGTCACAGCCCTTGGCCTCGAACAATGCGATCTTGCCGCCGTCGCGGCCGTACGTGGCACCCCAGCGCGCAATTACCTCTGTTGGAACCCAGTCGTTCTCAAAGCAGTATTCTTGCGCCAGTAAATCGATTTCTTCGTCGGTGGCGTAGTGGCTGGTCTTGCAGTGGGCGCACAGCCGGCGGGCCAGGCGCTGGCCGACCACGCCCAGCAGGGCGTCGGCAAAATTGAACGGGTCAAGTCCGAAGTCGAGCAGGCGCACTACGCTTTCGGCAGCACTGTTGGTGTGCATGGTGGAAAACACCAGATGCCCGGTCAACGATGCTTCGATCACGGTCTTGGCGGTTTCGGGATCGCGGGTTTCACCGACCATGATGACGTCCGGGTCGGCCCGCATGAAGCTGCGCAGTACAGCTGAAAAGGTCCAGTCGATTTTCGATTGCACCTGCACCTGGCGCAATCCATCCTGAGTAATCTCGACCGGGTCTTCGACCGTCCATATCTTGCGGTCAGGCGTGTTGATAAAGTTCAGCAGAGAGTGCAGGGTAGTGGTTTTACCAGAACCGGTAGGGCCGCATACAAACAATAATCCATGCGGCTTTTGTGCCAGCTTTTTTAATCCCTCCAGACCGTATTGCGACAGCCCGAGTGTATCGATCGAGACGGCCTTGGGCGCCGCCAGTATCCGCATCACGATATCTTCCAGGCCTTCGGTGGTGGGGATCGTCAACACCCGCAACTCGATCGCGGCCGGTCCGAATTTTTCAAAATTCATCTTGCCGTCCTGCGAACGGCGCTTTTCAGAAATATCGAGTCGACACATGATTTTGATGCGCGACACCAGGGCATTGCGAAACTGCGCCGGCACCTCCGAATACGGTTGCATCTGGCCGTCCTTGCGGAACCGCACGCGGGTCGGATGATTACCTTTCATATTTTCAATATGAATATCCGAGACGCCGAAATCGTAGGCATCCATGATGATCTTGTTGACCAGTCGCACCAGCGTGTTGTCGGATTCGGTGATGATTTCGGTCGGCTTTTCAATCTTGTCGTCGTCGCCACCAAGCTCAAAAACCAACTCGGCAATATTGCCGCGATCGGTGGCGTTACCGTACATCTGGCCGATGACTAACCGCAGATCTTCGACCGATGCCATGACCGGATCGATCTTCAGTTTGGTGTAGAACGCCAGCTCTTGAAGCGCACCGTGCGCCAACGGATTTTCCATCGCAACGACCATGCGGGCATCGGTTTGATACAAGGGCATGATGTTGTGCTTGCGAACGAAGTCGCCAGGTACCGCCTTGATCAGCATCGGATCGAACTGAAACCCCCGCAGGTTGACAAACGGGATACCGAGTTTTTGTGCAAGTACCCGTTTGATGGTGTCGAGCGTGACGATTTTCATCTCGACCAGAATGTCGCCGAGCGGTAGCTTGCGGTTTTCTGTCTGGCTTGCGAGGGCGTCGGAGAGTTGCTTTTCGGTGATCAGTTTTTCTTGTAGCAGGGCTTCGCCGAGTCGAAGTTGCGGCTTGTTACGCTGGCTTTGCAGGGCGATCTCGACATGCTCCTGGGTGATGATATTCTGCTGCAGCAGATAGTCGCCTAGTTTTTGCGAGCGCATCTGCTCCTGCTTTTCAAGACCCGCGGTAATGACCTCTTTGCTGACCAGATTTTCTTCGACCAGAAGCTTTCCGAGCTGCTCACCGATTTGATAATTCTTGATTGCTTCGGAGGGAATAAACCAGCGCTCGACCTGCTCGGTTTGCCCGACCGGCACAAACAGAAACAATCCGAACGGTTTCGATACCATGCCCAGCGTGAAGGTCTCGGAGGCTTCACCGCTGTGATAATTGACAGTGCATTTTTGTTGTGGGGAGGCTGCATTGCTGACGGTCGCCAGCGCGTGTGACAGCTGTACTTTTTTCATCTCGACCGGGTCTGTCAGGCGCAGCAGACGCAGGTTGCCGAAGCCGATCCGCACGGTCGACGTAGCGCGCCGGGTACGAAACTCGAGACACATTTCGGCGCCGTCGAGCCCTATCAGCAAGCCATCCTGCGCGCGGCCATTGTGCATCGTGACCTGCGCCGGTTCGACGTCGTTGGCGTCGAGGCCGGCGCTGGTTTCAATCAGGTCGTAGTGGGGCGGAATCGGCCAATGAAACGATGTCAACATGGGCGTGATCCGGTGACGCGCATGCAGGCGAGCACACAGGCGACAGGCACTATGCGGGGTGCGGGGTAACAAGACATGGCGCTCTCCTTGACGACCGATCAATGCGTTGCGCCGGCGATTTCCGGTATGGTGCAAAGTGGCCTGGGAAATAGTTTAACTGAAGTGTTTTCGTGGCGCCGGGGATTTGATGGTGATGGCAGCGTACTGCGGATTAATTATTTGCAGCGGGACTTGCCAAATGCGCAGCCTGGCCCAAACTCCGTTTTGACTGCCGCAGTGATGCGGCACCTGATTCGATAACCCCGACGGAGGACTTCCATGACACCCGATGAAACCGGTTTGTTGACAACCTTTTTGACGCAATTGACCCAGGCCGGTTCGGTCGCCAAAGACCCTCAGGCTGCGACGCTGATCGCGGACGCGGTGGCGCGTCAGCCCGATGCCGCCTATCTGCTGGTGCAGCGCTCGCTGTTGCAGGACCGCGCGCTGGCCAATGCGACGGCGCGCATTGCCAGCCTGGAAGTGCAATCGCGCGCTGCGCCCGCAGCGGGCAATGGCTTTCTGGATGGCGGCAACAATGCATGGGGGCGCGCCGCTGTCGCGGCGGTGGCTCCTTCTGCGCCAGCGCAAGCCCAGTTCAATGCTGCACCTGTGTACGCCAACGCGCCGGCACCATCGCGGTTTTTTGGCGGTGGCGGGCTCGGGGGAGGCAGTTTTCTGACCAATATGGCAGCGACTGCGGCGGGGGTTGCGGGCGGAGCGTTTTTGTTTCAGGGGATCGAGAATTTAATGGGCCATCATGGCAGCAACCATCTGATGGATTCGCAAGCGCCTTTCGGCGGCATGGCCGACAGCGTCGATCACGTGGGTAGCGGCGCGCAGCAAACCCGTAACGATTTTGTGGACAGTCCTGCAACTAGCGATTCAGTGGATCTGCCGGACACGGATACGGCGCTCGACGACAGCGGCGGGGGCTCAGACGATTCCCTGGCCTGAGTTACCTGATCGTGCAATAAAAAGAGGGTCGGCACACCTAGTGCCGACCCTGTTTTGTGACGGATACGGTGTGCTGCTACCGGCTTGATCAGGCCAGATTGTGCGCCACGAATTCCCAGTTCACCAGATTCCAGAACGACTCGACATACTTGGGCCGGGCGTTGCGATAGTCGATGTAATACGCGTGCTCCCAGACGTCGCAGGTCAACAGCGGCTTGTCGGTGCCGGTCAGTGGGCTGCCGGCATTGGACGTGTTGGCCAAGTCGACAGTGCCGTCGGACTTGCGCACCAGCCAGGTCCAGCCGGAGCCGAAGTTGCTGATCGCCGATTTGGCAAAGTCTTCCTTGAATTTTTCGAAGGAACCAAATTTGGCGTTGATCGCTTCAGCAAGTGCGCCACTGGGCGCACCGCCGCCGTTGGGCGACAGGCAGTTCCAGTAGAACGTGTGGTTCCAGACCTGGGCTGAATTATTGAAGACCCCGCCGGAGGATTTTTTGATGATGTCTTCCAGCGGTGCGTTCTCGAACTCGGTGCCCTTGATCAGATTGTTCAAATTGGTGACATACGCCTGATGATGTTTGCCGTAGTGAAATTCCAGCGTTTCTTTCGAGATGTGGGGTGCCAGGGCGTCCATCGCGTAGGGCAAAGCGGGCAGAGTATGTTCCATGATCATCCTTTGAGTTTGTTCAGTGGGGAATGTTACTTTTGTAGGTGCCTTATTGTAAAGCCGATAGCGACATTGCGCATTGGTCGCGATCACTCAAGGTGCCGCGCGCAGCCACCATCGGGCGGTTATTTCACCAGAGTCGGCCGTACGCTCGCAATGCCTACTTCAGCACCGCCGCCGGCCAATCGCACGCACACGTTTTGCTGTGGGTGCAACTGCTGCGGCGATCGCACGATCTTACCGTGCTGATCGATCACTATTGCGTATCCACGCTCCAGCGTGCGCTGCGGGTTCAAGAGTTCCAGTTGGCCCGCCAGCCCGGCAAGGCGACTGCGCAGGCGTGCGGCGTGCGCAGCGAGCCCGGTATCGAGCCGGCGCTGACTGTCCATCAGATGACGCCGCAGCGCGTTAGCGTCGGGGACTGCGTTTTGCAGACGGCTGCGCAAGTGGCGTAGCGCGTGGCGCGCTTCGGTCACCGGTAGCGTCACCGCATGACCGAGACGCACATGCAGGCTCGCCAGCTTGAGGTGCTCATGGCGGATTGTCGCCGACGGGCTCAGCAAGCGATGCGACAGCCAGTCGATCGACTGATTTTGCTCGCGCAGACGGCGCTGCATGGCACGCGAAAGATCTATGGCGCGCTGCTGCACCAAAGTGATCCATTCGGTGCGCGGGAGCGCGGCCAATTCGGCAGCGGCGGTCGGTGTCGGCGCACGTAGATCGGCGGCAAAGTCGGCAATCGTGAAGTCGGTTTCGTGGCCGATACCGGCGATCACGGGCATGCTGCTGGCGACAATCGCACGAGCGACGGTTTCATCGTTGAACGACCATAAATCTTCGATACTGCCACCGCCGCGACAGAGTAGTAAAATCTCACACTCCGTGCGGCGTGACGCGGTAGCGATTGCCACGGCGATCTTTTGTGCCGCACCTTCACCTTGGACCGGGGTCGGATACAGGATCACGCGTAAATGTGGCGCGCGACGCTGTAGCGTCGTCAGTACGTCGCGCAGCGCAGCCGCCTGCGGGCTGGTAACGATGCCGATGGTGCGCGCAAAAAATGGTAGCGGCCTTTTATGCGTTGCGTCGAAGAGGCCCTCGGCGGTCAGCTTTTGTTTGAGCCGCACGAACGCTTCGTAAAGACTGCCGACACCGGCGCGGCGAATCGCTTCGACGCTCAGCTGAAAATCACCACGGGCGGCATACAGAGTAACTAGCGTGCGAACTTCGACGCGGTCGCCTTCGCGCGGCACGAAATCAGCGTATTGCGCACGGCCGCGAAACATCACGGCGCGCACCTGCGCCGAGGCGTCCTTGAGCGAAAAATACCAGTGTCCTGATGCGGCCTTGGTGAAATTGGAGATTTCACCCGACACCCACATTAACGGAAAATGGCGTTCCAGCAGCCGGCCTACCGCCAGATTTAACGCCGAGACTGTCAGCACAGGCGGCGCAGATTCTAGCGCTTCTGGCAAGAAGTCAGTGTTCATGCGGCTCTCGCGACACAAATCTATCCACAGGCAATCCACGTAACGGTTTTATGACAATTATTTGTAGCGTGTCCATGAAGTCTTCGTAAGGGATTGATTTGAAAGGGATACCGGTCTGCCCATTGAACAGGCATTCGAAAAATATCGTTACAGATCAGTGACATCAGTTGTGCGCGCAAAAGTTGCCCACAGAGTTATCCACAGCTTGTGCACAACTTCATGCCCCATCGTCGTTACCATTTCGCCGGCATCGAGCGCCGACAGCAGCGGATTTCCGGCGACCAGCACATGCGCCAAATTATGCAATAAAATCCTGTGCAACATGCTTGCTTGCTCTGCTTGGCGCAACACGTTACATTCTGCACCCAGACCTTTTTTTGCACCCGGGAGTTCGTTTTGCTCGCAATCATTCATGCCGCTGGCTGGCCGATCTGGCCGCTTTTAATTGCCTCCGTAATCGGAATGGCGCTGATCGTCGAGCGCCTGCTATATCTGCGGCGCGACCGGATCTTGCCGGCGAAACTGCTGCAGGAGGTCATTCGGGTTTATCACAACGGCAAGATCAATGCCGACGTGGTGCACAATCTGGAGCAAAACTCTCCGCTCGGCAAAGTACTCGCGGCAGGCCTGCGCAACGTCGAGGCACCGCGCGAAATGATGAAGGAATCGATCGAAGAAGCCGGCATGGCAACCGCGCACGAGCTGGAACGTTTTCTGACTACGCTCGGCACCATCGCCACTCTGGCACCGCTGATGGGATTGTTCGGTACGGTGGTCGGCATGATCGAGATTTTTGGCGCGCAGAATGCCACTGGATCGAATCCTGCGATTCTGGCGCATGGCATCTCGGTGGCCTTGTACAACACCGCTTTTGGCCTGGCGATCGCCATGCCGGCCTTGGTGTTCTATCGTCATTTTCGGGCACTGGTCGACAGTTTTGTAGTCGATATGGAACAGCAGGCGGTACGCTTTGTCGATACCGTCCACGGCAACCGAAAATAGAAGCGGCCAGGAATCGATGCCATGAATTTTCGACGCGGCAAGACCCGAGAACAACCCGAAATCAATCTGATCCCGTTTATCGACGTGTTGCTGGTGATTCTGATTTTTTTGATGATCAGTACCACCTA
This sequence comes from Burkholderiales bacterium, assembly GCA_043748965.1. Classification (GTDB taxonomy): domain Bacteria; phylum Pseudomonadota; class Gammaproteobacteria; order Burkholderiales; family Burkholderiaceae_D; genus Actimicrobium. Next base: position 22,834 of record JAYVEF010000036.1, read on the forward strand.
CAGTCGTTTTACTGAACTGCAGATTACGCTGCCAACCGCCGACGCGGACAAGGCAATCGATCGGCCCTTTGAAATCAACGTGGCCGTGGATTCACAGGGACGCTACGCCGTCAATAACGTACAGATTGCATTTCGGGATGCGATCGGTCTGGCCGAGGAGCTGAAAAATGCTGCCAACGGCGCCGGCGAAACCAAACGAGACCCGATCGTGATCATTAACGCCGATGCCACCGCAACGCATCAGTCGGTTATCAATGTGCTGGAAGCAGCACGGTTGGCCGGCTTTGGACGCGTGACATTTGCCGCGCAAAGCTCCGGTGCCAGGTAGCCTCCGCTGCCGGCTGCCATCTTGTCTTCACCTATGACAGTTCTCCAGCGGCGCCTGCCCGCGGTATGGCGCCAGCGGGGGCTGCTGGCTTGCCTGCTGTGGCCGCTGTCGCTGGTGTTCGGTGGACTTAGCGCAATACGGCGATGGCTGTACCGGCGCGGCTGGCGGTCCAGCGTAACGCTGCCGGTGCCGGTCATTATGGTTGGCAATATTTTTATTGGTGGTACCGGCAAAACGCCGCTAGTGATCTGGCTGGTGGCGCAGTTGCGTGCCGCCGGTTACAACCCGGGGGTGATTTCACGCGGGCATGGTGCGGATAATCTGGCTGCGCTGATGGTGACGCCGGACGCTACCGCGCAGCAGGTCGGCGACGAGCCGTTGCTGATCGTCCAGCGCACTGGCTGCGCGCTGGCGATAGGACGGAATCGGGTGGCCGCAGCGCGCTGTCTGCTGGCGGCGCATCCTGAAGTATCGGTGATTATTTCTGATGACGGCCTGCAGCATTATCGATTGCAAAGAACGCTCGAAATCGTCCTGTTTGATCAACGCGGGGCGGGTAACGGCTGGCTGTTGCCCGCCGGCCCGCTGCGCGAGTCGCTGACGCGTCGACGTGACTTTACGGTGTTCAATGGTGCCGCGGTGCCGTCGAGTTTTCCGGTCGACACGGTACGAATGCATCTGATCGGGGACACCGCGCAACCATTGGCGGGCGGAGGCCCCGCGGTTGCGTTGGGGTCGCTGCCGGGACCGATTCTTGCGGCCGCCGGAATCGGCAATCCGCAACGTTTTTTCGACCTGCTGCGCGCTCGCGGGCTGGTGATCGATACGCTGGCGCTGCCAGACCATTTTGATTTTGCACAAAATCCATTTGCCGGCGCGACCGCTACAACCATCCTGATCACAGAGAAGGATGCAGTAAAATGTGCCGGCATCGATGGCTTAAAAGATGACCCGCGCCTCTGGGTCGTGCCCGTCACAGCGCGCTTCGACGGCCCGCTGGCCGAACTCATTGTGGAGAAACTGCGTGGATACCCGACTGCTTGACATACTGGTTTGCCCGCTTTGCAAGGGCCCCCTGAGCTACCAAAAAAAAGACCAGGAACTGGTTTGCAATGGTGACCGTCTGGCGTTCCCGATTCGTGACGGCATCCCGATCATGTGGGTTGATCAGGCGCGCGAAACCGTGGCCCAGCATCTGGCCCCCCCGCCCCCTCAGGCGGTCTGAAACCATCTCGACGCAAATTTCGCCGGCATTGGGGCTCTGCCTTTTCTGACCTAACTTCCGTCCGATTTTTTCAGGGATTGCTCATGCCATTCATCGTCATCATTCCTGCACGCATGGCATCGACCCGCCTGCCTGACAAGCCGCTAGCCGATCTGGGTGGCAAGCCGATGATCGTGCGGGTCGCCGAGCGTGCTGCGCTGTCGGGCGCTGCACGTGTGATTGTGGCAACCGACCACCCGGCGATTCACGCATCCTGCAAGAGGCACGGCGTCGCCGTGCAGATCACGCGCGACAACCACCCCTCCGGCACGGACCGTATCGCCGAGGTCGCCGCTGCACTGGGTCTCGCGCCTGACGCGGTGGTGGTGAATGTGCAGGGCGACGAACCGTTGATCGAGCCGGCCCTGATCGATGCGACGGCGGCGCTGATCAGCAGCACGGTGCCGATGGCTACGGCCGCACATGCCATCGAAACAGGTGCGGAACTGTCGAATACGAATGTGGTCAAGGTGGTGCTGGATCGGCATAGCCGCGCGCTGTATTTTTCACGCGCAGTAATTCCGTGGCATCGGGATGGTTTTACAGAAGGCGTGACAACGTTGCCGCAGCTGGCACACGGCTACGCGCCGCTGCGGCATATCGGTCTGTATGCGTATCGAAATGATTTCTTGCAAGACTATCCACGGCTGGCGGTCAGCCCGCTGGAGCAGATCGAAGCACTCGAACAGTTGCGCGTCTTGTGGCACGGATTTTCGATTGCGGTGCACGTCAGCCGATCGGTGCCGGCGGCCGGCGTCGATACACCGGACGACCTTGCACGCGTTCGGCGACATTTCGGTGCATGACGTCGGTGGTCGGACCGGTGCACGGGTTGGGCGGGTTCGGTCCGTTTTTCGATGTTGCACTGCAATGCCGGGCCGGTCGGGTTCTCAATTCGGAACCACGAATTGTTCCAATCAAAATTCGAGCACCGAATTGGTGAAATTGTATGGTAAGTTTCGTGCAAAGTTGGTGTGTTCAATTGTGGTTTGATCCGGCCTGCCGGCAGACACACTGCGTCGGCACTGCCAGGATCGGGACAATCGCCGCAGTCATTCAAAACTAGTCAGGGAAGTTATCAATGCGCCTCATTCTTTTAGGAGCGCCCGGTGCCGGCAAAGGCACCCAGGCGACATTCATCAAAGAAAAATTCTCGATTCCGCAGATCTCGACTGGCGACATGCTGCGGGCGGCGGTCAAGGCCGGCACGCCGCTCGGTCTGGCTGCGAAAAGCGTGATGGATTCCGGTGGACTGGTGTCGGACGACATCATCATCGGACTGGTCAAGGATCGTCTGACCCAGGCAGACTGCGCAAACGGTTATTTGTTCGACGGTTTCCCACGCACCATCCCGCAAGCCGATGCGTTGAAAGAAGCCGGCGTGGTGCTCGACTACGTGCTGGAAATCGATGTGCCCGATGCTGCCATCATCGAGCGCATGAGCGGTCGGCGGGTACATCCGGGCTCGGGTCGGAGCTACCACGTCACATTCAATCCACCCAAAGTCACCGGGCACGATGACGATACCGGCGAAGCATTGATCCAGCGCGACGACGACTCCGAAGCTACCGTAATGAACCGGTTGCGCGTCTATCATGAACAAACCGAAGTACTGGTGAATTATTACAATCAGTGGGCCGATTCGGGCCTGCCGGGAGCGCCGAAATATCGCAAGATCGCCGGGGTCGGACCGGTCGATTCGATCCGGGATGCCGCTTTCGCGGCGCTCGACAAATAATTAACCAGCCAAATATTCTGCGGACCTTGTGTCCGCTTTTTATTTTCTGCCGATTTGCAGTGGTGTGATTGCGCGAACCGATGTCGGACCGTTTAAAACCAACCTATCATCGGCTCGACTGAAGTGCGTGATGCAATACCGGAGCATGACGATGCAGCATCGCCGGCCAGTACACCGTGCCGTATCGTCATTCTCCTTCGGGTGTTAACTTTGTTGTGAACATAAGGAGGAGTGGACATGGCAGCAGCAGGTTTGTGGTTCGCAATTGCATGCGGGATCATCGCCGTAATTTACGGTCTGATGTCGCGCAGTTGGATTTTAAAACAGGATGCAGGTAATCCGCGGATGCAGGAAATCGCTGCGGCGATTCAGCTGGGTGCATCTGCTTATCTAGCGCGACAGTACCGCACCATCGCAATGGTCGGTGGGGTGTTATTTATTTTAATCGCCGTGCTGCCCGGCCTGGGCGTCACCACCGCGATCGGATTTCTGCTGGGTGCGGTACTGTCAGGTGCCTGCGGTTTTATCGGTATGAATGTGTCGGTGCGCGCCAACGTGCGCACGGCGCAGGCCGCGACCAAAGGCATGAATCAGGCGCTCGACGTGGCATTCAAGGGTGGGGCGATTACCGGGATGCTGGTGGTTGGCCTGGGCCTACTTGGCGTGACGCTGTTTTACTGGTATCTGACGGCAATGGCAGGCGGCAACGCGGTGTTGCACGACCTGATCAAGCCACTGATCGGACTCGCGTTTGGCGCGTCGCTGATCTCTATTTTTGCGCGGCTGGGCGGCGGTATCTTTACCAAGGGCGCCGACGTCGGCGCTGATCTGGTAGGCAAGGTCGAAGCCGGTATTCCTGAGGACGATCCGCGCAATCCTGCCGTGATCGCCGACAACGTCGGGGACAACGTCGGCGATTGTGCCGGCATGGCCGCGGATCTTTTCGAGACCTATGTGGTGACGCTGATTGCCACGATGTTGCTGGGTTCGCTACTGATCAAAGGTAACGAAGCGCAGGCGGCGCTATATCCGCTGTTGCTCGGAGCAGTATCGATTCTGGCATCGATTGTCGGCTGCTCGATGGTCAAGGCCAAGCCTGGCAAAAAAATCATGTCAGCGTTGTACACTGGTTTGTGGTGGGCCGCCGGACTGTCGCTGATCGGTTTTGCCGTGGTCACCTGGCTGGTCATGCCGGTCGACATGCGGCCGTCGATGATGGGCTCGGCAGTAGTCGGCATCGTCCTCACGGGATTGATGGTGTACATCACCGAGTACTACACCGGCACCGACTTCAAGCCGGTGCAACATATCGCGCAAGCCTCGACTACCGGGCATGGTACTAATATTATTGCTGGCCTCGGCGTCTCGATGAAGTCCACCGCGTACCCGGTACTGTCGGTCTGCGTCGCGATTCTGGTGTCGTACTATCTCGGCGGTCTGTACGGTATCGCGATCGCGGCGACCTCGATGCTGTCGATGGCAGGCATCATCGTCGCACTCGATGCGTATGGCCCGATCACCGACAACGCCGGTGGTATCGCCGAAATGTCCGGCATGCCAGAGTCGGTACGGGCGATTACCGATCCGCTCGATGCGGTCGGCAATACCACCAAGGCGGTTACGAAGGGCTATGCGATCGGCTCGGCCGGTCTGGCGGCGCTGGTGCTGTTTGCCGATTACACCCACGCGCTGGATTCCGTCGACAAGCACACCTCCTTCGATCTATCGAACCCCATGGTGATCGTCGGCCTGTTTATCGGTGGCCTGATTCCTTACCTGTTCGGTGCGATGGCGATGGAAGCCGTCGGCCGCGCGGCCGGTGCAGTCGTGGTCGAAGTGCGTCGTCAGTTTCGCGATATCAAAGGCATCATGGATGGCACCGGCAAGCCCGAGTACGACAAAGCGGTTGACATGCTGACGACTGCCGCCATCAAGGAAATGATCCTACCGTCGTTGCTGCCGGTGATCGTGCCAATTCTGGTGGGCATGCTGCTTGGACCTGCTGCGCTGGGCGGGTTGCTGATGGGCGCGATCGTCACCGGATTATTCGTGGCGATTTCGATGACCACTGGTGGCGGTGCCTGGGACAACGCCAAAAAATACATCGAGGACGGGCATCACGGCGGCAAAGGTTCCGAAGCGCACAAGGCTGCAGTGACTGGCGATACGGTCGGCGATCCGTACAAGGATACGGCCGGTCCCGCGGTGAATCCGCTGATCAAAATCATCAACATCGTGGCGCTGCTGATGGTGCCCTTGTTACCGGCCACAGGAATTCAACTTGGTGATGGCCACGACACCGTGATGCCGGCTGCATACACCACAGCGACACCCGCCTCCGCCAATGCAATGTCAAGTCCACCGCAGGCACCCGTACTGCCGCCCGCGCCTGCGCCATTGCCGATCCCGGCGACGCCGATGGATGCGGGCAGTTCTGCAGTGGTTGTGCCGCCACCTGCTGCCAACGTACCACCGCCGGCGCTGGCGCCGGACCCGGCAGCGGCTCCATCGAAGCAATAGCGCGCGTCGCACCCGAGAAGGCAGCCGCGGCTGCCTTTTTTTTTGTGGGCGCATAAAATGCCGCTACAATTCCGTCATATTGACGTTAACGTCAACGTCAACGTCAATCAACCTGTCGAAGCAACCCGCAACGATGCCGATTCATTTTTTCCCACGAGACCAGTATGCAAATCAACGACAATGTATTTTTGATCACCGGCGGAGCCTCCGGTCTCGGTGCCGCTACTGCTCGCATGATTGTTGCCAACGGCGGCAAGGTCGTGCTGGCCGATGTGCAGGTAGAAGCCGGCGAAGCGCTTGCGGCTCAATTGCACGGCAAGTTCGTCAAATGTGACGTTACTTCAGAAGCCGATGGTCAGACAGCTGTCGACGCCGCAGTTTCCATGGGCACACTGCGTGGATTGATCAATTGCGCTGGCGTGGCGCCCGCGGTCAAAACTGTCGGCAAGAACGGCGCTCACCCGCTCGATGTGTTCCAGCGCACTGTCAATATCAATCTGGTCGGCACCTTCAACATGGCGAGGCTGGCCGCGATGGCAATGGAAAAAACTGTCGCCACCGAGGATCATGAGCGCGGTGTGATCGTCAATACGGCCTCGGTCGCGGCTTACGACGGCCAGATCGGTCAGGCTGCGTATGGCTCCTCCAAGGCGGCGGTAGTGGGCCTTACGCTGCCGATGGCGCGCGACCTGTCACGCAGTGGCGTGCGGGTCATGACGATTGCGCCTGGTATTTTTGAAACCCCCATGTTGCTGGGCATGCCTGCCGAAGTGCAGGATGCACTGGGCAAAATGGTACCGTTCCCGTCCCGCCTCGGGCGGCCTGCCGAATACGCGCATCTGGTCAAGGCCATCATCGAGAATGTCATGCTGAACGGCGAGACGATCCGCCTCGACGGAGCGATCCGGATGCAACCAAAATAATTGTGCCGGCACCCGTTTGGCGCATTTTCAAAATGACAGGGTCGGCATGTCGGCATACACTTAGGCAAGCGCTGTGCTTGCCTTTTTTATGGGAGTCTACATGACCAGATTGCGTCTGATTTTACTTCTGATCGCCACCGTATCGGCAGCGGGTTGCGCCACGCAGTCGGCTGTCGTGCCATCCGATGCACCTGCCACACCCATTACCGCCGGCGCCCAGGCAGCGCCTGAAGGAGCCAGCGGCTACACCGAAAAAACTGGTGTAGCCGCCAGGAAGTTTATGATCGCCGCCGCCAATCCATTGGCAACCGAGGCAGGCTACGAGGCCCTCAAGGCCGGTGGTTCGGCAATTGATGCGGCGATCGCAACGCAGATGGTGCTGACGCTCGTCGAGCCACAATCGTCAGGTATTGGTGGCGGCGGCTTTCTGATGGTTTTCGATGGCACCAGCGTCAAGGCGTTCGACGGTCGCGAAACCGCGCCGGCCAGTGCAACCGACAGGTTGTTTCAAAACGCCGAAGGCAAGGCGCTGCCATTTTACGAAGGTGTCGTAGGTGGACGATCGGTTGGTGCGCCGGGCGAGTTACGATTGCTCGAGATGGCGTGGAAGCAGTACGGCAAGCTGCCGTGGGCCAGCCTGTTCGCAGCCGCGATCAAACTGAGTGAAAACGGGTTTACCATCAGCCCGCGCCTGGCGACCCTGCTCAAAAGCGAGCTCTATTTAAAGAAAGATCCTACCGCAGCGGCGTATTTTTATGATCGTGACGGCAACCCGTGGCCAACCGGCCATCTGCTTAAAAATCCCGAATTGGCGAAGGTATTGCGCGAGGTCGCAGCCGGCGGTGCCGATGCGTTTTATCAGGGTCATATCGCGCGCGATATCGTCGCCAAGGTACATGATCACCCGACCAATCCGGGTGGTCTGACGGTTGCCGATATCGCTGGCTACCAGGCCAAGATGCGAGTGCCCATCTGTACTGATTACAAGCGTTGGACGGTGTGCGGCATGCCGCCGCCGTCGTCGGGCGGAATCGCCCTGGCACAAATTTTAGGCATCCTCGAACAGCGTAACATCGCAGCGTATCCGCCGGTGGATGGTGCGCTGAATCCGGAGGCGGTCCATCTTTTTTCCGAAGCAGGGAGGCTGGCCTACGCTGACCGCGCGCGCTATGTCGCCGACACCGATTTTGTCCCGCTACCCGGCAACAGCGTGAAGGCGCTGGTGGATAAAACGTATCTGGCCGGTCGCGCTGACCTGATCACCGAAAAGTCCATGGGCGTAGCAAAATTCGGTACGCCCCCTGCCAGCGTGATGGCACAGGGTCTCGATACATCGCCAGAGCTGCATTCAACCTCGCACATCTCGATCGTCGATGCGCAGGGTCTGGCGATATCGATGACAACTTCGATCGAGGACCAGTTCGGTGCGCGTCAGATGGTCGATGGGTTTTTGCTGAACAACCAGCTGACTGATTTTTCATTTGATTCGAGTGACGCCAACGGCCCGATTGCCAATCGTGTGCAGGGCGGCAAACGACCACGCAGCGCAATGGCGCCGACCCTGGTGTTTGAAAAAGGCAGTAAAAAGTTGATGCTCTCGACCGGCTCGCCAGGTGGCTCGGCGATCATTAACTATGTCGGCAAGGTTCTGATCGGCATGATGGAGTGGGGCATGAACGTCCAACAGGCGATTAATCTGCCGAATTTCGGTAGCCGTAACGGTCCGACCGAACTTGAGCAGGGACGGGTATCGGAGACGCTGATCGAAGCCTTGAAAGCCAAAGGCCATAGCGTGCGTGTGATGGAACAGACTTCTGGTCTGCAGGGCATCATGCGCATGACTGTGCACGGTGATGAAATCTGGTTCGGTGGCGCTGATCCGCGTCGAGAAGGCTTGGTGAAAGGCGATTGATTGCCGCTGTGACGGGCCCTAAAAAAACTGGCCTCGTGCTGACCGGCGGCGGCGCGCGGGGCGGTTATCAGGTCGGTGTCTTAAAGGCGGTATCGCAGATTTTGTGCGCCGCCGGATGGGCCGCTGAACGCAACCCTTACGACATTATTTGCGGCACCTCGGCTGGCGCCATCAACGCCACGGCGCTGGCGTGTAGCGCCGACGATTTTGGTGAGGGCCTGCAAAACTTATGCAAGATATGGGAAAATTTTTCAGTCGAGCAGGTGTATCGGGCCGACTCGCTGGGCGTCATGCGATCGGGTGCTCGCTGGCTGTCGCTACTGTCGTTTGGCTGGTTGCTTCGCAAGTGGCACGCCAATCCGCCCAACGCACTGCTCGACAATACACCGCTGGTGACGCTGCTGAACCGGATGCTGAATTTTCCGCGTCTAGACGCCGCGCTGCTCGATGGCAAGTTGCACGCGCTGGCAGTGACGGCGTCGTCCTACAGTGCCGGTCACCACATTACCTTTTATCAAAGTGAAGCGGACATCGTGCCGTGGGTGCGAACGCAACGGGTCTCGATGCGGGCGCAAATTGGTGTGGAACATTTACTGGCGTCATCGGCGATCCCGCTGATGTTTCCCGCTACGCCACTGTATTGCGATGGCCGACGTGAATTTTGCGGTGATGGCTCGATGCGTCAGCTGGCGCCGATTTCACCCGCAATCCATCTGGGCGCCGACAAGGTATTCGTGATTGGTGCAGGACGGTTGAACGAGCCGGCAAGAGATAACGCCGAACTGGCGCGCTACCCCAGTCTCGCGCAAATCGCCGGGCACGCCATGTCGAGCATTTTTCTTGACAGTCTGGCGGTCGATATCGAGCGCATGACGCGCGTCAACCTGACGCTGTCGGTGCTCACGCAAGAACAAAGAATGCAGACGCTATTACGCCCGGTCGACATGCTGATCATCGCGCCATCGCAACGGCTGGACGAAATTGCCAGCCGCCACACGGGCAGTCTGCCCAAGCCGATCCGTATGATGCTGGCGGGCATCGGCGCCACCGAGGTACGCGGTGCGGCGCTTGCGTCCTATCTGCTGTTCGAATCGAGTTACACGCGTGAACTGATCGCGCTGGGTGAGCGCGACACGCTGGCGCGGCGCGATGATGTACTGGCGTTTTTTGGTACGGCACCAGAGGCAGTGACTCTCTCGACCCCGCTGGCCGCCACACTACCGCACGCTGGCAGTGTGGTCGATTTCGGTCGCTGAGATCCTTCCGCCGACGCGTATCGGATAGTATATTTGCAACAAATTGTGTCACGGAACAATACCCGATCGCGCATATTTTGCTAGTCGGAAATGAACTCTGGTGCCCCGGCGCCTGCTCCTTACGCGAACCGCGAGCTGCCGCCCGAAACCAAAACGCCAAACCGTGATTTGGGTTGATTCGGGCTGGACAACACGTTACCCTACGGGATACTGAAAAATTTTATTGCCATAACTGCAATCAATTACAAGGAAAGCACCGTGTTCGACAAGGCGCTCAAATTAGGGATCGCAGCTGGATTGGCGTTGTTACTGGCATCCGGCGTCGCGGCTAAAGGGTGGGCGTTGCAGGACACGGTATCGATTGCTACCCTGCCTGTCGAAGCCGGTACCGTGCTGGTGATGATCAAGCATGGTGGACCGTTTTCTTCCCCACGCGATGGCGCCGTGTTCGGTAACTACGAGCGACAGTTACCGATCCAAAGCCGCGGCTATTACCACGAATACACGGTGCCAACGCCCGGCGCGCGCAACCGTGGTGCGCGACGGATCATTGTCGGGGGCACCCAGCCGGCGCACGCCGATTATTTTTACACCGGCGACCACTACATGTCGTTTCGGCGTATCAACGATGACTGATCGACACCGATTGACTACAAATACGGCCACTGCCACGCCAGTGCCAACCACCATAATGCTCGAATCGAGGGGAGAAATGAGTTTGCTTAAAACCGTGCCACCAAATGTGGTGCAGTCCATCCGTGCGTTTCGGGTTGTTGACTTGCAAGAAGAGGCTGCACGCCTTGGGCAGCATTTTTTGTACGCCCATTGTGCGGACGCAACGACCAAGCAGCAAGTCCTTGCAAGTATCGCCGAAGCTTTTTACTTTCCGAAACATTTCGGCAAAAACTTCGATGCGCTGGGCGATTGCCTGACTGATCTGGCACACAAGTCCGGTCCCCAGTCGGGCTTTCTGGTGGTGCTCGAGCAGCTCCCGAATACGCCGAAGTTCGACAAGGAAGCGCGCGAAACCCTGCTCGATGTGTTTCGCGACGCAGCCGATTTCTGGGCTGAAAAGAAAATTCCGTTCCGGGTTTTTTATTCATTTCAGTAGCTGCCTGACCCTGACGCGACGACGCCTTTGTCGGCTATGCCGGTAGCGGTCTCGCAACCAGCCTGCGGTACAATTCGCGCCATGAGAAACATCGTGATTTTGATTTCCGGTCGCGGTAGCAATATGCAGGCGATCGTCGAGATCGCGCGGCGGGAACAGTGGCCTTGCAACATCGCCGCAGTGATCAGTAACCGCCCCGCTGCAGAGGGCCTGGCGTTCGCTGCACGGCATCAGATTCCTACCGTTGTGGTCCCCGGCACGCAATTTTCGACGCGCGACAGCTTCGATGCCGCGCTGCGACAGGCAGTCGACTGCTTCGCTCCCGATCTGGTGGTGCTGGCCGGTTTCATGCGAATTTTGACGGCGCGATTTGTCGAGCATTATGCGGGCCGGATGCTGAACATCCATCCGTCGCTGCTGCCGAGCTTCCCTGGCCTGGCGACCCACCGGCAAGCATTGGCTGCGGGCGTCAAGCTTCATGGCGCGACCGTGCATTTCGTCACTGCCGACCTAGACCACGGTCCCATCGTGGCGCAGGTGGCGGTGCCGGTACGCTGCGGTGATACGGAGCAGGATTTGGGCGAACGCGTGCTGCAACAAGAACATCTGCTGTATCCACAAGCGGTGCGCTGGTTCATCGAGGGGCGCGTGCGTCTGGTCGATGGTCGGGCACTGCTCGACGAAACAATAGCGCAGTAGACCGCTGAACCAGTAGTCGCCACCGCCGTATTTTTGAAAGACACCGCATGAGATTGCCCCCCGCGATAATTACCGCAACCGAAGAAGTCCTGCGCGATATCCTGCGCTTTACCGGGCCGGCCGATGCCACCCTGTCGCGCTATTTTCGTGAACATCCCAAGCTCGGTTCGCGCGAGCGTGGCGCAATTGCCGAAGGCATCTACGGCATCTTGCGCAACAAGTCTGTGTACACCAGTTTCGCCGAATCCGGCAATGGTCCGACCATGCGGCGGATGACCTTGCTCGGGCTTGCCGGCGCAGTCGGCGCCGATGCGCTGGGTGGCTTGTCTGAAGACGAAACTGCCTGGCTGGACCATACCCTGCAGATCGACCGCGAATTGCTTCCGGCGATGATGCGAGCCAATCTTCCGCAATGGCTGTTCGACAAACTGGTGGCGCGTGACGGTGAAGCCGCAGCGCTGGCGATGGCGGCAGCGTTGAATCAACCCGCGCCACTGGATCTACGCGTCAACGTCATCAAGGCCACTCGCGATGAAGTAGTTGCTGCGCTGGCTGAAGCGCCGATTCTGGCCGAGCCGACGCCGTTCTCGGCGGTCGGCCTGCGCGTTCTGAAAAAGCCGACGCTGCAGAATCTCCCGCTATTCAAGAATGGTCTGATCGAAGTCCAGGATGAAGGCAGTCAGTTGCTGGCACAGATCGTCGGTGCCAAGCGCGGCGAGATGGTGGTTGATTTTTGTGCCGGCGCCGGTGGTAAAACGCTGGCCCTGGGCGCCGCGATGCGCAATACCGGTCGCCTGTACGCTTTCGATATTTCTGAAAAGCGTCTGGCGCGCCTGAAACCGCGGCTGGCGCGCAGCGGACTGTCGAACGTGCATCCGGTCCAGATCGCACATGAGAATGACGCCAAGATAAAACGTCTGGCTGGCAAGATCGATCGGGTGCTGGTCGACGCGCCTTGCAGTGGGCTCGGTACGCTGCGGCGCAACCCCGACGTCAAGTGGCGCCAGACCCTGCAAGGCGTCGCCGAACTGAACGTCAAGCAAAGCGCGATCCTGGCCGGTGCTGCGCGCTTGGTCAAAGGTGGCGGTCGCCTGGTGTACGCCACCTGTAGCGTTCTGGACGAAGAAAACGAAGCGATCGTAACGGCTTTTTTGGCGACGCATCCTGACTTCACGCTGGTACCGATGAAAGACATTTTGCTCGAGCAGCGAATCGACCTGACGATGGATGATTACCTCAAGATGACACCGCAGCAGCACCAGACCGACGGCTTTTTTGCTGCAGTTCTGCAGCGTCAAAAGGTTGAGCCGGCAGCTCGCTTGCCGGTGGCGTCCGAGCGCGAATGAAGCCTGATTTTCTGTCCGGTCTGTTGCTCGATCTGTGGGCGGACCTGCAGCAACCGGCGGTATTCTGGCAAGTCGCGACAATTGCGGGTTGCCTGCTGGCTGGATGGCTGCTGGCACGCTTGGTGCGCGCTGCAGTTTCGCGCAAGCAGACTGGCGACAGTTTTCTGCACATCGGCCTCGACAGTTTTTCGCGCGTGTTGTCGCCATCCCTCGGTCTGGCGTTGATTTTAGCGGCGCGGCCGCTGCTCGGACGCTTTCAACACGTTAATCTGTTGCGGGTGGCGATCCCGCTGGTCGGCGCTTTCGTGCTGATTCGCCTGAGTTTTTATTTGCTGCGCCGGATCTTCGCCCGTGGCGGGCGGGTCGGTACGACGCTGTTGGTATTTGAAAAACTTATCGCCATCCTGATCTGGATCGGGTTCGCACTGTACCTCACCGGATTGTGGCCGGGCTTGATTGACTTGCTCGACAGCACCGAACTACCGTTCGGCCATCACAAGGTGTCGCTACTGACCATGTTGCAGGGAGCCGCGTCGGTCGCCATCACGCTGGTGGTGGCATTGTGGGCCGGTGCGCTGGTCGAGCAAAGCCTGATGCAGCTCGACTCGGTGCATTCGTCGCTCCGGGCGGTGATGGCGCGCATGGCACGCGCGCTGTTGATCGTGGTGGCGATTCTGGTCAGCCTGTCATTAGTCGGGATCGATCTGACCGTACTGTCGGTATTCGGGGGGGCGCTCGGCGTCGGACTGGGCTTGGGGCTGCAAAAAATCGTCGGCAGCTACGTCTCGGGTTTTGTGATTCTGCTGGAGCGCAGCATGGCAATCGGCGACATGGTCACGGTCGACAAATACTACGGGCAGGTCACCCGGATCAACACCCGCTACACGATTTTGCGCGGGCTCGACGGGGTTGAATCCGTCATTCCCAATGATCTGTTTATTTCGGGACCGGTGCAAAATTATTCGCTGACCGATCGTGCATTACGTCTGGCCACGCATGTTGCCGTCGCTTACGAGACCGACGTGGAAGCCGTATTGCCGTTGTTGGAGCAGGCTGCTGCCAGCATCCAACGTGTTTCCAAAAGTGCACTACCGAGCGCAATTTTACAAAAATTCGGTACTGACGGTTTGGAGCTTGAAGTCGGATTCTGGATAGCTGATCCTGAGAATGGCCGCGCCAACGTGGTTTCCGAGGTGAATCGGGCGATCTGGCAGGTACTTAAATCCAATAACATCAAAGTCCCGTATAACCAGAGAGAAGTAAGGATCCTGAATGAAAACTTACCAATCGCTGCCGGTTTCGATGCGACGCCGGCAAGCGCCGATGTTGCCACGTCGTCCATAGGCGCGGCGACGTAAAGTCGGTACAATTTGCTGCAAATTCGTGATAAGCACGCGCGTCGCACCCTGCGTAGCGGGCAGAGACTTTCAACCCTTGGAGTAGCGTCATCTTGGATACAGTTTTCAACGCGGTCATTGATTTCCTGGCGAATGGCATCACCCGCGCCACTGTCTGGCACACCGTTCTCTACACCCTGATCGTCACGCACATCACGATCGCGGCCGTCACCATCTATCTGCATCGCCATCAGGCGCATCGCGCGCTTGATTTGCACGCCCTGCCCAGCCATTTTTTCCGGTTTTGGTTGTGGCTCACGACCGGCATGGTTACCAAGGAATGGGCCGCCATTCATCGCAAGCATCACGCCAAATGCGAAACCGAAGAGGACCCACATAGTCCGGTCACCCGTGGCATCAAAAAGGTGCTGCTGGAGGGTTCGGAAATGTACCGCGCCGAATCCAAGAATCTCGAGACCATGGAAAAGTATGGCCATGGCACGCCGCAAGACTGGATCGAACGCAATTTATACACACGCTTTAGCTGGCAGGGCGTAGCGTTGATGCTGATTGTCAACGTGGCACTGTTCGGCGTACTGGGCGTAACGGTATGGGCGGTTCAGATGTTATGGATTCCCATCACTGCCGCCGGTATCATTAATGGCATCGGCCATTATTGGGGCTATCGCAACTACGATTGTGCCGATGCGGCGACCAATATCGTACCGTGGGGCATTCTGATCGGTGGTGAAGAGCTGCACAATAACCACCATACCTTTGGTACTTCGGCCAAGCTCTCGTCCAAGTGGTATGAGTTCGACATCGGCTGGATGTACATTCGGATTCTGGAAACTTTCGGACTCGCAAAAGTAAAAAAAGTCGCGCCTGCACCAAAGTTCGATCGCCAGAAAATGGTGGCCGACCTCGAGACACTGCAGTCGGTCATCTCGAATCGTTACGACGTCATGTCCAAGTACGCCAAGTCACTGAAAGTCACCTGGCGCGATGAAGTGGTCCACTTGCGTGATAAAGCCATGCTCGAGTCCGGCTTTCTAAAAACCAGCAAACGTCTGTTGCAGCGCGCCCCGGCCAAGCTCGAAGCGCCACAACGCCAGCAATTAAGCGAACTGTTTGCGCACAGCAAGGCACTGCAGACGATGCACGAAATGCGCGCGGAACTGAGTGCCCTGTGGGACCGCTCGCATAGCAGCAGGGACCAACTGCTGCACCAATTGCAGGATTGGTGTGCACGCGCTGAAGCATCGGGCATCAAGGCATTGCAGGAATTCTCAATGCGGTTGCGCAGTTATGCCTGACAGGCGCCAGCGGGTTGGAATAAAAAAACGGCGTTTCGACGCCGTTTTTTTATTCCAACCGTTTCGATATCACGTTGTGATCTACGCGCGGACTCAGACCTCGTAGATTAATTGAAATGCCATGACCTGTTATCAGGTCGCCCCGAACGAATTAGGCAGCGCCGGGCAAAAGGCGCCGCTCCCGGCGTTCACGGCGCAAGTGCTTTGGTATTGTCGTTTGATCCGCCAATCGCGATTGGCCGCGTTGTCCGCACGCCTCCAAAAAAAGTGGTGGTCCTTGCGCGAGGCAGAACCACCATCGAAATTACTTACGCAATTCCGGTGCGCTCAAAAGCGCTTTCTGCATCTTCAGCAATGCGTCTGTGCTGGCGCGTTTCCCACTCATCGAGAAATCTTTTTTGAATTCGTCGAATTCGGCGTTGCCATCGCCAGTCACTTTAAGTGTTGTTATCGGTTGGTCCGCAGCGTCGGTAATATCCATGCTCAGTGCGACTGAAAAAACCGTCGGCGGCCATGTCAGCGGACTGGGCGACGAGGAAGTCGTTTGGAGTTTTGGGGTAATGATCAGGTCAAGATTATTTTTCTTGACTGCTGGATCACCGCTGGCAACATTGAGCTTGGTAACATTGGCGAAAACATTGGTCAGCATTTTGTAGAGGGCCGTTTCGATATCGCGATAGGGTTGATAGCTCACCTTGTCGCCACCACCTCCGGGCGTTGTGACTTCCTGGGTACGCGTGGTTTCGGCTATGAAGTAACCAACATTTTTCTTGATGGGCGGAATCGTAGAATCAGCGACGAGGGTATCGATATAGGGGTTGACGGTAATTGGATGCGCGCATCCGGCGGTCAACGCAACTAACAGGGCAGCGCCAAAAATTTTGATGATATGCATGAGAGTTCTCTTTTATTGATGTAATTGTGGAGGGAAGATTATTTGAGTGCAGCAGCAAAATTGCTGTCGGCGTAGAGCTGGCTCAACAGGTTCTGCACCGCCACCGCATACTCTTGTACCCCACGCGGAATCGCTACTGCGCCGGCAAACGAAGAAGGAAATTCATGATGGATCGACTTGATCTGGTCGTAAGTAATCTGGCCTGCACGACTGACGATAAATCGCGCTGAGATGTCTGCACTGCCGGTGCTGAAGCCGCTGACATCGACATCATTTTTCAATAAAGTGCCGGTGATTTCCGTGCCGGCATCTGCAGCGTAGCGTTTTGCCAGCGAGAGCTCCTGCTTGATCGCTTCTGCTACATAATTAGCAAACGAGTTCTCGTAAGGCGAGGTCATCGCGTGGGATCGAATCGATAACGGATTCAGATTTTCCTTGGCCTGAGCGGAAGCAAAAGTACCCACCTTGGCAGTTCCATTACCTGCGTTTTTTAGCGCCTGAACGTTGTTGATCGCGGGGGAATACGCCGGCATGGAAACACTTGCACAGCCCGTTCCGAATACAGCTACAAGCAACGACGAAACAACGGCGAGAGATCGGATCATGGGTTTCCCTGTTTTTGATTTGTGAGGCTATTAGTCGCACTGAACGGGTGTATCCAGCCGGATAACTAAAAGTTGCCCGAGATTGTAAGGTTAAAAGTGATTGGGAAGAGAAAATTCAATCGCACTGGGTATTTTGAATTTTCTTTCGGAATAACCTACGGGTGCTCCGGCGATGGCACCGCCATGAATGGGTTTTTGATACGGTACGGTTCCGTGTGCAGTGTGAAACCGCTATCGGCATAGATACGCGGAACCACATCGCGCAGCTTTGCTTCGCGCCAGGTCGCCCGCTGTACCTTCAGTTGGCCGGTTCCCCCTTCCGCAGTTGCTCGCCGCACCGCCTGACGAAAAAAGGCCGTTCGCATCTGCAAACGGCTTTGGTATGGCCGGATTCGATCAGGACTTTTGTACGTCCCCAGAGATCGTAACCGGCTTCCCGATCTGGTACCAATTCACCCTACGGGTCCACACCATGATCGTTCCAAGAACCACAAACAACAAGCCGCTGCCAAGCACCAGCGCATTGCTCTCCGACTGCAGCAAACCGCATAGCGCACCGTACAACACCGTCAATGCGGCGCCAAAGCCAAAGCCGTGTCGCCAGTTATTCATCACGAAACTGAGGTAAAACCCGATCAGCGCAATGCAGGCGGTGCTGGCAATCAAATAGGCGGTGGCGAAATGTAGATGTTCGGACAGGCTTGTCAGCAGCAGGAAAAATAGGGCAAGGGCTAGCCCAACCAGGATGTATTGAATCGGATGCACCGGCAACTGCTTCAGCGCCTCGAACAGAAAAAAGCCAACGAAGGTCAATGCGACAAATAACATGCCGTATTTGACTGCCCGATCCGCTTGCGAGTAATTGTTGATCGGCTCGATGAAGCTGACGTCGGTCTGTTGTAGCGAAACGCCGACATCATCCTTGGCATGCTCGACGGTGCCGCTTTCCAGATTCGCCAACTGTTGCTGGGCGCTGCTGGCCAGCGATGAGATCGACCAACTGGCCGAAAAACCGTCGGCATTGACGATCCGCGACGCCGCGACTGGCAGAAAGTTGCCCCCGAACTGAGGGTGTGGCCAGTTCGAGCGCAAGGTCACTTGACTGTTGTTGGCGATTGGCGTGATGGAGAGGCGCTCCATGCCGTCCATCTCAAGCTTGAAATTGAAGTGCCAGATTGAGTCCGTCGCCATGGATGGCAAGGGCAGGGCAGCATGAACGCCGTTTTTCATCGTTTTCAATTCGGTGCCTGGGTTGAATACAAAGGCTTGCCCGTCAACATCAAGCGCGGACAGCTTTCGGATACCGCGAACGTCCCGAATCGACAAGGCCGCCAGCCGCGTGCCGAAGATAACTGTCGATGTGGGATCGTCGGGCGCCACTGCGGTTTTGCTCGGGACAGAAAACTCGCCAGAAATCGCCGCGACGCTGGTGTAAGTCAATACCTGATGGATGCCGCGATAGCGCCGTTTGGTCTGCACCGCGCCAGCCACGGTCAACATAGTCGGAAATAGCAACAGGCGTTTGTCCGCAGGATGGTGGGTCACCTTGGTACGCTTGATTTTGCCGTCGGTGTATGCTTCCTTTTCATCGAAGTCGTCGGTGTACGGCAGGATTAGCACGGGGCCGGTCAGCGTCTGAGTGCTGACTGAATCGTCAGCGATGCTTTGGACGGCTGCATGATGAAAGCTGATCCGTTCGCCAATGGTCGCCTGAATCATGATCAGTGGAACGGCAATCAGCAGCATCAGACCGAGGACGATAGCGGCCTTCAATAATAAGTTTTTTTGCATGGCGGTTCCTGTGGAATGGGAGGAACTGCCAGCGTAGTGATCGCTTGTGCGGTGACGATGCGTTTAGTGTGAAGTGGCGCTAATCGGTAGCCACATTTGCGCGGTCACGCCGTCCGCCGTGTTCTTCACCGTCACGCGGCCGCCATGCAGAAGCGCGACCTTGTCCCCGGCTTCGACCGCCCGTGCGTAGCGCTGCAGCTGTCCTATCGCGCGTGCCAGCCACCAGGCGAAACCGATGCCGATCAACAGCGATACGATCAGCAAGACCGCACTGCGGCGCAGGATTTTTTGCTGACTGCGCACTACAAAGGGTTGTACCGTCGCGATGGCTTTTCCGACGCTTAATGCGCCCAACAGGCGCTCACCATCTTTTATCGGTGCCGCCACATGCATTACGGTCGAGCCCGTATCGTTCGGATCTTCCAGCGTGCTGCGCGCGCCATACTGACCGCGCAACGTGAGCAACACGTCGTTCCAGTGCGAATAATCCTTGCCAATATCGCGCCCGGTCGAATCGAACAGCACGATGCCCCGCGCATCGGTGATGGTGACCCGATAGCCGAGCGACTGCTTGCGCACGCCGCCGATGGTAATGTCGAGCGGGCGTTGCGCGGCACTCTGCAGGTGCTGTGCGATCGTGGATTGCTGCAAGGTGCCGGCCTTTAACTCTGGCGCGACCAAGCAGGCTAGCAAGCGAGCGGTGTCGCCCAGCGCGTCTTCCAGCGTGGCGCGCACACCGGGTCGAACTTCTGCGACAAACACCGTCAGTACAAACCAGCCAGCCAGACCGACGATCAAAAAAAATAACCGAGCAGAATTCGCAGTCCGATCTTTATTGCGGATTAAATCGGTAGCCCAGTCCGCGGCAGGTTTCGATGCTGCTGTCTTCGGCGTCGATGGCGCGCAACTTGGCCCGTACTGATTTGATATGCGAATCGACTGTCCGTCCGAGGGTGTCGAGCGCATCGGTCCAGACCTGCTCCATCAACTGTGCGCGCGATAGCAAATGACCGGGATGGTGCAACAGCGTTTTCAGCAGCAGATACTCGTAGCGGGTCAGGTCCAGCGGATGGCCATGAAACAGTATGCGTGCTTCGGCTTCACGCAGTTCCAGGCGGCTTACGGCGAGCGATGGGGGCGCCAATTGTTCGACGCGTCGCAAGTTGGCGCGTACGCGCGCCACCAGTTCGCGCGGTGAAAAAGGTTTCGTCATATAGTCGTCGGCGCCGAGCTCGAGCCCAACGATACGATCGATTTCGTCGCTGCGCGCTGTGAGAAAGATGATCGGCGCCTGGCAAAACTGGCGCAGTTGGCGGCACACCTCGAAACCATTCAGGTCGGGCAGGCCGATGTCGAGAATGATCAGTGCCGGTGGATCGCTGCGCGCTTCGTGCAGCGCCAAGGTACCGAGGATGACGTGGCGCGGCACCAAGCCGTCGGTGCGCAAGGCATACGCAATGCCGTCGGCGATGGCTTGTTCGTCTTCCACGATCAGGATCGATTTATTGTCCAACATGCGCCGTCGGCCGCCGTACTTGCACACCAGTCATAAAAAAAGCCGTTCGCACTGGCGAACGGCTTCGATACTACCGGACGTGATCGACAGACCACTTATTTGATCTTCGTCTCTTTGTACTCAACATGCTTTCGCACCTTCGGGTCGAACTTCATGATCGACATTTTTTCGGGCGTGGTGCGCTTGTTCTTGGTGGTCGTGTAGAAGTGACCCGTGCCTGCGGTCGATTCCAGCTTGATTTTGTCGCGGCCAGATTTAGCCATGATGATTCCTTTATTCTGCTAGTTAGACTTTTTCGCCGCGGGCGCGCATGTCAACCAGCACGGCGTCGATACCGAGTTTGTCGATGACACGCAGGCCAGCATTGGACAGGCGCAGGGAAACCCAGCGATTTTCTGATTCGACGAAAATTCGGCGATTTTGCAGGTTCGGCAAAAAGCGGCGTTTCGTTTTGTTATTTGCATGGGAGACATTATTGCCGACCATCGGCTTTTTCCCGGTGACTTGGCAGACACGTGCCATATCGCACTCCTTAAATATTTCCGAAATTGGAAAAAA
>JAYVEF010000037.1:0-6446 GCA_043748965.1 Burkholderiales bacterium
AAATCGCTCTGCGCGCAGACATGATGTACACCGCACCCTCGGCGCCGTGATGGTGACAGCACACAATCAAAAGTCGCACTCAATACTGAAGCCTAGCAACGCAAATCGATTTGCGTCGGCGGATTGGCCAGGATCGGTAGTTAATTCCGCATCGTCGCCAACGGACATACGTTCTTCGTCCCCCGAGACATCTCGCCATGTTTCCGAATATTATCGGTCGCTTTCCTTTCGTACCATCCAAAGCACATCTGAATCTTTCGACCAGAATCACTGCATGGTAATGCGCGCGCAGCGGGTACACGGCGGTCGGCGCCGCAGGGAAGTCCATTCGCCACCAACGTGCATTAATTTGCGTTGACTGTGCTTAGAATAATAGGCAGGTGATACTTCCGGGCCGTTACCTGCCATTACCCCAGTCGCGGGCCTCGCGCATTGGGGTCAACGATAAGGTTGAATTACCACTTTACCTGTCACTTTGCGCGCCGCCATATCGTTCAACGCCTGCGCCGTGTCAGCCAACGCATAGCGCGCCGAAATATGCGGACGTATGGTGCCGTCGGCCAGCCATCCCATCAACTGCCGCATCGCTGCCAGATTAGCTTTCGGCTCGCGTTTGGCGAATTCGCCCCAGAACACGCCGACCAGCGACGCGCCTTTCAGCAGCGTCAGGTTCAACGGCAATTTGGGGATTTCGCCGTTGGCAAATCCGATTACGAGATAGCGGCCGCGCCACCCGATGGAGCGAAATGCCGGTTCGGCGTAGATGCCGCCGACCGGATCGTAAATCACATCCGGGCCCTTGCCATCGGTGGCGGCCTTGATCGCTTCGCGCAGGTCTTCACTGCTGTAGTTGATGGTTGCGTCGGCACCGTGGGCGCGACAGACAGCGAGCTTTTCTTCGGTCGATGCCGCGGCAATTACACGTGCCCCGAGAGCCTTGCCAATTTCAATCGCCGCCAGACCGACGCCGCCGGCCGCGCCCAGCACCAGCATGGTTTCGCCGGCTTTCAGCTGAGCACGGTCTACCACTGCGTGATGTGAGGTGCCGTAGGTCAGCGTGATAGCCGCGGCGATGTCAAAATCCATACCAGGCGGCATGGGCATTACCGCCTGCACTGGTGCCAGAATCTGCTGTGCAAAAGCGCCTTGCGCGGTGAACGCGATGACGTGGTCACCGACCTTGCACTGCGTCACGCCATCACCGATCGCGGTGACGATGCCAGCCAGTTCACTGCCGGGACTGAATGGCAACGCGGGCTTGAACTGATACTTGTTTTGAATAATCAGTACGTCCGGAAAATTTACTCCGGCTGCACGAATTTCAATTGCGACCTGTCCTGGGCCGGGTACCACGTCCGGTAATTCATCAACGACGAGGGTGTCGGGCAGGCCCCAGGCTTTGCATACGACGGCTTTCATGGTTGGTCTCCTAATTTTTATCGGTTAAAAAGGGCTGCAAAAATAACAACAGCGCAAAAAAGAACGGTCGTTTGATTTTAGAATTATGCCGCAAAATGCAGGCTGAAAGCGCAAAGCAGACCGATGCTTCAGGTAAAATCTACGGCATGAGAATCTTGATCAGTAATGATGACGGGTACCTGGCACCCGGGTTGGTGGCGTTGGCTGAGGCGCTAGCGCCGATCGCCGAAATTGTGGTGGTGGCACCTGACAGCAATCGCTCGGGGTCGTCCAATTCACTGACGCTGGACCGACCTCTGTCAGTATTTACTGCCGCTAACGGATTTTATTTCGTCAACGGTACGCCGTCCGATTGTGTCCACGTGGCACTCACCGGATTATTGCCATTTCGGCCCGATCTGGTGGTGTCAGGCATTAATCAGGGCCAGAACATGGGCGACGATACGCTGTATTCGGGGACCGTCGCGGCAGCCACCGAAGGGTTTTTGTTCGGCATCCCTGCAATCGCGTTTTCGCAGGTGGCGCACGGTTGGAGCGAGTTGGCAGCGGCAGCGCGCATCGCCCGCGAGATCGTCGAGCGCAGATTCGACAGCCTACCGAAACCGTATTTGCTGAACGTAAATATCCCGAACCTGCCTTATGCGGCGCTGACCAGAGTGGTGGCGACACGGCTCGGCAAACGCCATGAATCCGAAGCGGTGATCAAAGCCAAAGATCCACATGGTCGCGAAATTTTCTGGATCGGCCCGGCCGGCAAAGCGCGCGATGCCGGCGAGGGTACCGATTTTCATGCGACCGCGCTGGGCCACGTCTCGATCACCCCGCTGCAAATCGATCTGACGCACACCGCACAACTCAAGGCGCTCGAAAAAGGTCTGGCATGACCAGCAAGGCCGGCGACAAGGACAAGCGCTTTCCGCTGTCATTGTCTGCGCTGACCGAAAGATCCGGCCGCGGTGGGCTTGCCCCGCTCAGGGCGCGCGTCGCCACGCCGCAGACGGCGACCCAGAATGCAGCGCGTCATCTGGCGCCGCGTAGTACCGCAGAACATGCTGGTGGTCGCCTCCAACGCCACGCGGTTGACGACCCGGCATACGATCGTGGAAGGCAGACGCCGCTCGTGCCGGACGGCGTGCGCCTGGCGATGGTGGCACGTATCGCCAAGCAGGGCGTTACCGATGCCCTTGTACTGGGCGCGATGGAGGCAGTTCAGCGCCATTTGTTCATGGAGCCCGGCATGGTTGGGCAGGCCTATGTGGACGCGTCGATTCCGATCGGTTACCACCAGACGATTTCACAACCGTACATCGTCGCGCGCATGATCGAAGTCATGCGCAATGGGGCTTCGCTAAATCGCGTGCTCGAAATTGGTACCGGCTGCGGCTACCAGGCTGCAGTGTTGTCATTGGTGGCCAAAGAGGTATTTTCAGTTGAACGGATCCGGCCGTTGCATGAATTGGCCAAAGCCAATTTGCGGCCAATGCGGATCGCGAATATCCGATTGCATTACGGAGATGGTATGCTTGGTCTAGCGCAAGTGGCCCCGTTCGACGGCATCATTCTGGCTGCCGCCGGCCTCGAAGTGCCACAGGCGTTGCTCGATCAAATGGCAGTTGGCGGCAGGCTGGTCGCGCCAGTCGGTGCCCGCCACCAGGTGCTGCAGTTAATCGAGCGCATCGGCAAATTCGAATGGCGCAACACCACGCTGGAGGATTGTCATTTCGTACCGCTGCGTGCTGGTACGGTCTGACCGCCAGCATCTCACCGCACAACGACGCAAATCAGAATGAAAAAAACATCTTTGCCCATTTCCTTGTCATGCCTTTTAATGACATTTTCCCTCGCCGCCTGTAACACTACACCGCACCGTGCCCCGGTAGTGGACCTTGGAACATCCGCTACCGGCAGCCACGCCACCGCCGACGGCAGCGCTGCACGGGCATCCGACGGCCCTGGTTATTACACGGTAAAAAAAGGCGATACGCTGTTGCGTATCGCACTTGAACTCGGCCAGAATTATCGCGATCTGGTGAGCTGGAATCAGCTCGCGAACCCCAACGATATTCGCGTCGATCAGGTACTGCGCATAGTGCCGCCAGCGGGCGCTGCGCAGACCGGCAGCGTCGCGGCCGGTTCCGGTGTTGAAGTGCGTCCTCTCAATACGACGCCGTCGGCCTCGGCGGTACCGACCGCGAATATCGCCGTCAAGACTGGTCCGCGCGGCGACAAGCGTCCGTTCTCAGAAGCGGCACTGGCGGAATTACAAAAGGCCGAATCCACGGTGCAGGCGGTCGCCGTGCGTCCCGATCCGGCACGTTCCGCCGACCTCAAGCCGAGCGAGAAAGTAGCCGAATCAGCGATGCCTGCCGAAGAAAATATCGGCTTTATTTGGCCCGCCGAAGGCAAAATAGTCGGTACTTTTGAAGAAGGCAAAAAAGGCATTGATATCGCTGGCAAAAGTGGTCAGCCGGTGGTGGCCGCTGCGGGCGGCAAGGTGATGTATGCCGGTAGCGGGATTCGCGGTTATGGCAACTTGGTGATCGTCAAGCACAGCAATAATTTACTGTCGGCTTACGCACACAATAAAACCATTATGGTGAAGGAAGGTCAGACCGTATCGAAGGGTGAAAAAATTGCCGAGATGGGCAGTTCCGACGCCGACGGAGTGAGGCTTCACTTTGAAATCCGCCAGCAAGGCAAGCCGGTCGATCCGTCGAAATTTCTACCTCCGAAATGACCAAAAATCCTGTTGCACCGGTGGACGATGATGAGCTGCCGCCGGAGTCGCTCGATGCGCCGCTGAACGCTGCCGGCACCGAGGTCGCAGCCGACGACGTTACCGAAACAGTCGACAGCGTGGCGGCGACCGCGACCATCGACGAGCTTAAAAAAGTGCTGGCGGCTGAATTATCGACCGACGCGACGCAGCGCTATCTGAACCAAATCGGTGCACGCGCACTGTTGACCGTGCCGGAAGAGGTGCACTTTGCCACGCTGGCCAAAGCGGGCAACTTTGACGCGCGCCAAAAAATGATCGAGCATAATTTGCGGCTGGTGGTATCGATCGCCAAACACTATATCAATCGCGGCGTGGTTCTGCTGGACCTGATCGAAGAAGGCAATCTGGGTTTGATGCGGGCGATCGACAAGTTCGAACCCGAGCGGGGCTTCAGATTTTCTACGTATGCCACCTGGTGGATCAGGCAAAGTATCGAACGCGCGATCATGAATCAGGCGCGTACGGTGCGCCTGCCGGTGCATGTGGTGCGCGAGCTGAATCAAATCCTGCGCGCCAAATACCATCTTGAAGCGCAGCATCACGACGGCAAGGATGCTACTGCCGAAGACATCGCCCATCTTGTTGATCGGCCGCTCGAAGACGTACAGGATATTCTGGCATTGTCCGAGCACGCGACCTCTCTGGATGCGCCGCTGGACAATGATCCGCAAGCCAGCCTGATGGATTTGCTGCCTGGCGATATTGCCGACGCACCCGACACGTTGGCCGAGCACCATGAAAGCACGGTGCTGGTGCGAGACTGGTTAAAAAAGCTACCTGACAAGCAGCGACTGGTGATTACCCGTCGCTTCGGCCTCGACAATGACGACCCGGCCACGCTCGAACAACTGGCGGCCGAGATGGGCGTCACGCGTGAGCGCGTGCGCCAGATCCAACAGGAAGCGCTGGTCAAGCTAAAGCGCACTTTCGCCTCCCGCGGGGTCGATCGCGACGCTTTGCTCTGACCGGCTGTTCTGCGCCGAACACCGACCTACTTCGGTCGCGCCGATTTTTTCTATTCCAGATACCATGCAATCAGACATTCTCGACATTCGCTCGCTCGATATGGACGCCCGCGGCGTTGGCAATCTGGTCAATCCGGACGGTACCCAGGGCAAAGTAATTTTTGTCGAAGGCGCCCTGCCTGGAGAGCAGGTACGCTTCGTGTCGTTTCGCAAAAAATCCAAATGGGAAGCCGCCAATATGACAGCGCTGCTGCGTGAATCGGCACAGCGCGTGACGCCGCGCTGCGACTATTTCGGCGTGTGCGGTGGCTGCGCGATGCAGCATCTTTCTGCGCCAGCGCAGGTAGCCATCAAGCAACGTGTGCTGGAAGACAATCTGTGGCACATCGGCAAATTGCGACCGCAACTTATCTTGCGGCCGATCCATGGGCCGACCTGGGGTTACCGCTATCGGGCCCGGATTTCGGTGCGAAACGTCGCCAAAAAAGGCGGCATGCTGGTGGGTTTTCACGAAAAAAAATCAGCCTACATTACCGACATGCGCAGTTGCGATATTTTGCCACCGCAGGTTTCGGCGATGCTGGTGCCACTGCGTGGGTTGATCGCTGCATTATCGATTGCCGAACAAGTACCGCAGATCGAACTGGCGGTCGGGGAGGGCAACAACGGCCCGCTTACGGTGCTGGTACTGCGTATCATGGCGCCGCTTGGGGCTGGCGACGAGATGCTCTTGAAAAAATTCGCCGACCAGCATCAAGTGCAATGGTGGTTGCAGCCGTCCGGTCCCGACAGCGCGACGCCTTTTTATCCGCCAGACCAGCAACTGCATTACAGCTTGCCGGAATTCGGCGTTTGCATGCCATTCAAGCCGACTGATTTTACCCAGGTTAATCACCAGATCAATCGCGTACTGGTGGCGCGCGCACTGCGCTTGCTCGACGTCCAGCCAGACGACCGGGTAGCCGACCTGTTCTGCGGGCTGGGTAACTTTACCTTGCCGCTGGCGACACTGGCGCGCGCCGTGGTGGGCATTGAGGGCAGCGTTGCGCTGACCATGCGCGCCAGTCAAAATGCGCTCGCCAACGGGCTGCAGGACAAGATTACTTTTTCAAGCCGCAACCTGTTCGAGATCGAGGTCGCAGACCTGATCGCCCTCGGATATTTCACGCGCCTCCTGGTCGACCCGCCACGCGATGGCGCAATGGCGTTGTGCGAGGCACTGGCCGCGTTGTCGGTAGACCTGAAACCTGTGCGCATCGTCTACGTGTCGTGCAATCCGGCAA
>JAYVEF010000038.1:0-6389 GCA_043748965.1 Burkholderiales bacterium
TGCGCGTGATTGCGACGCTGTCGCAGTCCAGCCTGCGCAGCGTCAAGCTGCAGTTGCCGGTCCGGGTCGAGTTACCTGCATTGGAGCGCAGTCTGACGCCGCTACAGGTCACTCTGGTGCCATTTGCAGACAGCCGCACGCATACGGTCAAGCTGCGCCTTGAATTGGGCGATGCCGCCGGACTGCTGCCGGGACAATTTGCGCGCGCCTATTTCGCCACTGGCGTAGCACGCAAGCTGGTGATTCCGGAACGGGCGGTGCTGCGTCGCAGTGAAGTCACTGCCGCGTATGTGCAAAGCGCAGGCGGGCCGGCGCAACTGCGGCAGATTCGCGTCGGCGAAATATCGGTCGACGGCTATGTCGAAGTATTTTCCGGGCTGCATGAAGGCGAACGCGTTGCGCTGGATCCTGTCAAGGCGGGTCTCTTATCCGGCACTAGGTCGAACAACGCAGCGCCGATCGAAAAATAGTCGATGCGGATTTTCTGCGTCTAACCTCTGGAGTAAGTATGGCGCATATCGTCATCCTGGGCGCGGGCATCGGCGGCATGCCGATGGCCTACGAATTGAAGCCTTTGCTCCGGCCCGGCGACCACATCACGTTGGTATCGAACACCGACACATTTCATTTCGTCCCTTCCAACCCGTGGGTCGCAGTCAACTGGCGCAGGCGTGACGCAATTGAATTTCAGGTGGCGCCGCACCTCAAGCGCAAGGGCATCGCTTTCGATGGTGCGGGTGCGAAGCGGCTCCACCCCGCGCGTAATCAGGTCGAGCTGGGCGATGGCAGGATGCTCGATTATGATTTTCTTGTCATCGCAACAGGCCCGAAACTCGCTTTCGATGAAGTGGAAGGTTTGGGGCCTAACGGATACACACAATCGGTTTGCCACGTCGATCATGCGATCACCGCCGGCCAGGCGTGGGACAAATTCGTCGCCGCACCTGGACCGATCGTGGTGGGCGCGGCGCAAGGCGCGTCCTGTTTTGGTCCGGCCTATGAGTTTGCGTTCATCATGGACACCGACCTGCGTCGACGCAAAATCCGCGATCGCGTGCCGATGACCTACATTACGCCCGAACCCTACATTGGCCATCTGGGACTTTCCGGCGTAGGCGATTCAAAAACCATGCTCGAATCGGCGCTGCGCAATCGGCATATCAAATGGATTTGCAACGCCCGGATACTGAAGGTCGAAGACGGCAAGATGTACGTGGCCGAGTGCGATAAACGCGGCGCGATCGAAACACAACACGAGCTGCCGTTTTCTTACTCAATGGTATTGCCGGCCTTTCGGGGCATCGATGCGGTTGCCGGGATCGATGGATTGACCAATCCGCGTGGCTTCATTTTGATCGACGCACATCAGCGCAATCCCACTTTTAAAAATATTTATGCGATCGGTGTATGCGTGGCGATTCCACCGGTCGAAGTCACGCCGGTGCCGACCGGCGCACCCAAAACCGGCTACATGATCGAATCAATGGTCACTGCCACTGCACACAATATTCAAGCACAGCTGCAGGGGCGAGAGCCGACCGCGAAGGCGACCTGGAATGCGATCTGTCTGGCCGACTTTGGCGATAGCGGGATTGCATTCGTTGCCTTGCCGCAAATCCCGCCCCGCAATGTCAACTGGTTCGCAGAAGGTAAATGGGTGCACTTGGCAAAGATCGCGTTTGAAAAATATTTCATGCGCAAGATGAAGAAAGGTACATCCGAGCCGATCTACGAAAAGTATCTGTTGAAGCTGCTCGGCATCTTGAAAATCAAGGATTAATAGACGTATGGGTATTGCCGGTCGCCTTTCGCGGTTTTTTCTGCACTCGCAATTGACGCCGTTGATTGCGTTGATAGCGTTACTGCTCGGCCTATTCGCGGTGCTGGTGACGCCACGCGAGGAAGAGCCGCAGATCAATGTGACGATGGCCAATGTGTTGATTCCATTTTCCGGCGCCTCCGCCAAAGATGTCGAGACCCTGATCGCGACGCCGGCCGAGCAGGTAATCGGACAGATGCAGGGTCTCGATCATGTGTATTCGGTATCCAAACCGGGCATGGCGATCATTACCGCGCAATTCAAGGTCGGCGTGCCGCGCACCGAAGCGCTGGTGCGGCTTTACGACACGATTCACTCGCACCGCGACTGGCTACCGCGTGAACTGAACGTCGGCGAACCACTGATCAAACCGAAAGGCATCGACGACGTGCCGGTGGTATCGCTCACGTTATGGACCTCCGACAGCCAACGTGGCGCCTATGACTTGGCGCGTGTGGCGCACGCAATGGAAGCCGAATTGAAACGTGTACCCGGCACGCGCGAAGTGGTGACGATCGGTGGGCCCGGCCGTGTAGTACGCGTGCTGCTCGACATCGACAAGTTGACTGCCTCTCACCTGGCGATCAATGAAATTCGCCAGGCATTATTGGGTGTGAATGCCGCCTTGCCCTCGGGCCAGCTGACTGCCGACAACCGCCTGATCGAAGTCCAGACCGGCAATTTTTTGGCAAGTGCGAAGGAGGTCGGTGAACTAGTGGTGGGTGTGAGTGGTGGCAATCCAGTCACCTTGTCGAATGTGGCGCGCATCGTCGATGGTCCGGCGCAACCGTCGCAATACGTGTGGTTCGGCGTGGGCAAGGCGGCAGCGTCGGCAACACCAACGCCGTTACTAGTAGCAGTACCAGTACCAGTACCAGTACCAGTACCAACGGCAGGCAGTGAATTTCCAGCAGTGACGATTTCCATCACCAAGAAATCTGGAGAAAACGCGGTACAGGTCGCCGACAACATCACGCGCAGAGTCGCCGAGCTGCGCAACACAGTGGTGCCGACCGGCGTCGAAGTCAGTGTGACCCGTAACTATGGCGAGACCGCCAATGACAAGGCGGTCAAGCTGATTGAAAAGCTGATTTTTGCGACTTCCGCCGTGGTACTGCTGGTACTTTTTACAATCGGCTGGCGCGAAGCCGTGATCGTCGGTCTCGCAGTGATCCTGACCCTGGCGGCGACCTTGTTTGCCTCCTGGGCATGGGGCTTCACGCTTAATCGTGTGTCGCTGTTCGCGCTGATTTTTTCAATCGGCATTTTGGTCGACGACGCGATCGTGGTGGTAGAAAACATTCATCGACATCGCCAGCTGACGCCTGACAAGTCGTTGACCGAAATCATACCGTTGGCTGTCGATGAAGTTGGTGGCCCGACCATCCTTGCGACGTTTACCGTGATCGCGGCACTACTACCGATGGCATTCGTCAGCGGATTGATGGGGCCGTACATGAGCCCAATTCCGATTAATGCCAGCATGGGCATGGTGATTTCGCTGCTGATTGCATTCACTGTTACGCCTTGGCTCGCACATCGACTTTCGAGAGCGCAAACTGGCGGCGCCGGACATGCAGCGCACGACGAAAGCAAACTGCACCGCTGGTTCAGCAAGTTGCTGCTACCCTTTCTCGCAGATAAAAAGGCGCTGCGCCATCGCCGCCTGCTCTGGGCGGCGATCCTGGTCGCAATCCTGTTGTCGGTCAGCCTGGCGGCGGTGCAACTGGTCGTATTGAAGATGCTGCCATTCGATAACAAATCGGAGTTTCAGGTCTTGGTCGATATGCCAGCCGGGACCCCGGTCGAAAACACTGCAGCAGTGCTGCACGACATGGGCAGGTACCTCGCAACCATCGATGAGGTCACCGATTTTCAGGGTTATGCCGGCACGGCGGCACCGATCAATTTCAATGGATTGGTGCGGCAATACTATCTGCGTCAGGCGCCCGAGTTTGGCGATCTGCAGGTGAACTTGGTGAACAAGCACAAGCGCTCGCGCAAGAGCCATGAAATCGCGGCTGCGGTGCGATCCACACTGGAAAAAATTGCTGCTCGCCACAGTGCCAAGGTCAAGGTGGTAGAAGTCCCGCCCGGACCACCGGTTCTGTCGCCCTTAGTGGCAGAAATCTACGGACCTGACGAAGCCGGTCGACACGCCTTGGCCAAGCAGGTGCGGCAGGCGTTCAGCCAGACTGCAGACATCATCGGCATCGACGATTCAATCGAAGAAAATGCGAAAAAAGTTGTGCTGCGCGTCGATCAGAGCAAGGCAGCACTGCTCGGCATTGCGACCACCGATGTGGTGCAGGCGATGCATGTCGCACTCGCCGGCGAGGACATCACGTCGCTGCACGACGGGCAGTCGAAGTACGGCATTCCCGTCAGACTGACGCTACCGCCAGAGCAACAAGCCAGACTGAACACGCTGCTGACGATAACGGTCAAGTCGGCTGCCGGCGACAACGTGCCGCTATCCGAACTGGTGACAGTGCAACCGACTCTGCGCGAGAAGACGATCTATCACAAGGATATGCTACCGGTGACGTATGTGATCGGCGACATGGCTGGCAAACTCGATAGCCCGCTGTACGGCATGTTCGCGGTGCGTGGCAAGCTCAAGCATTTGACAGCGGCGCAGGGCGCGCCGCTGGGCGAATATTTTATCCAGCAACCGTCCGACCCGTATCGCCAGTTCGCGTTGAAATGGGATGGCGAGTGGCAGATCACCTACGAAACTTTCCGCGACATGGGACTGGCGTATGCGGTTGGTTTGATCCTGGTGTACATCCTCGTGGTCGCGCAGTTCGGGTCGTACCTGACGCCGCTGATCATCATGGCGCCGATCCCGCTGACCATCATCGGCGTGATGCCCGGTCATGCGCTGCTGGGTGCGCAATATACGGCGACGTCGATGATCGGCATGATCGCACTGGCCGGCATCATCGTACGCAATTCGATCCTGCTGGTCGACTTTATCAACCTGCAGGTTACCCAGGGTACGCCGTTTGTCGAGGCCGTAGTCAACGCGGCATCGGCGCGCGCCAAGCCGATTGTACTTACCGGATTGGCCGCGATGATCGGTGCGGGTTTCATACTAGACGACCCGATTTTCAACGGCTTGGCGATCTCGCTGATCTTCGGCATTTTGGTCTCCACCTTGCTGACGCTGGTAGTGATCCCGGTACTGTACTACGCGGCGAATCGGAAGAAATTTTCTTAGTTTTTTTCAGGAGAAGTGATGATGAACACCAATCGGATGGTCCGCATGTTTGCAGGAATATTCGTCCTTGTTTCGCTGGGACTCGGGGTGCCGGAGAGTCCGCTTTTCGTCAGCAAATACTTTTTGTGGTTGACCGTATTTGTCGGCGCCAATCTTTTGCAAAGCAGCTTCACGCAGTTTTGTCCACTTGAAATCGGTTTGAAAAAGTTGGGGGTGCGTGAGGGGTGATCACAGTCGTGCCTTGCGAACAATCATATCCACTGGAGCATTGCTATGGCTGAAACGCTCAGCGTCACGATTACACAAAAGCAGAACTATCAATTCCTGGTGGATTTTGGCACGGCGATGCCCACACTTCTTGCGGATGAGCCAGCACCGCTGGGTCAGGGCGAGGGTCCGGCGCCAACCCACTTGCTGCTGGCGGCAATTGCGAACTGCCTGTCGGCGAGTTTGCTGTTCTCATTGCAAAAGTTCAAGCAGGATGCTGGCGGCATCACCACCACTGCGACCTGCATCGTGGATCGGAATGAAAAAGACCGGTTGCGTATCCGACACATCGACGTCGCGATTCAGCTGGCAAAAAAGGGGGGGGAGCTTGACCATCTGGACCGCGTACTCGAACAGTTTGAAGATTTCTGCACTGTCACGCAAAGCGTCCAGGCTGGAATCCCAGTCAAGATCACCGTCGTGGACGGCAACGGGGTGCCTATTGAATGATTTACCAATACAGGATGACTCGACGGCAGCGTTACTACTCACTTTGTTCGCAGATTATTTCGCCTCATCGCGCGTATGGACGGAAACAAATTGCGGCTTTAATCAGCTCGGGATTACTTTTATAAATGCGTAGCGACAGTGAAGAAAGCAAGGTTCGACAAATTGGCAGGTGCCGCTGCCGGCAACGAATTTTCCCAGCTTTTTTTGTGGCTGGTCCTTGAATCGGCTTGTGCGCTCAGTTCCTGCCTGACCACGCTCTGTCTTATGATTACTGCTCGATTCCACTGGCGGACTTTCCCATGACCTATCCTGTGCAACCATCATCGACGGCCGCCGGTGGCCCACCTTTACTCGACGCCGAATCGATCGAAGTACTCAATAGCGAGTGCTTCTGCATCAGTCTCGACAGCGTCGCGTTGCGCGTGGCGCTGGAATCGGCAATCGGCCAGCCGGGTCTTTTCGAGCTGATTTTGCAACGTTGTCCCTATTTGTTCGCCGCGCGTCCGGTGTTCGTATCGCACGCGCACACCGAACGCATGGCGCAAGTGGTGCGAGCGATCGAGTCGGTCATCGCGCTACCGGCCTACCGCGAAGAGGTGCTTGCGGTGTCACCGGCAATCGCGCGGCATG
>JAYVEF010000039.1:0-6357 GCA_043748965.1 Burkholderiales bacterium
GATTACAACAGCGGTCTGCACCCCTCCGAAAAGAGGAAGACCAAAGTTGACCCGGCTCTCAAAAGCTACCGTCATCAGACCCCGACCTCAGGAGATTTATCATGTCCTCATTCATCAATACCAACATCGCGTCACTTAACGCACAGCGCAATCTGACCACTTCGCAAAACGCGCTGGCTACTTCGTTGCAGCGTCTGTCGTCTGGTCTGCGCATCAATAGCGCCAAGGATGACGCTGCCGGCCTGGCGATTTCGGAGCGTCTGACTTCGCAAATCCGTGGCTCGGATCAAGCGGGCCGTAACGCCAACGACGGTATTTCGCTAGCCCAGACGGCTGAGGGCGATCTGGCACAGATCGGTAACAACCTTCAGCGTATTCGTGAACTCGCCGTGCAATCAGCCAACGGCTCGAATTCTGCATCGGACCGTGCGTCAATCGACAACGAAGCCAAACAACTCGCCGCTGAGATTGACCGCGTGGCATCGGGTTCTTCATTTAACGGCAACAAATTGCTCGACGGTTCATTCAATGCACAAAGTTTTCAGGTCGGTGCGAATAACACCTCTAATGACAGCATTACAGTCAGTTCTATCGCCAGCGCTCGAATCACAGCACTCGGCGGCAGCGGTACATCGACCTCGACCACCGTCACTTCCAGTGCCACCACTGCGGCAATCATCGCTGGCGACGTGACGCTAAATGGGTTTCAAGTTGGCGCGTCAAATGTTGGCGCCGCGCCTGGGCAGAGCGCGGCGAGTGCGTTCTCGATTGCCACCGCGATCAATGTTGTATCTTCACAATCAGGCGTGACGGCGCAGGCGAATGCTACCGCTGTTACCGGCGCTGTACCAACCGCCGGCGCACTGGCAGCCGCCAATTCGATTTCAGTCAACGGAATCAGTATCGGTGCAGTCCCATCCGGTGGTACCGCACCTGGGCAGGGCGCCAACGTGGCCGCAGCGTTTAATTCGGTCTCGGCGCAGTCAGGCGTGACCGCTACAGCCGACAACACCGGCAAAGTGACTTTAACGGCAACCGACGGGCGCGATATCAGTCTGGTAGCGTTAGGCACCACCACCGCTGCACAAGCACTTACCGCCACCGGCCTAGTCACCGGTGACACCGCAGCCTCCGTTGCCGCCGTAGTTACACATGGCACGGTCACCCTGAATTCGAACAATTCTGCTGGTATCGTCGTAAGCGGTGGCGGCGTTGTCAAAGCGGGGTTAACTGCGGCTACGACATCACCAAGCACTACGCTATCGGTCAACAGCATCTCGTCGATCAGTTTGCTGACCGCTACGGGCGCTTCGAACGCACTGTCAGCCATCGATGGCGCATTGACCTCAATCAACAGTTCGCGCGCTTCACTGGGTGCGATCCAGAACCGTTTTGCTTCGGTCATCACCAGTCTGCAAACCACGTCGGAGAACTTGAGTGCATCACGTAGCCGAATTCAGGACGCCGACTTCGCGCACGAAACGGCTTCACTCAGCCGTGGTCAGATTCTGCAACAAGCGGGTACGGCGATTTTGGCGCAGGCGAATTCCCTGCCGAACGGTGTATTGTCCCTGCTGCGTTAATAGATTTACGCAGCAGAACATCCGGTGACCCTTCGGGGTCGCTGAACCTGGACGGAAATCGGGAAACCGCTTTCCGTCTTCCCACTGAAAAAGGGGATTAACATGGATATCATTGCAAGCGCCGGGATTCGCTCCGGCAGTGTGCCAGCATCGTCTGACTTGCCGCGAGCGATCGCCATGCCGATTCCGGTGAGTGCCAATCCGGTGGTGGCAGACAATGGTATCAACGTTACTTCGACTAAGGCGGTGCCGATCCTTCCACCTTCGGAGGCGGAAGTCAAACGCTCGATCGACATCATCAACAAATATCTGACGCCAAGCACGGACGGTATTCAGTTCATGCAGGACAGCGAGACCGGACAGGTTCTGGTCAAGATCGTCGACACCGCGACCGGCAAAGTGATACGACAAATTCCGACCGAGCAGATCGTCGAGATTTCCAAAGACCTGGGCAGGCTGCAGGGTTTGCTGGTCAGGGACAAGGCTTAACCTCTTGCGAGGGCGCAGATTATGACTATTTCATCACCCGGCATCGGTTCGAACCTTGACGTCAACGGCATCGTCAGCCAATTGATCGCCGTCGACAGCAGGCCACTAACGACCCTGGCGCGCCAGGAAGCCAGCTTTCAAAGCAAGCTGTCGGCCATCGGCAGTGTTGCCGGTTCGTTGTCGACGTTTCAAAATGCTTTGCACGGACTGTCTGACATTACCAAGTTTCAGGGTGTCAGAGTCACCGCAGCGGACGCCACGATTGCCAGCGTCAGCGGCAGCTCAGCCGCAGTGCCGGGCAGCTATGCACTGGAAGTCACCCAACTGGCGCAGGCGCAAAAACTCACGACTACCGGTCAGGCCAGTAGCGGCGCGGTAATCGGCAACGGCACGCTGACATTCGATTTCGGCACCATCAGCGGCGGTAGCGTGGCGGTCGGCGTGTACTCGGGTGCGAGCTTTACCAGCAACGCTGCGGGTGTCAAAACCGTCACCATCGATCCGAGCAGCAATACGCTGTCGGGTATTCGCGACGCCATCAACAGCGCCAAAATTGGCGTGACCGCCTCGATCGTCAACGATGGCAGCGCTGCGCCGTATCGACTGGTGCTGACCAGCACCGTCACCGGGGCCAGTAATAGTCTCAAAATTTCTGTGGCAGGTGATGCGGCGTTATCGACGCTGCTTAGTCAGAACCCGGCCGGCGCACAGGCCTTGACCGAAAACATCACAGCGCAAAATTCTCAGTTCAAAGTTGATGGTATTGCGATCAGCAAATCATCCAATACAGTTGCCGACGTGATCGCCGGCGTCACTCTCAATCTGACCGGAAAAAGTGCTGCAGGTGTGACCACCAACATCACCGTCACGCGCGATAGTGCCGCCGTGTCAAACGCAGTGACGCAGTTCGTCAATGCATACAATCAGATTTCGCAAACGCTGGCCGACGTTTCGGCGTATGACCCGGCCACCAAACAGGCCGCAATTCTGAACGGTGATTCATCGATCCGCTCGATCCAGACGCAGATTCGCAGTGTACTGAACGCTCCTGTCGGTGGCGGCAACAGTGCTTATACCCTCTTGTCACAAGTCGGCGTGTCTTTGCAAAAAACCGGCCAGCTGACTCTCGACACTGCCAAATTGCAAAGCGCGGTCGAGAATAATTTCAGCGACATCGCCGGGCTTTTTGCCGCGGTCGGCAAAAGCACCGACAGTCTTGTCAGCTACGTCGGCGCCACTGCCAACACCAAGCCTGGCGCTTATCCAGTCACAATATCGCAACTGGCACGTCAGGGTAGCGCGACCGGCCTAGCTACGGTAACTGGCGCTGGCAATGGCAAGAGCGTCGGCTCTGCAGCTGCAGGCCTGACGATCGATGCCACCAATGACACCTTGATAGTGCAGCTTGACGGCGTCTCCTCCACGGTAGCGCTAACGCGTGGCGTGTATGCTTCCGCCGCGGCGCTCGATAGCAATGTCCAGACGCAAATCAATGCCAGCCCGGCTTTTAGCGGTGCCGGTGCGGCCGTGACAGTCAGCGACGCTGCCGGCGTGCTGACGATCACTTCCAACAAAACAGGTTCGGGGTCTGCTGCGAGCGTTACCGGCGGCAACGGCAAACTCAATTTGCTGGGCGCGACGCCAACCGTGACGGCGGGTTTCGACACATCGATCACTGCAGGTAGCAACGATACCCTCAACGTCAGTCTGAACGGCGCCAGCACCACCATCACGCTTGCCGCCGGCAACTACAGTTTTGCCTCGCTGGCGGCTGCGGTGCAGGGGCAGATCAACGGCGCAGCGGCGTTTTCGAGTGCAGGCGCCAGCGTCACGGTAAGCCAAAATGCCGGCGTCCTAAAAATTACTTCGAATGCCTATGGCGCAAGCGCCGGCGTTGGCGTGACCGGCGGTACCGCACGGGCAGCCTTGTTTGGCGGCGCGCCCACCTTGTTGGCGGGACTCGATGTAGTCGGCACCATCAACGGCGCCACTGGCGTTGGTGTCGGCCAACTGCTGACCGGCGCTACCGGCAACGCTGCGGAAGGCCTGAACGTGCTGACAAGTGGCAGCACGCTCGGCGCACGTGGCACGATCAATTATTCTCAAGGCTATGCGTTTCAGCTCGACAAACTGATCACAGGCCTGCTGGGAAGTAGCGGTCCAATCAGTTCGCGCACGTCTGGCATCAACGCATCGATCAGTAGCATTGGCAAAAACAAATTGCAATTGCAGGCCACCATTGCCGCCAATGAAAAACGCTACCGCGCACAATTTACCGCACTCGACACAGTCATCAGCGGGCTACAGGCTACCAGCTCTTTTCTTACCCAACAACTGGCAAGTCTGCCGAAAATTCAGTAAGGAGTCATGACCATGTTCGGATCATCCAAGAGCGGTGCCAGTGCCTATGCCAGCGTCGGCATTGAAACCGACGTTGCACTGGCGTCGCCGCATAAATTGATCGTGATGCTGTTTGACGGCGCACTAGTCGCGGTAACTGCGGCGGAGCTGTTCATGAAAGCCGGGAACATTCCTGCCAAGGGAAAGTCGATCTCCAAGGCGATCACGATTATCGACAACGGGCTGCGTGCCAGTCTCGATAAAAAAGTCGGCGGCGCGATCGCCGAAAATCTCGACTCGCTCTACGAATACATGAGTAATCTACTGCTGATTGCCAATCTAAAAAATCAGCCTGAACTGCTGCGTGAAGTACACGGACTGCTGACGGAGCTAAAAACTGCATGGGATGCGATCGGCGGCGCAGCTACTCTGCCGGTACCACAAGCGGCCCTAGATCTGTCAACCTACTCGCCAAAATTAATGAAAGCCTGAGTATCCATGAATAGCCAAGAAGTCATCTCGCTCTACGAAACCGTAGCTATCATCACGGACCAGATGCTGGCGGCTGCCCGCAAACGCGACTGGGAACAGATGGTCACACTCGAGTCACGTGTAGCCAGCCATATCGAAGTCCTCAAAAGCGGCGAAGCACCGGCCGCGCTGACTGGCGCCACGCGCCTGCGCAAAGTACAGATCATTCAAAAAATTCTCGCCGACGATCGGCAGATCCGTGATATCACCGAACCCTGGATGGCTGAATTGGCGCAGCTAATCAACAGTGCCGGAACCGAGCGCAAACTGTCGCGCGCCTACGGCGGGGCACACGCCGGCTGATCATGGAGATCCGGGCCGATAGCCAGGGAGTCCGCTCGATCGCCCAGCTCGAGGCCGCACTGCCGATCACCAAAATCGGCGATGTGCGTGAAGAAGCCACCAGCCGACTGGCGCAAATTGTCATCGGTCAGCAGGTTCAGGGTACGGTCGAAGCCCTGCTGGCGGATGGTTCGTTTGTGGTGAAGCTGCCTGACGCGGCAATTCGTACCAATCTGCCAGCCGGCAGCAAGATCGGCGACGAACTTCAATTGACACTGGTGGCGACTACGCCGCGCCTGACCTTTTCGCTGGGTGGTGAATCAGCAGCCGCGCCCACCACATTAAGCGCCACAGCGCGCCTGATCGACACCCTTCTCCAGCAAGGCAACGGTGCCGGTCTGGTCGGCAAATTGCCACTGGTAAGCGGCCCCGGCGTGGCGCCCGAACAGATCGCCGCCGCGCTGCAAAAAACACTCAGTAGCAGCGGCCTGTTTTATGAGGCGCATGTGCAGCAGTGGGCCAGCGGCACGAGAGCGTTGGTAGACTTGCTGCGGGAGCCTCAGAATCTGAACGCGTCACCCGGCCGGGATGCTGCGGGCGCCGCGCCCGCCGGACATTTGCTGGCGCTCACCAGCCAGACCGATGCAGACGGTACCCACCTGTCGGGCCTGCTGACCGATACCGCGGCCAATCGCGCGGAACCGGCGCTGCATCCCGATACGGCGCGGCTGGTTAATCTCCAGCTGAACACACTGGAACAGCCGCGTGTGCAGTGGCAGGGTGAGGTCTGGCCAGGGCAGAAAATCGAATGGGAAGTGAGCCGGCAATCCGACGAATCGCGCGATGCAGCCAGCCAGCATGGCGTACCGTCCGATGACCAGCGTAGCTGGCAGAGCGTGGTCCGGTTCAACCTGCCGACGTTGGGTCGAGTTGCTGCTACGGTCATGCTGATCGGCGAGCATATTCAGGTACAGGTTCGTACTGCCAACCCGGCCAGCGCCGTCGCATTGCGCCAGCACGTGGGGCGCTTTGCGGACGCCACCGATGCGGCTGGTCTGAAGCTCGATTCGCTATCGATAAAACCCGATGAACAAGCCTGACATTCCGCTACAAAACGCCGTCGCGCTGGCCT
>JAYVEF010000040.1:0-6298 GCA_043748965.1 Burkholderiales bacterium
CAGTTTTCGGCGAACATTCAAAACACCATATGGTGGATTGCCGGTATCGCCATCGCCAGCGCGATGATCATTGCGTTATCCGGCGTGGCTCTGAATTTCAGCGAATACCGGGTTGCCGATGCCAAACTTAAAGTGCTGGCGCAGCGTGTAGTGCGTTCGCAGGAAGACGAGCGCGCGCGCCTGTCGCGCGACCTGCATGATGGGATCAGTCAGTGGCTGGTATCGATCAAGCTTCAGGTTGAGTCCGGCATTGCCAAGCTGGCCGGCTCGCCGGCGCAGGCCGACACGGCACGGCACTCTTTCGACCGCGCTGTCACTGGTCTGAACGATGTGCTGGGCGAGGTGCGCCGGATTTC
This sequence comes from Burkholderiales bacterium, assembly GCA_043748965.1. Lineage (GTDB taxonomy): Bacteria > Pseudomonadota > Gammaproteobacteria > Burkholderiales > Burkholderiaceae_D > Actimicrobium. The sequence continues at coordinate 357 of JAYVEF010000040.1, forward strand.
ACACGATTTGCGGCCGGCGCTGTTAGACGATTTGGGACTGGTTGCGGCGCTCGATCGATTGACCCGTGAGTTTTCTGAAGACTCGGTGGTGGCAGTAGAATTTGTGGCTACCGGCTCTGCAGGAAGTTTGTCGGAAGTGCGCAAGACAGTTCTGTTCCGGATCGCCCAAGAGGCGTTAAACAACATACGCCGTCACGCCGACGCATCGATGGTGCACGTTACCCTGACAGGCGAAAGTACGACGGTACAACTGACGATCTCGGATAATGGCCGCGGCTTCAATACTGCGTTGATTGCACAGAATCCCAAGCGCGGGATTGGTCTGCGCAACATCCACGAACGTGTCGACGCCGTGGGTGGCTGCTTGCTGCTAAGCTCCTCGCCGCAAGGAACGCAGTTGATCGCCACGCTCCCGATGACCTGAACCGACCATGCCAAATCCTGAACAAATCCGTATTCTGCTGGTCGACGACCACCCGCTGGTACGCGACGGCCTGCGAGCCCGGCTGGAAACCATCATTCATTTTGAGGTCGTGGCAGAAGCCGAAAACGCCGCCCAGGCATTACATCATGCCGCTACGTTGCCAATCGATCTGGCACTGATGGATATCAATTTGACGGGCATCAATGGTATCGATTTGACCGCTCAATACCATGCGGCTTTTCCGCATATTGCTGTGTTGATGCTGAGCATGCATGACAAGGCCGAATATGTACTGCAGTCGATCCAGGCCGGCGCACGCGGTTACGTATTGAAAGACGCGCCGGCGATCGAGATCATCACGGCGATTGACACGGTGATGGCAGGACAGCTGTATTACAGCGAGCGGATTGCCGCGCAGCTAGCGACAACACCCGGACCTGCGCTACTGCTGACCCCGCGCGAGAACGAAATCCTGCAAGCCATCGCAACTGGAAAATCCAGCAGACATATCGCGCAGGCGCTTGACCTGAGTGTGCGTACGGTCGAGACACACCGCCTGAACATCAAGCGCAAACTTGCGATCGAAACTCAAGCTGATCTGATCCGATACGCACTCGATCGTGCCCCCCGCCGATAAGAGCGGCATCGGCAACGCACGGACGAAAAAATACCGGTCATCACGGTGACCAAGGCTGATTACATGTTCTCGATCATCACTTCGCCGAAGCCGGAACACGACACTTGAGTTGCACCTTCCATCAAGCGCGCAAAATCATAGGTGACGTGTTTTGAGGCGATCGATTTTTGCATCGAACTGATGATCAGCTCTGCCGCTTCCAGCCAGCCCATGTGGCGCAGCATCATTTCGGCTGACAAAATCAAGGATCCCGGGTTGACGTAATCTTTGCCGGCATATTTGGGTGCGGTACCGTGTGTCGCTTCGAACATCGCGATCGAATCCGACAGGTTGGCACCCGGCGCAATCCCGATACCGCCAACTTGCGCTGCCAGTGCGTCAGAAATGTAGTCCCCATTCAGGTTCAGAGTGGCGATCACGCTGTACTCGGCTGGACGCAACAAAATTTGCTGCAGGAAAGCATCGGCGATCGAATCCTTGATCATGATTTCGCGACCAGTTTTTGGATTCTTGAATTTGCACCATGGTCCGCCATCGATGAGCTCAGCACCAAACTCTTTTTGTGCCAGTGCGTAGGCCCAATCGCGGAAGCCGCCTTCGGTGTATTTCATGATGTTGCCCTTGTGGACAATCGTCACTGATGGCTTGTCATTGTCAATCGCGTACTGGATCGCCTTGCGGACCAGTCGCTCGGTGCCTTCACGCGAGACAGGCTTGATGCCGATGCCGGAAGTATTCGGGAATCGAATCTTCTTGACGCCCATCTCCTTGATCAGAAACTCGATCAGCTTTTTGGCGCCTTCGGAACCCTCCTGCCACTCGATACCCGCGTAGATGTCTTCCGAATTTTCACGGAAAATCACCATATCGGTTTTTTCCGGCTCGCGTACCGGCGAAGGCACGCCCTTGAAGTACCGAACCGGCCGCAGACAGACGTACAGATCGAGCTCCTGGCGCAGTGCCACGTTCAGCGAGCGAATCCCGCCGCCGACTGGAGTGGTCAGTGGTCCTTTGATCGAGACCACAAAATCTTTCAATGCGTGCAGGGTTTCTTCGGGCAACCAGACATCCGGACCGTATACCTTGGTCGACTTCTCCCCCGCAAAGATTTCCATCCAGCTGATCTTGCGTTCGCCACCGTAGGCCTTCGCCACCGCTGCGTCAATCACCTTGATCATCACCGGACTGATGTCGATACCGGTGCCATCGCCTTCGATGTACGGCACGATCGGGTTATGCGGAACATTCAGGGAAAAATCGGCGTTGACGGTAATTTTTTTGCCTTCTGCAGGCACTTTGATATGTTGATACATCGATGTCTCCGGAGTGGGGCGGGTGAATTTGAAACCGAAACCAGTCTTGAATCGCCTCTGTCAATTCAAAACCAGCGTCCAAATGGTGTCAAATCTAAAGTCTTCTATAAGACATAAGATAGCGTTTCACATTATGCACCCATATTTTACTGGATGCAGCAGCTTTGCGACACCGGCAAAATACCGCTGCAGCGCAAATTAGGCCGTATTGCGCATGCGCCAGCAATTAAAATGGGGCGGTCGATTTCTTTACCGCGCGTCGCATGGCATTGATTCTTTTTAATAAACCGTACCTTGTGCTGTGTCAGTTTTCTGCGCAGCAGGGGCGCGCCACACTCGCTGATTATGTAACGGTGCCGGCAGTTTATCCGGCAGGTCGGCTGGATGCCGACAGCGAAGGGCTGATGCTGCTGACCGACGATGGCAAGCTGCAGCATGCCATCAGCCACCCTCAGCGCAAGCAACCGAAAACCTATCTGGTTCAGGTCGAAGGGAACCCCGAGACAGCGCTACTAGACAGACTGCGCGGCGGGGTCGATCTGGGTGACTTCACTACGTTGCCCTGCATCGCGACACAAGTACTGCCACCGGTCTGGCTGTGGCCGCGCGATCCGCCTATCCGCCAGCGGGTCAACGCGCCGACGCATTGGTTGACCCTCACCATTATCGAAGGAAAAAATCGCCAGATACGACGCATGACAGCAGCCGTCGGGCTGCCAACCTTGCGACTGGTGCGCGTCGCAGTCGGCCCGTTCGCGCTGGAGACGCATCCGCTCCTGCCGGGCGAATGGTGCCAGGTCGACCCCGGTCTGTCAGGTTTGCATCGAGCACTTTAAAACGGTAAAAACTTCATGTCGAAAACGCGTTCGACCAGCCATCCAGCGGCCAGAATGGCGATCAGCACCGAGCCACCCAGCAGGATGACGCGGCGGTACAGCAGCGTGCGTCGCAACAAAAAGGCCGCCGGCAGGAATACCGCAACAATCGCCAACTGACCGGTTTCCACACCGACGTTAAAGCCTACCAGAGCCAGCACTAGCGCATCTTTCGGCAGGCCCAGATCGGTCAGCACGCTGGCAAATCCAAACCCATGAATCAGCCCGAACAGGAACGCCATCATCCAGCGCCGTTCGCGGAACAGCGGATACAGATTGTTCAACGCAGCGACGACTACCGACGCGGCAATGGTGGATTCCACCAGCCTTGACGGCAGACTGATGACGCCCAACGTCGCCAGCGTCAAGGTGATCGAATGGGCCAGCGTAAAGGCAGTAACAATTTTGAGCACAGACCAGAACGCTGGCCTGAAAGCGCCCACGCCTTCCCAATGATGGCCCTTTCGAATGACGACCGCGGGCAGCAGCAAGGCCAGCAAGAACAGGATGTGATCGAAACCCAGCCAGATATGCCAGACTCCTTCCCGCGCGTAGTCAAAAAATTGCGTGATGCGGCTTGGACGCCCTAGTGTGAACTCTTGCGTGGCGCGCTCGGGACTGAAAATCGCCGCGCTCGACGCCCCCTGATACTGCAAGCGCAATAATCCTTTGTGTAACGGATCGATATCAAAAAACAAACCGTAATGGGCTTGCAATGTACGGATCGCGTCAGGACATTCCGCCTTAAAACGCAGTACCAGATAGGCGCCGTCGGTATGGTCGTCGATCAAGTGTTGGGTGACGCTCGCGGGGCACGCTTTGCCCGCAGACGCCAAAGCCAGACGAGCCATTGCGTACGCATCGATTTCAGTGAATTTGGCACGCACTTCACCCCAGGTAATTGCAGCGTCGCCGTTCGCATCCAGACCGAGCGCAAAGTCCAGATCACGCAGTGCAATGTCCCACTGGCCGACAACAGTCTTGCCTTCGATGGCAAAGTTCAGATAGCTGTCACTCGGTTTGTGGGCGTGTGCCACCAGCGATTGCATGACCAGGATCAGAAAAATAATCAAGCGCTTCATTGGGCACCGCCTTCTAATTGCGCGGCCAGGGCACGCAATGTCTGGTCTTCAATGCCGCTGCCCGCCAACCATCGCATGACCGGTTCCGCTGCGGCGCTTTGATGGGCAGCCAGCGCGGCTTCCAGTACGATGCGCGCGTCGCGCGGCTCGCGCTGCACGACCCAGTTTTTCAGCGCCAGATCGAGTGCTTTGGCTGGATTGTTTTCGACGGCAAGTGCGAACCGCGCCTCTTCCTGCTGGTGCACCGTATCACCCCGCAACTGGGCGGCCGCGTAGCGTGCAGCCAGCGTTGCGGTGCGCGCGGGAGCGGAGGGTAATTTAAGAATGCGCTCGGCAAATACCAGTCGCAGCAACAGCACGTCGGAGCGAACCCGGTCCTTCAATAGCACTTCGACTTCGGCCGGCCGCTTCTGGTCAAGCAGCAAATCAGAATATGCTGCCAGTAAAAAGGTATCGGGAATATGCAGTGCCAGCGCGCGCTGGAAATGCTGCTCGGCACGATCGATCCGCCCAAGCCGCTGCGCGATCTCGGCCAGCCGCAACGACACCCACAGTACTTCGTCGGGACTGGCTTCCGGATGCCGGGCCAAACCTGCTTGCAAGGTCTCATACGCGTTGGCAGCGTGCCCGGTCAGACCGTCGGTCATCGCCATGCAACCTAGCGCAATCACTTCGTCAGTGATGCCGCGTAACGCTTCACAATCGGCGCGCGCTTCGGGGTAGCGGGCCTGCACCAGGTGAATGGTGGCGCGCAGTGCGTGCGCCTGAGCGTGCTTTGGGTAACGGGCCAAGACGCTGTCGAGGTCACGAATCGCGCCACTGAAATCATGATTGAATTGCGCCAGACTAGCGCGCATTACCTGGATTTCAACCGGTGGTTCCGGCAGATTCCACCAAGGCGCCAACGCAGCTTGCGCGTAACCAATATAGCGCGGGTCGCCTTCTTCGGCGACCAGCCCGTAATAGCGGCGGGCCAATTGCAGCGCCGCTTGCTGGTCTTTCGGATTGATGCGCAACGCGGCACGCAGCGTGGACATTTCGCGGGCTATCGGGTCGTTGGGTAGAAACGGCAGGCGCTCCAGCACGGTCATGTCGCTGGCCGGCAAATGCGGCGCTGCGGTGCCGCTGTCGGCTAAGCCAAGCCAAGCCAGGCTGGCAATCAAAAAAATATATCGGAGTCGCATCGTCGTCGGTCCAGGAGGCAGATCAGGTTGTACAGTCAGGCGGAAAAATGTTGTGCATGATAGCGCGGCTGCGCCGATGGGTTGTGTCAACACGAACGACAGTCGGTATCTTGGGCGTTTGGCATGGACAGGTATCCCTACTACGTGGCACTGCCGCGGCGAATTTGCTCAAAGTGTCAACTTTTGACACCATTTTTATACGCTGAGTGATAAATTTTAGATGTTTTACAGTTTTTTTTAAAAACCTGTCAACGAACTGTAAACCGTATCGTTACAGGATTTGATTCAATTGAATCACCGCTTATTCACATGTCACTTTGAGAGACTAAAATGAAAAAACTGATCGCTGCACTGGTCGCTGGCCTGTTCGCTGTTTCCTCCTTCGCTGCCAGCCACACCGCAGCGCCAATGGCGCCAGCAGCTTCGG
>JAYVEF010000041.1:0-6284 GCA_043748965.1 Burkholderiales bacterium
GAGATAGCTCATCTTGCGTTGGTACTGGTGTCAACGTGGCAACAGGGACTCGCCCATCAAAAACGCGTCTACCGCGCGCGCGCACTGGCGCCCTTCGCGGATTGCCCAGACTACCAGCGACTGGCCACGTCGCATGTCACCTGCAGCAAATACCTTTGGCACCGAAGTTTGATAGCAGCCTTCGCCATCGGTGCTGGCTTTGGCATTGCCGCGACTGTCTTTTTCTACGCCAAAAGCGTCCAGTACCTGTGCTACCGGCGCCACAAATCCCATCGCCAAAAATACCAGATCGGCTTTCATTTCGAATTCCGAATCGGGCACTTCCTGCATGCGGCCGTCGACCCACTCGACCCGCGCTCCGATCAACTTTTCGACCTTGCCGTGCTTGCCTTCAAGTCGCTTGGTGGCGACTGCCCAGTCGCGCTCGCAGCCTTCTTCATGTGAGGACGAGGTACGCAGTTTGGTGGGCCAGTAGGGCCAGACCAGCGGCTTATTTTCGACTTCGGGTGGCTGCGGCATCAATTCGAACTGCGCCACCGACGCCGCGCCGTGCCGGTTGGAAGTCCCGACGCAGTCAGATCCGGTGTCGCCCCCACCGATCACGATGACGTGCTTGCCGGTGGCCCGAATCTGGTCTTTCACCTTATCGCCCGCATCGACCTTATTTTGTTGCGGCAAAAAGTCCATCGCAAAATGGACGCCTTTTAATTCCCGTCCGGGCACTGGCAAATCGCGCGGTTGCTCGGCGCCGCCCGCGACAATCACCGCGTCGAAATCCTGCTGCAGCTGTTCCGGAAAAATCGTTTCTCCCGCCGGATTGCTAGCGCTGACCGGAAGATTCCTTCCGATCAACACGCCAGTACGGAAGCTCACACCTTCTGCCTCCATCTGCGCCACGCGTCGGTCGATATGAATTTTTTCCATCTTGAAATCCGGGATACCGTACCGCAGCAAACCGCCAATTCGATCACTTTTTTCGAAGACGGTGACGTCGTGACCGACCCGCGCGAGTTGCTGTGCAGCGGCCATACCGGCCGGTCCAGAGCCGACCACAGCAATTTTCTTGCCGGTTCTCAGTGCTGAGGGCTGTGGCACTACCCAACCATTTTCCCAGCCCTTGTCGATAATAAAATGTTCGATCGACTTGATGCCGACCGGATCGCTGTTGATTCCCAGTGTGCACGCGCTTTCGCAAGGTGCCGGGCAGATGCGGCCGGTGAATTCCGGAAAATTATTGGTCGAATGGAGCGTTTCCAGTGCCTCGCGATAGCTGCCGCGATACACCATGTCATTCCAGTCCGGGATGATGTTGTTGACCGGACAGCCGGAATTGCAGAACGGAATACCGCAATCCATGCAGCGGGCACCCTGCACCTTGGCGTCGGCGTCGACCAGCGACACAATGAATTCGTGATAGTGCTGCTTGCGTGCTTGCGGTGCTTCGATGGCCTCTTGGAGGCGCTGAAACTCCATGAACCCGGTGACTTTTCCCATGCTCGATCCTCGATCCTGCTGAATACGCTGCCGTATCGGCCGCGGTTGTTATGGTTGAACGAATAAGCCAGTTTTCAAGCGGCGACTGTCTCGACGGCGACTTTGGCCGTGCGCGTGGCCTCCATCTCGCCCAGCGCACGCTTGTATTCCGTCGGAAAAACCTTGACGAACTTGCTACGTGAAATGTTCCAGTCGTCGAGTAAATTGCGTGCGCGGGTGCTGCCGGTATATTTGAAGTGTCGCTCGATCAAGCCTTTCAAAATTGCCTCATCAGTCTGGCTGGCGCCGCCACGCACCTGGCTGTGCCACAGAGCGCGCTCGATTTTGGCTTCATGTTCGGCCTGCGCCAGAACCGGCTCCAATGCCACCATCGCCAGGTTGCAGCGCGAGGCGAATTCGCCGGAAGGGTCGTAGACGTACGCGATACCGCCGGACATGCCAGCCGCAAAATTGCGCCCGGTCTCACCCAGTACCACTACCGTGCCACCGGTCATGTATTCGCAGCCATGGTCGCCGCTGCCCTCGACCACCGCAGTGGCGCCTGAATTGCGTACGGCAAAGCGTTCTCCTGCAACGCCATTGATGAATGCTTCGCCGGCAATTGCGCCGTACAACACAGTGTTTCCGACGATGATATTGTCGACTGCCCAGCCGCGAAACTCAGTATTAGGCCGAACGATGATGCGCCCGCCAGACAAACCTTTGCCGACATAATCATTGCCTTCGCCGACCAGATCGATGGTAATGCCATGGGCCAGAAAAGCGGCTGCAGATTGCCCCGCGGTCCCATGCAACTGAATATGGATCGTATCGTCGGGCAGGCCATCGTGGCCGTATCTTTTGGCGACTTCGCCGGACAGCATGGTGCCGACGGTGCGGTTGACGTTGCGCACCGGTGAGATAAAACTGACCTTCTCGCCTTTTTCAAGTGCAGCGCTCGCCTGCGCAATCAGCTTGTGATCGAGTGCCTTGGTCAAACCATGATCCTGCTCTTCGACCTGATAGCGTGGCTCGTCGACCGGCATCTCGGGTTGATGGAAAATGCGGGCGAAATCCAGGCCTTTGGCCTTCCAGTGCTGAACCGCCTTTGATTTGTCGAGCAGATCGGCGCGTCCGATCAATTCGTTGAAAGTAGCGATACCCAGTTGCGCCATGATCTGACGCGCTTCTTCAGCGACAAAGAAGAAAAAGTTCACCACGTGTTCCGGCTTGCCGGCAAACTTGGCGCGCAGCAGCGGGTCTTGCGTGGCGACCCCGACCGGGCACGTATTGAGGTGACATTTGCGCATCATGATTCAGCCTTCGACCACCAGCGGCGCAGTCGCAAAACCGACTTCATCGGCGCCCAGCAACGCGGCGATCACGACATCGCGGCCCGTCTTGATTTGGCCGTCGGCCTGTACGCGGATGCGACTGCGCAAACGGTTCAGTACCAGCGTTTGCTGAGTCTCGGCCAAGCCGAGTTCCCACGGCGAGCCGGCATGCTTGATCGACGACAACGGCGAGGCACCGGTACCGCCGTCGTGGCCAGCGATCACGACATGGTCCGACTTGGCCTTGGCGACACCGGCGGCGATCGTGCCGACCCCGACTTCAGACACCAGTTTGACGGAAATCGAAGCTTTCGGATTGACGTTTTTAAGGTCATGAATCAGTTGCGCCAGATCTTCGATCGAATAAATATCGTGGTGCGGCGGCGGTGAAATCAGACCCACGCCCGGCACCGAGAATCGCAACGTCGCGATGTATTCAGAAACTTTGTGGCCTGGCAGTTGTCCGCCCTCGCCAGGCTTGGCACCCTGCGCCATCTTGATTTGAATCTGGTCGGCAGAAATCAGATATTCTGCAGTCACGCCAAACCGTCCCGACGCCACCTGCTTGATTTTCGAACGTAGCGAGTCGCCGGGTTGCAGCGGAATATCAACCACAACATTCTGCGCACCGATGATCGATGCCATGGTGTCGCCTTGCTTGATCGGGATACCTTTCAGCTCTTGCCGATAGCGGTTGACGTCTTCGCCCCCTTCGCCGGTATTGGACTTGCCGCCGATTCGGTTCATGGCGATTGCGAGGGTCGCGTGCGCTTCGGTTGAAATTGATCCGAGCGACATTGCGCCGGTGGCAAAGCGTTTAACGATATCTTTTGCCGGCTCGACTTGGTCCAGCGGGATCGCCTTGGCCGGATCTATTTTGAATTCGAACAATCCGCGTAGCGTCATGTGGCGTTTCGACTGATCGTTGATGATCTGCGCGTATTCCTTATAGGTGTTGAAGTTGTTGGCACGCGCCGAATGCTGCAATTTTGCGATTGCGTCGGGCGTCCACATGTGGTCTTCGCCGCGCACACGAAAAGCGTATTCCCCGCCGGCGTCCAACGCATTGGTCAGCACAGGATCGCGGCTGAAAGCGGCGCGATGCAGTAACAATGCTTCTTCGGCGACTTCAAAGACGCCGATCCCTTCGACGTTCGAAGCGGTGCCCTTGAAGTATTTTTCGACTAGCGCTTTATTCAGACCGATGGCTTCAAAAATTTGCGCGCCGCAATACGACATGTAGGTGGAAATACCCATTTTCGACATGACCTTCAGCAGACCCTTGCCGACGGCTTTTTGAAAGTTCGCAATGGCTTTTTCAGGCGATAGGTCGCCCGGCAAGCCTGCCGCCATGTCGGCTAGGGTATCCATCGCCAGATACGGATGAATCGCCTCGGCGCCGTAGCCGGCCAGCAGCGCAAAGTGGTGAGTTTCTCGCGCCGATCCGGTCTCGACAACCAGTCCGGTGGACGTGCGCAAGCCTTTACTCACCAGGTGCAAGTGGATCGCCGACGTCGCCAGCAGTGCCGGTATCGCAACTTGTTCGCTATCGACTTTGCGGTCCGAGATAATCAGAATGTTGTGGCCCGAACCGACCGCGTCGACCGCCTTCGCGCACAGCGATGCCAAACGCGCTTCAATGCCTTCCTTGCCCCACGCGACCGGATAGCAGATGTTCAGTTCATGCGACTTGAACTTGCCACCGGTGTGGGCGCTGATGTTGCGTAGCTTGGCGATATCGGTGTAATCAAGTACCGGCTGCGTCACCTCAAGACGCATCGGCGGGTTGATGTTGTTGGTATCAAGGAGGTTGGGTTTCGGCCCGACAAACGACACCAGCGACATCACCATCGCCTCGCGAATCGGATCGATCGGCGGATTGGTGACCTGCGCAAACAGCTGCTTGAAATAGTTGTACAGCGTCTTATTCTTGTTCGACATCACCGCCAGCGGCGAGTCGTTGCCCATTGAGCCGGTGGCCTCTTCGGCCAGTGTGGCCATGGGCGACATCAGGAACTTCAGGTCTTCTTGCGTATAGCCGAACAGCTGCTGGCGATCGATCAGTGCCACGGCGGATTTCGGCTCGGGTAGCTCGGCTTTCAAGCCGCCGAGACGGATCCGTACCGAGGCAATCCATTGCTTGTAAGGCTTGGCGTTTGCGTAAGTATCCTTGAGTTCCTTGTCATCGATGATACGGCCTGCATCAAGATCGATCAGGAACATTTTGCCTGGCTGCAGGCGCCATTTTTGGATGATTTTGGATTCCGGAATCGGCAGCACGCCGGATTCGGACGCCATCACCACCAGATCGTCATCGGTAACGATGTAACGGGCCGGCCGCAAACCATTACGGTCCAGGGTGCCACCGATATGACGACCGTCTGTAAAGGCCATCGCCGCCGGGCCGTCCCAAGGTTCCATCATCGCGGCATGGTATTCATAGAACGCGCGCCGATTGTCGTCCATCAGCGTATGGTTTTCCCATGCCTCCGGAATCATCATCATCATCGCTTGGGCAATCGGATAACCGGCCATCAGCAGCAGTTCGAGCGCGTTGTCGAAGCAGGCCGTGTCGGATTGACCCTCATAGATCAACGGGAACAATTTTTTCAGGTCGTCGCCGAGCACGGCAGACTTCATGATGCCCTCACGGGCGCGCATCCAGTTGAAGTTTCCCTTCACTGTGTTAATTTCGCCATTGTGGGCGATCAGGCGATAGGGATGTGCCAGCGGCCATTCGGGGAAAGTATTGGTCGAGAAGCGCTGGTGTACCAACGCCAGCGCCGAGATGCAGCGTGGATCCTGCAGATCCTTGTAATACACGCCAACTTGATCGGCCAGCAACAGGCCTTTGTAGACGACCGTACGAGCCGACATGGATGGTACGAAGAATTCTTTTCCGTGTAACAGATTCAGTGCCTGAATCGCGTGGCCGGACGATTTGCGGATCACGTATAGTTTTCGTTCGAGTGCGTCGGTCACCATGATATCGGGACCGCGCCCAATAAATATCTGGCGAATCACCGGCTCCTTGTTACGTACGGTCGGCGACATCGGCATCGTCATGTCGATCGGCACATCGCGCCAGCCGAGCACAACCTGCCCTTCGGCGATGACTGCACGTTCAATTTCCTGTTCACAGGCGATGCGGGAAGCGTTTTCTTTGGGAAGAAACACCATGCCAACGCCGAATTCGCCGGGCGGCGGGAGTTCGATTCCCTGCGACGCCATTTCTTCACGATAGTATTGATCGGGTACTTGAATCAGAATCCCGGCACCGTCGCCCATCAACTCGTCGGCACCTACCGCACCCCGATGATCAAGGTTCTTAAGTATCAGCAAGCCTTGATCGACGATCGAATGGCTTTTTTTACCTTTGATATGCGCAATGAAACCGACCCCGCAGGCATCGTGTTCATTGGATGGGTCATACAGACCTTGCGCGTGCATAGCGATTCTCCCAATCGGACAAAGTTG
>JAYVEF010000042.1:0-6200 GCA_043748965.1 Burkholderiales bacterium
CCCTGATCGATAGAAAAGCTACCGGTTTTGACAATGCCTTCTTCCAGGCTCCAGCTTTCGCTGCGGGTCGATTGGAAATACAGGTCGGCATAGTCGACCTTGTGGGTAAACATCGTGCCGATCGCCTTGATCAGGATCGACTCGTCGAGTCCGAACGGTGTCAGTAGAACATCGCGGGCGACTGCTAAATTGGATAAATTCGGTTCAAACAGATTCATGATGGCGGGCTTTGGCAGGGGTCAAGAACAAATTGATTGTAAAACATTCGGCCGCGCGGCGTTGGTACCAACTCACAACCGTCGGTGGTGCAGTGCCGGCAAACTGACCCGTACGCTGTGTAAAAAATTCGGCTCGATGTGGCCCGATACCACGCCCTCTCCTTCTGCCAGCACCGCCTTGATTTCGCCCCACGGATCGATCAGCATGCTGTGACCCCAAGTGCGACGGCCGTTTTCGTGCTGACCACCCTGCGCTGCGGCCAATACATAACACTGGTTTTCGATCGCCCGCGCGCGTAGCAGGATTTCCCAGTGGGCACGCCCTGTGGTCCACGTAAAGGCGGCCGGTACAACGATCAGGCTGCACTGGCCCATGGCGCGGTACAGCTCGGGAAAACGCAGGTCGTAACAGACCGACAGGCCGACCCTGCCGCAGGGCGCCTCGAACGTCGCGACCGCGGCACCGTGCGCAATCGTGCGCGCCTCGTCGTAGGATTCGTCGCCGCGTGAAAAGCTGAACAAATGAATTTTGTCGTAGCGCTTGACGCGCTTGCCAGTCGGGTCGTATACCAGCGTGCTGTTACGGATCTTGCCGACTTCGTTCGCCGCCATCGGCAAGGTGCCGCCGATGATCCATATCCCATGCTGGCAAGCCATATCGGCCATGGCATGCTGAATCGGACCGGTTTCAGGCTGCTCTGCAAAAGCAATCTTGTCGGCTTCGTGCAGTCCCATGATCGGCCAGTATTCAGGCAGCAGCACCATGCTGGCGCCCTGCGCGACGGCTTCAGCCACCAGCCTGCGCGCGCTCGCAATATTTTGTTCGACGAAGGGCGTCGACACCATCTGCACAGCGGCAACCCTGAATAGTTCTGTCATGCGATTTACCCTGCTTGTCCGGTATTCGTGTTTTCGGTAGTGGGCGGCCGCGGTTTAGCGGGCGCCCCTGAATTATGTTCGAGCTTGTGAACCTGCGGATCTTTCCAGGGCCCCGTGATTGCGTATTCAAACGTAAAGGCGCGCATCAACGGCTCACGCAGGAACAGTTGCGCCAGGAAGGAACCGAGCCCGATGACCGGATTCACCGCTAGCGCGTACACCACCGACGCCGCACCGACGTTAATCTCGGGCAGAACCACCACGTGCAGATTCTGCGTCTCCGCAGAAATATCGACTATGCCATCCATCAAGACTGTGGCGTTGACGCTGCGCATCTTGAAATTGCTGGTGCGCGCCACCCCGCGCGCGATGACTGCGTTGGCAGTGATCCCGTCGAACGCGAAGCCTTCCGAAAACACATCACGGAAATCCAGCGTCAAACGGCGCGGCAGCGACTGCAGGCTCAATACACCAAGCAGTTTTGCCGCCCCGGGATCGACCTTCAAAAACTGGCCAGCGGCCAGATCCAGCTGAATTTGCCCGGTCAGACTGGCCAGATCGAGGGCGAACGGCAGACCGTTCCAGGTCAAATCTCCCTGCATCTTCCCCTTGCCACCACGCAACACGTTGGCGAACCCGAATCGTTCCAGCAGCCGCCCGGCATCAGCAATGTCCAACACGTAGACCAGATTGGTGAGGGTGTTACCCTGCGTCGTGACGAATTTTCCGGTGGCGCTCAAGGCCACGTCTGAATTGATGATGGACAGTCGGTTGATGCGCCATTCACTACCACCCGCCACGGCGGCATTGTTGGCCTGAAGCTCGACCCGCCCGAAGTTCTTGCCGAGCAGCTGAAAATTCTCTGCGATGACATCGAGCGCGGGAATTTGCGTCGCATTATTCTTGCCTTCCAGCAGATCGCTGACTTCTGTACGGGCCGACGGCGGGATGGTCAATGATGAAAGCCGCGCCGTCACCTTGCCCAAGCCGCGCCCATCCGGTGCGTCAGCCCAGGTCACGTAACCGGAAGCCTGCGTTGCATCCAGGTTGGCCTGCCAGCCATTTTTCTGGCGCGAGACACCGACCACTACGTTATCCAGTTTTTTGCCACCGACAATCAACTCGGTGGCACGTGCAGCCATCACGTCCGGCTCCAGATACTGGGCCAGATCGGCTCCCGTCTCGGTGCTTGGCGCACCACTTTCCTTGGGCTTTTCGCTGCCGACCATTGATGCTACCAGCGCACGCCAAGCATCCACATTGAGCGAGCGCAAATTGGCATTGATGTGCAAGCCGCTATCGGGCTCGGGGGCTGGCGCGTTCACGCCGATGCCGCCGCTGATGACGCGCCACCCGAGGTTTTTTTCAGAGGATCGGGCGCGCAGATACCGCGCCACGAACGCGCTGCCAAGGGAAACGCGGATTTCGTCGCGCAAGGTCTGGCTGTCGTCAGTGCCCTGCGTTTGCAGATCGAACCGAAAAGGCATGTTGTCGGCCGCAGCTTTTTTTAGCGGCGTTGGAAAATCCAGACCGAGACCCTGCAGGTTTGATTCAACCAGTACCTCGGCGCGCCGCTTTTTGACGTTGATGGTGGTGCTGAAGCGGGCACTGCCATTCACTTTTTGCAGCAGGCGCTGCAGCGCTAAGGTCGGATAAGTTTTGCGCAACCCCTCGACCGTCACGCTACCATCGGCCTTGACCAGAATCGCGCCGTCACGTTGCGAGCCGCCTGACAGCTGCGCCGGTGCGCCAATGAAGTTTGTCTTGACGCCGTTCAGGCTGAAACCTTTCTCGTTAAACTCAAGTTTGCCGAGGGTTTGCGTCAATACGGGGATCGCCGGTTGGAGCATGATGTCGTCGTTCATGAACTGCAACA
Source organism: Burkholderiales bacterium (assembly GCA_043748965.1). Classification (GTDB taxonomy): domain Bacteria; phylum Pseudomonadota; class Gammaproteobacteria; order Burkholderiales; family Burkholderiaceae_D; genus Actimicrobium. Next base: position 2,974 of record JAYVEF010000042.1, read on the forward strand.
CGCCGTTGACTTTGGCATCGACCATGTGATCGAGCGGCAGGTGCAGTTTGAGACCAAGCCGGGCGGCGCCGGTGCTGCGGGTTTCTTCGGTGAAGCGACCGATCCATTCAAGTACCGGGCTCATATCGACGTAATGCACCATGTCCTGCAGTGAGCCAGCGGCATCACCGTCGATTTCCAGCTGTTTGTCGCTGCTCGCCAGATCAGGCACGATCGCTACGACGTTCGACAAGGCCACGCCCGCCGTCGCGGCGTGGTCGGCCCGAATTTCCATGCGCGTGCGATCAAAGGCGATCGTCCCCTGGATTTTTTCGGCCAGCGGCCAGTAGGGCGATTTGCCATCTTTGGCAGTCAAATTCGGCGTGTAATTCAGGCTGCCGTCGATGATTTTTCCGTTCACCGTGAATTCACCCTTCGGCTTCTCTCCGGGGCGATCCGGATGAAAAGGAAACCGGTTCAGATCACCTTTCAAACGCACCACCACATCCTGAAGCCGGCCATGCTGCAGCGCCCCGCCAAGCCAACCACGCAAATGCGGCGGCGTCTGCAGTGGCAGATAGCGCTCGACCTTGTTCAATTCGAGCGCGTTGACGTGTGCAGTCATATCGATCTCGCCGAACCGATTGCCTTCGGGTTTTAGCGGAATCAAATGATGACCGCGCAGGTCGACCTGAACCCCCTGCTGGACGAAGTCGAGATGATCCACCTGCAGCAGAAGGTTGTCATTTTTTTGAAACGACCAGCTGGCGCGCAGATCTAGGCGCTCGAACGGTACCAGCGGATCGCTCAAATAACCCGGCACCCGAAACTTCAGATTTTTAGAGGCAAGCGTAACGCCACCGCCGCGTTCGCTCGCATCGATCGCTCCGGTCAGATTTTCGAACCCGGGAATCGCCGGGACAGCAGCCTGTGCCGGCGTGCTCGCGGTTTTGGGCCGGCCCGGACGGGCCGACTGGGCATTCAGGCTAAGGCCGATGAACTGCCCTCTGGCGCTGTATGCCGAAATCGCCGGATACACACCCTCCCAGTGGCCCACGAAATTGATTAATAGTCCGCGCGGTGCAAAATCGGATAGCAGTTGGCGCGGCGCGCTCGACAACGGCAGGCGCTCGACAAAACTGGCCATCGTGGCCAGATCAAGCGAGGTGGCAGAAATCTCGAATTTTTCGGGGGCATGCGCGCTCGCGGGCGTAAATGTTTCGCTCAGCGTAGTCGGCGCAAGATCCAGGCCGTCGTCCGAATGCATCGAAAAATTGCTCAGTCCGATGGTGTGTCCCAGTGCGCCCAGCGTCGGCGTGCCGCCCGCAGAATGTGCGTCGAGTACTTCACGAATCGACAGTCGACCGCGCGCCTCGGTCAGATTCAATGGCTGCAAGTCTTTGCGCAGACGGCTTGCGACATCGACCAGATCCAGATCCGCGGTCAGATCGGCGACCCGGGCCTGATCGAATTTGAGCCAGGCGCGCACCGAACCGGTTCCGCGCTCCACGGCAAAAGGATAGTCCACATAGGCTTTCCAGCCAGCCAGATCGGTATTGTGTACATCGGCGTATATTTCGCCGGTCCAGCGACGCGGGTCGGCAACCCGTGCGCCAAAGCGCGGATGATCGAACGAAACACGCAAATCTAGCGGCCCTGCGATCGCTACCGGCGGCACCGCGCGCAATGCCGCTTGGTGATGGCGCCAGCTATTTTCCAATAAGAAATTAACGTTTCGCAATACCAGTTCGGGCGCGTTGCGCTGCTCGTCGATCCAGTGCACCAGCCCATCCCGAATCACGATATGCGGTTGCGCAAGAACCCATGCGGCGCCTTTGCCATCGCTCTGAGTGCTACTGTCCAGCGCAATGCCGCCAATCCGGACATGCCCAGCCGGATCGCGTCGAATATCGATATCCGGCCGGATCAGTTCCAGCCGCTGCAAACGCAGATCAGCAACGGCCAGACTCCACCACGACAACGTTGCTTCGACTTGCGGCAGGCTCAGCGCCGGTTGGCCCGCCGCTTCATGGATCACTACGTTGCGCAGCGAAACTGCCGGCCGGATGCCCTGCCAGCTCGCGCTGATTGTCTCAATACTGACCGGCTGACCGAGTGCGCGTGAGGCCAGGCCTTCGACGTCACTTTTGTAGTAGTCGACGTTGGGCATCACCAGATAGCGCAATAGCAAAAACACCAGACAGAACAACAGATATGCCGCCAGCACTAGTTTGGCGGTCAGCATCGTCGTCCGGTACAGGCCGCGGCCAAGGTAGCCACTGCCCTGCAACGCCGTACGGCAGCGCGCAGACAACATGCGCAGTTGCTGGCCGGTGCGTGGCGGAATCTGTGGTGGATGCGACATCAGTTGATCACGCCGTGCCGCTGTGTGGCGTTATAGGGTTGGCATCGCATAAAATGAGCGGGACGAGGGTGCCCATCATCGCCGGAAGTTATTAGAAGAAATTTCATGAATCATTCAAAAAAATTGCTTGCGCTCCGATGACGACTTCTAGTTTGACCAGTGCCGCGGCGTCGCGGTTCTATGCGCGCTGGCTGGCTGCCGATCCAACTCGCGCCGCGCAGAGCGCGGCACTTGCCGGATTATCCCTGAGCGCACCCTTGTTTGCGCGTTTATTACAAAAAGAAATCAATACCGGCCTACCATTGCCGCGTGCCATGCGACGGCTACGCAACCTGACGGTGGCCAGCCTGATCGAGCGCGATCTGGACGGGAACGCCACGTTGGCCGAGGTGCTCGATGCCATGACCGCGCTGGCAGATTTTGCCATTACCACCCACATGACAGAGTTGCACGCCGAGCTGTGCGCACGTCACGGAAGCCCGATTGGGACCGATAGTGGATTGCCACAACAGATGATCGTGCTAGGCATGGGCAAGCTGGGTGGCGGTGAACTCAATGTTTCGTCCGATATCGACCTCATATTCATCTACCCGGAAGACGGAGAGACACGCACCGACAGCGCCGGCCAGCGCAGCCTTTCCAACCAAGAATTTTTTACACGACTGGGACGCCGCCTGATCGGCGACTTATCCGAAATCACACAGGACGGCTTTACCTTCCGGGTCGACATGGCACTACGGCCGAATGGCGCGTCCGGCCCGCTGGTCGCGAGTTTCAACATGCTGGAAGAATACTTGATCGTACAGGGGCGCGAATGGGAGCGCTACGCCTGGATCAAAGCACGCGCGATCGGCGGCGATGCCACCGAGGTTACTTCGCTGGA
>JAYVEF010000043.1:0-17703 GCA_043748965.1 Burkholderiales bacterium
GGTTTTGTCGACGTCTCGTTCTACCGCGACGACTACGCCGAAAAAGGCCTGCACGCCGACGTGCGGCCCAGCAAAATCCCATTCGATGTGAATGGAGCCACCATCTTGCTGGTGGACGACGTATTGTTTACCGGGCGCACTACGCGCGCCGCGATCAACGAGCTGTTTGACTATGGCCGGCCGGCGCGTATCATGCTCGCCACTCTAGTCGATCGCGGTGGTCGCGAGCTACCGGTGGCGCCCGATTTTTTCGCTGCCAGCGTAACGTTGGCAGCGGGCCAGTCGCTGACCTTGCAGCAGGCCGCCGATGGCGCGCTTTCATTAACGGTGACGCATGCTTAATCCGCAACTCGACAAGGACGGTCAACTGCAACATCTGCTGACCATCGAGGGTCTGCCAAAAAGCATCATCAATCACATTCTGGATACGGCCCAATCTTTTGTCGGCATCAGTGATCGGGATGTCAAAAAAGTCCCGCTGATGCGGGGTAAAAGCGTCTTCAATCTGTTTTTTGAAAACTCGACCCGCACCCGTACGACTTTCGAGATCGCCTCCAAGCGGCTGTCGGCCGACGTCATCAATCTGAATATTCAGGCGTCCAGCACGACGAAGGGCGAATCGCTGCTGGATACCATCGACAATCTTGCGGCGATGCATGCCGACATGTTCGTGGTACGCCATGCCGAATCGGGCGCGCCCTATCTGATTGCCAAGCATCTGATCGATACGGGGCAGTCGCACGTCCACGTGGTGAATGCCGGCGATGGTCGGCACGCGCACCCGACTCAGGGCCTGCTCGACATGTACACGATCGCGCACTACAAAAAAGATTTCACCAATCTGACTGTGGCGATTGTTGGCGACATCCTGCACAGCCGCGTGGCGCGTTCGGATATCCATGCACTCACGACGCTGGGCGTGCCCGAAATCCGGGCAATCGGTCCGCGCACATTGCTGCCTATCGGGCTCGAACAAATGGGCGTGCGGGTATTTACCGATATCGACAAGGGTCTCAAAGACGTCGACGTGATCATCATGCTGCGGCTGCAAAATGAGCGCATGGCCGGCGCCTTGCTACCCTCGTCGCAAGAATTTTTCAAGAGCTACGGATTGACGCCGGAACGCCTGGCACTGGCCAAAGCGGACGCGATCGTGATGCACCCGGGGCCGATGAATCGAGGTGTCGAAATCGATTCTGCAGTAGCCGATGGCGCGCAGGCGGTGATCTTGCCACAGGTGACGTTCGGGATTGCGGTACGAATGGCCGTGATGAGTATTCTGGCGGGAAAATAATAATGAAAATACATATTCGACACGGCCACCTGATCGACCCGGCTAACGGTATCGACGCACGGGCGGATGTCTTTATCGCTGGCGGCAAAGTAGTCGGGATCGGCGCTGCCCCGGCTGGTTTTGAAGGGGGGCAGGAACTTGATGCCACCGGTCTGACGGTGGTGCCGGGTCTGGTCGACCTGAGTGCTCGTTTGCGCGAGCCCGGCTACGAATACAAGGCCACGCTGGAGTCCGAAATGCAGGCGGCGCTGCAAGGCGGCGTGACCAGTCTGGTCTGTCCGCCCGACACCGATCCGGTGCTCGATGAGCCCGGTCTGGTCGAAATGTTAAAGCACCGCGCGCGTAGCCTGAATCAGTCCCACGTATACCCGCTGGGCGCGCTGACGATGGGCCTGAAAGGTCTGGCGTTGACCGAAATGGCGGAGTTGACCGAGGCCGGCTGCATCGGTTTTGCGCAGGCCGATCGGCCGATTCTGGACACGACCGTGCTGCTGCGTGCACTGCAATATGCGCAGACCTTCGGCTACACGGTCTGGCTGCGCGCGCAAGATCCACATCTGGGCCGCGATGGCATCGCGCACAGTGGACCACTCGCCTCGCGGCTTGGTTTGTCGGGCGTACCGGTCATGTCGGAAACCATCGCGCTGCAGACGATTTTTGAGCTGGTCCGTGCCACTGGGGCACGGGTCCACATCTGCCGGCTGTCGTCGGCAGCGGGCATCGAGCTGTTACGGTGCGCCAAAAAGGAAGGCTTGCCGGTCACCTGCGATGTCGGTGCGCACTACATCCACCTGACTGACAACGATATCGGGTTTTTTGATTCCAACGCACGCCTGTCGCCGCCATTGCGGGCTCAGCGCGACCGCGACGCCATTCGTACCGGTCTGCTCGATGGCACCATCGATGCAATCTGTTCGGACCATACGCCGGTCGATGACGATGAAAAATTATTGCCATTCGGTGAAGCCTCGCCCGGCGCCACCGGGCTGGAATTGCTGCTCTCGCTGGCGTTGAAGTGGGCCGAAGACAGCGTGCCGTCGAAAGCGTCCCGGCAGGCGCTGGCAATCGCCAGGGTCACCTCGGACCCCGCTCGTGTCGCCGGGTTGGGTTGCGGCCAGCTGGCCGTGGGCAGCATCGCCGATGTCTGCGTGTTCGATTCCGCAGCACGCTGGAAAGTTGACGCAAGCGCGCTCGCCAGTCAAGGCAAGCACACGCCGTTTTTGGGCTACGAACTGGTCGGACGCGTGATGGCGACGCTGGTCGATGGCCGGCTGGCCTATCAGCGCAAGCGTTCCTGAGCGCTGGCGGATGACGATCAAAAAAATCAGCTTGTCAGGGCAGCATGGGCGTGGGTCGTGATCGCCTTCGGCCTGCTGCGCATTTCGCTGCATCTGGTGGTGGGACTCTGGACCTGCGCGCTGGTGTTTCCGCTCACCGATGCTGCTGGCCGGGCCTGGCGTATCCAGCACTGGTCGGTCGGCCTGCTGGCAATTTGCGGCATTTCCATCGACATTCGTCAGGACTGCGCCGACCCTATGCCGACACGCGCAGTGGTGGTGGCCAATCATGTTTCGTGGCTGGATATTTTTGTGATCAACGCGATGCGGCCATGCCGGTTCGTCGCCAAAGCGGATGTTCGCAGTTGGCCACTACTGGGATGGTTGTCGGCGCAGGCCGGGACGATTTTTATCGCGCGTGGGCGGGTGCGCGAGGTACGGCGGATTTTTCAAAATCTGGTGCAGAGCATTCGAGATGGCGACCACGTGGCATTTTTTCCGGAAGGGACCACTGCGGCACAGGGCACGCTATTGCCGTTTCATGCCAACCTGTTTGAAGCCGCGATCGATGCCGATGTGCCGATTCAGCCGCTGGCATTGCGCTACCTGAACGCCGACGGCAAGCTGGCCGAACAGGCCAATTATATTGGCGACACCAGCTTTGCCGAAAGCATGCTGACGATCCTTCGGTCGGGCCGGATGCGGGCCGAGCTGATCGTACTCCCACCGATCGCCAGCACTGGCGCGCATCGTCGTCAACTGGCCAGCGCCGCGCAGGCCATGATCGGCACTGCACTCGATCACTAATCCGGTCGCTGAAACTGCGGGCAATCAACCTGAAACAAGGTCCGGTCCGTCAACCGCAGGGCGCTCAATTTGCCGCCCCAGATGCAGCCGCTATCGAGCCCGATCAGCTTCGGTTGCAGTATCAGCCCACGCGCCGACCAGTGACCGAAGACCACCGTGGTATCGGCACTGCGCCGACCGGGCAGATCGAACCATGGCAGATAGCCCTTCGCTGTCGCCTCTTCGGCATCGCCCGCTTTGAGCACCATGCTGCCGTCAGCGCGGCAATAGCGAATCCGGGTCAGCGCATTGACGATGCAGCGCCAGCGCAGGATGCCCTTCAAGTCATCGTGCCATTGATCTGGCCCGTCACCGTACATGTTTTGCAAAAATTCAACCCAGTCGGGACCGCGCAGGACGGTTTCGACTTCAGCCGCCAGTGTCAGAGTTTGTGCCACGCTCCATTGCGGCAGCAGGCCGGCGTGCACCAGCAGATACTCATCCAGTGCACGGGCCAGCGGCCGACACCGGAGCCAGTCGAGAAGTATCTCGCAGTCAGGTGCCTGTAAAACTTGGTTGATGGTATCGGAGCGACCCGACCGGCGGTCACCGTGCGCGACCGCCAGCAAATGCAGGTCATGGTTGCCCAGTACGCAGTCGGCACGTTCACCCAGCGCGTGAATCATGCGCAGCGTGTCCAGCGAGCGGGGCCCGCGATTGACCAGGTCCCCGACAAACAACCATTGCGGGTCTGGATCGACGCGTGTCACTTGATCCATCAGCCCTTGCAACTGACCCGCGCAGCCCTGCACGTCACCAACCGCATACCAGCTCATGTGCAGCAGAAAAAACACCGGCCGCAAGCGGGGCCTATTGGGAATCGGGCATCTGCAGGGAACATGGGGCCTTTGTGAAATGTACGTGCGCAGCAATCGACGCGTTGTGATTTGAATTTACAATAGCGGAAACCAGTATTTTTTGCACGGCATCCTTTGATCGTGCCGGGCGATCCCGTATCATGTGATTTTGCCATTGAAAGCATTTAACAAAACATGTCGATTCGAAAACTCCCCGGTGCTGCCTACAACCTGCCGTCGCGACTGTTCCGATTCGTCAATCAGTGGCACCGTACCAGTCGGGCTTTGTCGCAGGCGCTCACTTGCCCATGAAGCGCGTGTTTGACCTTTTGCTTAGCCTGACGGCGTTACTGATGCTGGCATTGCCACTGCTGATTGTCATGCTGGTAGTCAGGCAGACTTCACCGGGACCGGCGCTGTACTGGTCCGACCGGGTAGGACGTGGCAATCGGATCTTTCGAATGCCAAAGTTTCGTACCATGCGCATCGATACGCCAGCGGTTGCGACGCATTTGCTAGCCGATCCGGCGCGCTTTCTGACCCGACCAGGACCGTTTTTGCGCAAGAGCAGTCTCGATGAGCTGCCGCAACTCTGGAGTATTCTGACGGGCGAGATGAGTTTTGTCGGGCCGCGCCCGGCGCTGTTCAACCAGGACGACCTGATCGCGCTGCGCACCGCCCGCGGCGTCGATCAACTGCTGCCGGGGCTGACCGGCTGGGCGCAAATCAACGGGCGTGATGAATTGCCGATTCCTGACAAGGTCGAGCTCGACCATGATTATTTGCTGCGGCACTCGTTTGCGCTGGATATCAAAATCATCGCGCTGACGTTTTTGAAAGTGGTGCGGCGCGACGGCATCACGCATTGAGCGTGCGCTGCCCTTGCACCAACAAGGCGGCGTCCGATGCAACCAATGAGGTATTCTATGACTTGCTGCGCGAACTTCGCCATCGCCAGCCGTAAGCAGGCGAGATCAACCGGTCATTTCAGAGCCGCAGTCACGGCGCTGACCAACGCGGTATCGATCACCGAGGGCGCATGAAAGATTTTCTCGAACTGTCACGTTTCAAAAAGCAGCTGATTGCAGCAGGCACCGACCTGGTGATGCTGCCGCTGGCATTGTATTTTTCGGTCTGGCTGCGCTTTGACGGCGTGACGCTGGTGATGTTGCATCAATATGCCAGCCTTATCTGTGCAGCACCGCTGATTTCGATACCGATATTTGTGCAACTCGGCCTGTACCGCGCGGTGGTGCGTTACATCGATCACAAGATCGTGTATCTCGTGGTGGCCGGCGTCACCTTGTCGATCGTCTGCCTGGCTGCACTGGCGACCATGACCCATGTCACCGCGCTGTCGCGCGGGGTATTCGGTATTTACTGGGTAAGTGCAATTCTGTATGTGGTCAGCAGCCGCTTCGTGGCGCGTGGCTACCTGCTGCGCGCCACCCGTACCGGTGGCGCGATGCGGGTGGCGATTTATGGCGCTGGCCAGGCAGGCACGCAGCTGGCTGCGGCGCTGCGGCCGGCACACGACTACGTTGCGGTCGCGTATATCGATGATAAAAAAGAACTGCGCGGCGCCACCATTGGCGGCATCGGCGTGTTTGGCCCCGACGACCTGGCAGCGTTGGTGCAGCAAAAGCAGATCGGTGGGATTTTGCTGGCGATGCCGTCGATGACACGCGCGCAGCAAAAACGCATCCTCGATCGGCTTGAACCGCTGAAGATCCAGATTCGCGTCACGCCACCGATCGGTAGTCTGGTAAACGGCGTTTTGCGCGCGCAGGATGTGCGCGAGATTGAAATCGAAGACCTGCTCGGACGCGATCAGGTCAAGCCCGACCTGCAGCTGATTTCACGTTGCATCGCTGGCAAGGTGGTGCTGGTTAGTGGTGCCGGCGGATCGATTGGTTCAGAATTGGTGCGTCAGATCATTGCGCTGCGTCCGACCAAATTGCTGCTACTCGAAATGTCCGAATTCGCGCTGTATTCGATCGAACAGGAACTGCAGGCGATTCAGCGTGGATTGGGCCTGGACATCGAAGTAATTCCATTTTTGGGTTCAGTACTCGAGCAGGAAAAATGTCGTCGCATCATGCATACCTTCGCGGTTGATACCGTGTACCACGCAGCGGCTTACAAACACGTGCCACTAGTCGAGCACAATCCGATCGAGGGAATCCGCAACAACGCACTGGGTACCCTCAGTCTGGCGCGCGCGGCAATGGCCAGCGGCGTGACGTGCTTCGTACTGATTTCAACCGACAAGGCAGTTCGTCCGACCAACGTGATGGGCTCGACCAAGCGGCTGGCGGAGCTGATCCTGCAGGCGTTTGCGCGTCAGCAAACCCAGACCCGTTTCTGCATGGTGCGATTTGGAAACGTGCTGGGGTCGTCGGGTTCAGTGGTGCCGCTGTTTCGCAAGCAAATCAAGGCTGGTGGCCCGATTACGGTGACGCATCCCGAAATTACACGCTATTTCATGACCATTCCCGAAGCCGCACAACTGGTGCTGCAGGCCGGGGCGATGGGCGAGGGTGGTGACGTGTTCGTGCTCGACATGGGCGAGCCGGTCAAGATTGTCGATCTTGCCAAGCGCATGGTGCACTTGTCCGGGTTGGAAATACGCAGTGACGAAACCCCCGATGGCGAGATCGAAATCCGCCATGTCGGCTTACGTCCCGGCGAAAAACTTTACGAAGAATTGCTGATCGGCGATAACGTCGAAGGAACTGAACATCCGCTCATCATGCGCGCTCAGGAAGCCGAAATCGCCTGGCCGGTATTGAGTGCCCTGCTAACGCGGCTCGACCTGGCCTGTGAGTGTTTCGATTACGAAGAAGTGCGTGCACTGCTGATTCAGATTGTGCCGGCCTACGTACCACAATGTGGCATCGAAGATTTTGTCTGGCGTGTCACCAGCGCGATCGCACCGACGGCGGCGCGCCTGACTACATTGCACTGAACATTGCACCCGACAAGGCGCTGCGGTACCAGTGATTTTCTCTAGGGTTGCGTGTTGCATGCGCCAGATTCATTTCCAATTTCTGCTTTCACGAAAGAATTTTTATTATGCTGCCGCTCTCGAAAAGTATTTTTAAGGCGTACGACATTCGCGGTGTTGTCGGCACCACGCTGGACGTCGGCGTCGCCAGCAGTATCGGTCGCGCGTTCGGCAGCGCAATGCTGGCCAAAGGTGAAAAAATTGCCATTATCGGGCGCGACGGTCGTCTGTCCGGACCAGAACTGAGTGCGGCGCTGGCGCGCGGTTTGCAGGCTGCCGGTGTGGATGTGATCGACCTCGGCGTAGTGGTCACACCGATGGTGTATTTTGGCACGCACGTGCTGGAAACGCGCTCCGGCATCATGGTCACCGGCAGCCACAATCCGCCCGACTACAATGGCTTCAAAATGGTACTGGCCGGTGAAGCGATTTATGGCGACACCATCCTCGCGCTACATCAGGCGATCGTTGACAACGACTTGTGCGAAGGCGCCGGTAGCTATCGCACCCATGATATTCGCCAGACCTATCTGGACCGGATTGTCAGCGATGTCAAGTTGGCACGACCGATGAAAATCGTGGTCGATTGCGGTAACGGTGTGGCCGGCGCGTTCGCCGGTGACCTGTACCGGGCGATGGGGTGTGAAGTGATCGAACTGTTTTGCGAAGTTGATGGCAATTTTCCGAATCATCATCCTGACCCGGCCCACCCTGAAAACCTGCAGGACGTAATCCGCGCATTGCGCGAGGGTGACGCTGAAATCGGGCTGGCCTTCGATGGCGATGGCGACCGTCTGGGATTGGTCACCAAGGACGGTCAGATCATTTATCCGGACCGGCAATTGATGCTGTTGGCCGAAGACGTGCTGAAACGCCATCCTGGCGAACAGATCCTGTACGACGTCAAATGTACCCGCCATCTCGCCGCGTGGATCACTGCACGCGACGGTGTGCCGCTGATGTGGAAAACCGGCCATTCACTGGTCAAAGCCAAGATGCGCGAAACCGGCGCGCCTATCGGTGGCGAAATGAGCGGGCATATTTTTATCAAGGATCGCTGGTACGGCTTTGACGATGGCTTATACGCCGGCGCTCGCATGCTTGAGTTGTTGAGCCGCATGCCCGATCCATCCTCCGTATTAAACGCCTTGCCGCAATCGACCAGCACGCCGGAGCTGCAACTGGCACTGCAGGAGGGCGAGAATTTTGCCCTGATCGACAAGCTGAAAGCCGAAGCACAATTTACCGATGCCGAACAAATCATCACCATCGATGGCCTGCGGGTGGAGTATGCCGATGGCTTCGGACTGGCGCGTTCATCGAACACTACACCGGTGGTCGTGATGCGTTTCGAAGCGGAATCGCCGGCCGCCATGGCACGGATTCAGGCTGAATTCAAACGTGTGATTCTGGCCGCCAAGCCGGACGCTCAACTGAATTTTTGATGTCGGCTGCGACGGGACCGGAACGCGTTTGAATATCCTGATAGTGCGGGTCTCGTCGCTGGGTGACGTGGTGCATAACATGCCGATGGTGGCTGATATTCAGCGTCATTTTCCGCTAGCGCAAATCGATTGGGTGGTGGAAGAGGATTATGCCGCGCTGGTGCGTCTGAATCCCGGCGTGCGTCAGGTAATTCCCTTTGCGCTGCGACGCTGGCGCAAAAGTTTGCTGAGCGCGGGCACCCGAACTGAAATCCGCGCCTTCCGCGCACGACTTCGCGAGCAAGCCTACGATATCGTGTTCGATACGCAAGGCTTGCTGAAAACCGCTGTAGTGATGCGCATGGCGCGTCTGGCTCCCGGTGGCCGACGGGTAGGTCTTGCCAACGCCACCGAAGGGTCCGGCTACGAAGGAATTTCACGGATTTTCCATTCGCATAGTATTCCAGTTGGGGTGCGCACCCATGCCGTCGAGCGCGGCCGCCTCGTGGCTGCAGTGGCGCTGAATTACCATATCGATGCACCGGCCGATTTCAATTTGCGGTCGCCATCCATCGCACCGCGTCCGGCATGGCTGCCACAGCAACCGTATGCGGTGTTTTTCCATGCGACTGCGCGCCCTGCCAAACAATGGACGCCATCGTGCTGGATCCAAATTGCAAAAGATCTCGCAGAACGTGGGTTACCGGTGTTGCTGCCATGGGGCAGCGCGATAGAAAAAATCGCCGCCAACCAACTCGCAGCGCAAATGCCCAACGCTACCGTATTACCGAAATTATCGATGATGGAGGCCGTACTGCTGGCTCACGATGCGACGCTGGCGATTGGCGTCGATAGTGGTCTGACGCATATCGCTGCAGCTTTCAACCGTCCGACCATCGAACTGTATGTCGATTCGCCACGCTGGAAAACCGAAGGTAACTGGTCGCCGCGCATCATCAATCTGGGTGAGCCTGGCGTTGTGCCAACCATCACCGAGGTCAGGCGCGCCCTGGCAGCGCTGCTTTGATCAGGACGCTGTACTCGCTGGCATGGTGGTTGGCGCTGCCGCTGGTGCTGGCCCGATTATGGTGGCGTGGCCGCAAGGAGCCGGGTTATCGGCAGCATCTAGCCGAGCGTTTGGGCTTCCCGCCGCGCCGTACCCGCCGTGCACCGCTGCTATGGCTGCATGCCGTCTCGGTCGGTGAAACCCGCGCCGCCGAGCCGTTGATCGACGCGCTACTGGCCAGCTATCCGACGCATGATTTGTTACTGACCCACATGACACCAACCGGTCGCGCAGCGGGTGCTACGTTGTTCGCCAAACACGGTGGGCGTCTGCAGCAAGCCTATCTGCCCTATGACACGGTATGGATGGTGCGACGATTTCTCACTATTTTCGCACCGCGTATTTGTCTACTGATGGAAACCGAGATATGGCCCAACGTAATGGACGCATGCACCGCCGCGAAGGTGCCGATCGTACTGGTGAATGCGCGCCTTTCTGAGCGCTCGCTAGCCAAGGCAAAGCGGCTCGGCAAACTGATGGCAACGGCCGCCTCGCAGCTTACTTGCGTCTGTGCCCAGACCGAAGCCGATGCGCTGCGGATACGCTTGCTCGGCGTAACCGATGTGCACGTTACCGGTAGCATCAAGTTCGACGTAACGCCCTCTGCAGCGGCATTACAAGCGGGGGCACAATTGCGCCGGCAGATCGGTGCGCGCCCGGTCCTGCTGTGCGCGAGTTCGCGCGCTGGCGAAGAGGCACTGATCCTGAATGCGCTGGCGAATGTCAGCTTGCCACCCGACACGCTGCTACTGATCGTGCCGCGCCATCCGCAACGCTTTAATGAAGTCGCTGAACTGATTCTAGCCAGCGGACTACGGCTGCAAAGACGTTCGACGCTGGGTACGGCACGGGTCGATGCCGATGTGCTGCTCGGCGACACGATGGGCGAGATGTTTGCTTATTGCGTCGTCTGCGATATCGCCTGGGTGGGCGGCAGCTTGCTGTCACTAGGCGGACAGAATCCGATTGAACCGTGCGCGGTAGGCAAGCCGGTGTTGCTGGGGCCGCATACGTTTAATTTTGGATTGATTAGTGAGGAGGCAATCGAGGCCGGCGCTGCGCTGCGGGTTGTCGACGCTAACGCGTTACTGCGGGATGCAGACATGCTGCTGCGTGACGATGCGCGACGTTTGGCGATGGGAGCCAAAGCACTGCGCTTCGCGCAGCAACATGGCGGCGCGACGGTGCGCACGATGGCATTGTTGCAGCCTCTGATAGATGACTTTCAAATGAATAAATAATCAACGTTATATTTCGTTTGCGTCCTGCAAGACATAAGCGAAATACAACGGTAAGAAGCAATATTCATCGAATTCCTCCCGTTGGGATAGGGTTATCGATCTGCCCGGACAGTCCGCTTCCAGCCGAACTAAAACCGCTAGCCGCTATAACCAGCTTCCCTTTGGCCATGCAAAGCAAGCACAAAAGCCGTATCGATTTCAGCAGCGAAACGATACAAAGCCACGTATCTGCGAGATCGTCGTCCAATGATCAATTCCCTCTTGTCGCCGTCGACATGCCTGCCAATGAATGGACTATGTTCCAGCACAGAAATAGCCTGAATAATTTCATCAATACGAGCGGTTACATTATCTACGTCATGTTCTGCAAGAGGATCGAAAATTCGGTCAAGGTCATCACCGACCTGCGGCTTCAACTCGATTCGCGACATCGCTAACGCGCTAATTTTTTGGCGATCGGGTGAGATGCTTTCATTCCTTTGACGCAGTCGTCCAGATATTTACGCATCTGATTCCAAGGGATCGCTTTTCAGGATGCGACGATTGTTGCGTAGCGCTGTTCTGCCAGGTCATGAAAGTCATTGGACATCTCGCCTTTATCTATTTATCAGCAGCAGTGGCAACGCGTGATTTAAAATCTCCTGGCAAACAGATCGTTGTAGTAGACAGGGTCAACTCCTTCCAATGCGTTCAATGGAGCACTTTTGTGCTACTTCAGCCAGCAGGGGATACCGGTGCAAATCGAAAAAATTTGGTGTCACGATCGGTTCAATTACAGAATCTACTTCACCACAGCCGCCGCGCTCACCTCATTCAACCCGCCCCCCAGCGCACGATACAAATCCACCGCGTTAGTCAGCCGCAGTTGCCGCGTCTGCACCAGCGATTGCTGCGCCGAAAACAACTCGCGCTGCGCGTCAACCACATCCAGCGCACTCGAAATACCGTTTTTGAAGCGTTGCTCGGCCAAGTTCTGGCGCTCGGCTTGCGCGTCGACTACCGCACGCTGCGCGGCGATCTGTTCATCCAGCGAAGCACGTGCCACTAGCGCGTCAGACACTTCGCGAAACGCCACTTGAATGGTTTTTTCGTAGTCGGCGACAGCCAGGTCAGATCGTACAGTTGCCAGCGTCAAATTGCCGCGATTGCGACCGGCGTCAAAAATCGGCAACAGCAACTGGGGTGCAAACGACCAGCTTCGTGAGCCTGCTTCGAACAATCCGGATAATGCATTGCTGCTGGTACCCAACGCAGCAGTCAGCGCAATGCGCGGGAAAAATGCCGCGCGCGCGGCCCCGATATTTGCGTTGGCCGCCTTCAATCGTTGTTCTGCAGCGCGAATGTCCGGGCGGTGTGTCAGCAAATCCGACGGCAACCCGGCCGGAATTGTCGTGACGATGTTTTCGTCCGATAGCATCGGCGCGGCGGGTAAGCCGATAAGTGGCTTACCGACCAGTAGCGTGATGGCGTTGTCCGCTTGCGCACGTTGTCGCTGCAACGTCAGTAGCGCCACCCGCGCCGTTTGCAACAGGGTTTCCGACAGGCGCAGATCAAGTGCCGATGAGGCGCCGACGTCGAAACGTTGCTTGGCCAGGCCATAGGCCTTTTGTCGGCCGTCGAGAGTCTGTTGTGCCAGTACCAGTTGCTCGGCAAAGCCACGTTCGGCCAGATACGCTTTGGCGACTTCTCCCACCAGACTTAATTGCGCCACCTGTTTTGCTTCGGTGGTGGCCAGGTACTGTGCCAGCGCAGCGTCATTGAGGCTGCGTACGCGTCCAAAAAAATCCAGTTCGAACGATGCCAGACTAAGGCCGACCTGATAGCCGCCACCGACGACAGGGTTGCCGGTCGGGGTCAGCGAGCCGGGTGTGCGGGAACGTGATTCGCCAGCGATGAGGTTCAAATTAGGCAGTCGATCGGCGGATTGCACGTCATACAGCGCGCGTGCTTCTTCGATGCGCAGTGCGGCGCCGCGCAAATCACGATTGTTGACCAGCGCACTGCCAATCAGGCTTTGCAGCCGCGCATCCGGAAAAAATTCACGCCAGCCGATATCGCTGGCAGGACGCGTTGATCCGGTGGCGTCACCGGCAAAATTTACGGCAACCGGTGCCGCCGGCCGCACATACAACGGTGCCATCGAACAGCCGCTCAATACCGCCAGCACAAAAGCGCGTGCGGCAAGGTGAACCGACATCATTCCTGCTCCTCGTGTTCTTTTTTCAGATGGGCCAGCACCAGATTTTTCTGCCGTTCGCTGCCCTTGAAAAGCTTACGAATCACGACGAAAAAGATAGGTACCAGGAATACGGCAAGCACGGTCGCGGTAATCATCCCGCTCATCACGCCCGTACCGATCGCACGTTGCCCGGCCGAGCCGGCTCCGGTCGCCAGCACCAGCGGCAGGACACCTAGAATGAACGCCAGCGAGGTCATGATGATGGGACGAAAGCGCAGGTGCACGGCTTCCAGCGTGGCCTCGATCAGGCCACGGCCTTCGGCCTGCAGGTCTTTGGCAAATTCGATAATCAAGATAGCATTCTTGGCCGACAAACCGATGATGGCGATCAGCCCGACCTTGAAATACACGTCGTTGGGCAGCCCGCGCAGGGTCGCACCGAGCAGCGCACCGAAAATCCCGAGCGGCACCACCAGCAGCACTGCAACCGGGATCGTGGTGCTTTCATATAGCGCCGCCAGTACCAGAAAGACTGCCAGCAATGACAGCGCAAACAAGGCGGGCGCCTGCGAGCCGGAGGTTTTTTCCTCGAGGGATTGACCGGTCCATTCAAAACCGAAACCCGGTGGTAACTGCGCCGCGATTTTTTCCATTTCGTCGAGTGCTTCGCCGGTGCTGCGACCCTTGGCCGCATCGCCGGCGATTTTCACTGCCGGGTAGCCGTTATAGCGCACCAGTTGTACTGGCCCGTTAATCCAGTGTGAGGTCACAAACGACGCCATCGGTACCATCGCCCCACTGGCGCTGCGCACGTAAAGGCGCAGTAGATCTTCTGGTTGCAGTCGCTGCGGCGCATCGGCCTGCAGGATCACGCGCTGCTGCCGCCCCTGGTTCGGGAAGTCATTGATGTAGGCCGAGCCCAGCGCGGTCGATAAGGTACTGTTGATATCTGCGTAAGACAAGCCCAGCGCATTGGCTTTGCCACGGTCGATATCGAGTTGCAGTTGTGGTGCGTCTTCGAGACCTTCCGGGCGCACTCCTGCCAATACTTTGCTCTTGCCGGCCAACCCCAGCATCTGGTTGCGCGCAGCCAGCAGGGCCTCGTGACCTTGTCCGGTTCGGTCCTGCAGGCGGAAGGTGAAACCGGTACCGTTGCCGAGTTCGGGAATCGGCGGTGGTGTCACCGGGAATACGATCGCATCACGGATCGACGCAAACGCACCGAAGGCCTTGGCCGCCAGCGCGCTGGCGGATTCGCTGGCCGGACGCTCGCTCCAGTCTTTCAGCGGCACAAACACCAGACCGGCATTCTGGCCATTACCCGAAAAACTGAAACCGGCTACTGCGACAGTGCGCGCCACCGCGTGCTGCTTCAGATAAAAGTTTTCAACCTGCTCAAGTACTTTCAGGGTGCGCGCTGTGCTGGCACCTGCGGGCAACTGGACGTTGGTTACGATGTAGCCTTGATCCTCGGTAGGCAAAAACGATGACGGCAAACGCACGTACAGCAAACCGACGACGACCAGAATCAGACCGAACACCAGCAGGTAGCGCAGAGTGGTCGTCAGCATCTTGCCGATAAAACTTTGGTAGGTGCTGGCGGTGCGCTGAAAGCCGCGATTGAACCAGCCAAAGAAACCCTTTTTCTCGACATGGTGGCCGGCCTCGACCGGCTTCAGAATCGTCGCGCAGAGGGCGGGTGTTAGCGTCAGCGCCATCAATGCCGAGAATGACATGGACGCGACCATCGAGAGTGAAAACTGCCGGTAAATTGCCCCGACCGCGCCGCCAAACAACGCCATCGGCAAGAACACCGCGATCAGCACCAGCGTGATACCGACGATCGCGCCGGTGATCTGGCCCATTGCCTTACGGGTCGCGGCGCGCGGTGACAGGCCTTCTTCGCTCATGATGCGCTCGACGTTTTCCACCACGACGATCGCATCGTCCACCAGAATCCCGATCGCCAGGACCATACCGAACATGGTCAGCACGTTGATGGAAAATCCGAACAGCGACATCGCTGCAAAGGTGCCCATCAGCGAGACTGGCACGACGATGGTCGGAATCAGTGTGTAGCGAAAATTCTGTAAAAAGAGGTACATCACCAGAAATACCAGTGCGATCGCTTCGAGCAGGGTCTTGACAACTTCCTCGATCGAAATCTGAACGAATCTTGAGGTGTCATACGGAATGTCATACCGCACCCCGGCCGGAAAAAACTTCGCCAGCTCATCCATCTTGGCGCGCACCAGTCGGGCGGTACCGAGCGAGTTTCCGGTGGGGGACAATTGAACTGCGATTGCCGAGGTCGGCTTACCGTTCAGTCGCGCTGACGTTCCATAGTTCTGGCCACCGATTTCAATCCGGGCAACATCGCGCAGTTGAACAGTGGAGCCATCAGGATTTGCGCGCAGTACCACTTTGCCAAAGGCGTCCGGGGTCGATAACTGGCCCGTAACCACCACCGGCGCCGAATATTGCTGGTCACCCGGGCTTGGCAAGTCGCCCAAGGTGCCGGATGACACCTGCGCGTTCTGCGCCCGCACGGCATTGGTGATATCGGTGGTGGTGAGTTTGAAGCCAACCAGTTTGGCCGGATCGATCCAGATCCGCATGGCCCGCTCGGTACCGAACAGCTGCGCCTGGCCGACGCCGGGCACACGCTTGATTTCGTTCAATACGTTGCGCGACAAATAGTCGCCCAGCGCCACCGGATCGAGCCTGCCATCGGTCGACGACAGCGTGGCGAACAACAGAATATTGCTGCGCGCCTTGGCGACCTGCACGCCCTGCTGCGTGACCGCTTGCGGCAAGCGTGCTTCGACTCGCTTCAGCCGGTTTTGTACATCGACCGCAGCCAGGTCGGGATTGGTGCCGGGCTCGAACGTGACTGTAATGACCGCCTGACCATTGCTCTGGCTCTGGGATTCGATGTACTTCAGGCCATCGGCGCCGTTCATTTCCTGTTCGATCAAGCTGGTCACACTATCGTCGAGGATCTGCGCCGAAGCACCCGGATAGGTGGCGGTAACGACAATCGAAGGCGGAGCGATGGTGGGATACTGGGCCACCGGCAAACGTGTGATCGAGAGTGCGCCCGCAATCAGAATGAACAGGGCGAGGACCCACGCAAACACCGGTCGATCAATAAAAAACCTTGCCATGCCGGCTCCCTAGTTGGCTTGCGGTTTGGTGGCTGAGCCTGCCGACGTAGTAGCTGCACTGCCCACCGCGCCGGGCCACGGTACCGGTTTGACGGTTGCGCCCGGTTTGGCTTTCTGAAAGCCTTCGACAATCACGCGCTCACCCGCTTTCAGACCTTCGCTGACGATCCACAGATTGCCCTGCGCGGTATCGGCCTTGACCGGCCGCGCGATGACCTTGTTGTCGGCACCCACCAGCAGCACGCTGGCGCCCTGCTGACCGCGCTGCACCGCTTGCTGCGGTACGGTAATGGCCTGCTCTTCAATTGCCTGTTCGAGGCGTGCACGTACATACATGCCGGGTAACAGCAGCCGGTCGGGATTGGCAAATTCTGCACGCAGCGAGACAGCGCCGGTACTTTCATCGACACTCAAATCTGAAAATAGCAGCTTGCCTGCTTGCGGATAAGATTTGCCGTCCTCGGTCACTAGCTGGACTTTGGCCTGACCCTTGCCGGCACTTTGTAACCGCCCACTGGACATCGCGCGTTGCAGTTTCAGAAGATCGGTACTCGACTGGGTCAGCGTCACGTAGACCGGATCGATTTGCTGAATGGTCGCCAGCGGGGTTGCTTCGCCTTGCCCGACCAATGCGCCTTCGGTCACCTGCGCACGGCCGATACGACCGTCAATGGGTGCCGTGACGGTGGCGTAACCCAGATTCAGCCCGGCAATCTGGCGCGCGGCTTTGGCCGACGCGAGGTCGGCACTGGCCTGCTTTTGCGTGGTGAGCACATCATCGAATTCCTGCTTGCTGATCGCGTTAGTCTTTACCAGCGGCGCGTAACGCTGCACTTTCAGGGAGGCCTGTGCCAGGTTGGCTTCGGCTTTGGCCACAGTGGCCTGAGTGCTGTCGTAAATGGCCTTGAACGGCGCCGGATCGATTCGGAACAACACGTCACCGGCTTTGACTTCGCTGCCTTCACGGAACACCCGCTTCAACACGATGCCGGTTGCACGGGCGCGTACTTGAGCGACTCGGCTGGCCTCGATTCGACCGGGCAATTCGGTCGTCAGCGCGAGGCGCGTGGGCGCCAATGTGATGATCGCGACCTCGGCCGGGGGCGGGGTGCCGTGCGGCGGGCCGGCAGGCGGCTTCTCACCGCAGCCGGCAAGCGTGAGCAAGACTGCGCCAGCCAGCAGGGATGCCATTTGCAAGGCAGAACCGCAACGCGGTACCGGATCAGAAAAAAATACGCGCATGGAATTCTCGCAAGTGGATGAGTGCGTGGTTCGAACAATACAGAAATCGGTGGTGCTGGCAGACGCCCGGACGTGACGGATTCGTGACACGGCAATGGGTACGAACAGCGACTGCCGGACGGCGCGGCTGCCAGTATATATACGTTCATCCGTGGTTGTATCG
>JAYVEF010000044.1:0-6143 GCA_043748965.1 Burkholderiales bacterium
CTGTACGATCTTGGTCCGCTACCGCCGGTGCAGAACGCGCCGGCCAGCCCTATTCTGCCGCCGCTGGCGCTGGCCGAGCCGGTTGGACCGGCGTTTCTGGACAGTCCGATGATGTTCTACCGGCTGACCTACGCCAACGACCAGCAGCCGCGCGCGTTTGCCGAAAGTCGCTGGAGTATGACACCGGCGCAGTTGCTCGGACAGCGCTTCAAGGCGCGCTTCGGCCAGACCGGTAGCGGCATGATTTCGGCCGGTGATGGCGCCACCAACGTGCCGGTGGTCCGGGTCGAAACCGACGACTTCACGCAGGTGTTCGATACGCCCACGCATAGCGCCGGCTTGATCAGGTTGCGCGTTGCGGTGTTCAATGGACGCATTCTGCTGGCCCAAAAGAGCTTTGCGCAGCAGCACCCCAGTAGCACCGCCGACGCTGCCGGCGGCGCGCGCGCACTGGCCGCCGCCAGCGACACTTTGATCACCGATGTGATTAACTGGCTCGGCACGCTGACGCTGGCGCGCCGGTGACGGACCTGCACGCATCCAAGTTCGCAGCGCCCGCCGGATCGACGTTTGCGCGTGTTGCGTTGCTGGTGTACGCGCTGCTGATTCTCTACGCCAGCTGGTTTCCGTTTAGTGGCTGGAATTACATCGGTCTGTCACCGCTGGCCTATTTAACCGCGCCGCTGCCGCACTATTGGACGGTATTTGACGTTGCCACTAACGTGCTGGCATACATTCCCCTGGGAATGTTGCTGGTGTACGCGATGTATCCGGCAGTCCGTGGCGCTCTGGCGCTGCTTCTGGCGGTTCTGGCAACGCTGCTCTGGTCTGGCACGATGGAGGCGGTACAAACTTTTTTACCGACTCGGGTGTCGTCCAATCTAGATTTGATCACTAACGTACTGGGCGCGCTGATCGGCGCAGTGATCGCGCTGCTGACGAGCGGATTTTTTTTGCGTGAAAGTCTGTTGCTCGGGCTGCGTGATAAATGGTTCTCGCACGAGGCCAGTCGCGGCTTGATCGTGGCTAGTACCTGGCCGCTGGCGCAGGTGTATCCACAAGGGTATCTATTCGGCCACGGGCAGCTGGCGCCGATGCTTTTCGAGCGCTTGTCGGACCAGTTCGGCATCAGTATCGATCCGATCGCGCTGATCTGGCCCGACCTGCAACTTACCGCAGGCCAGTTCTGGTTGGCCGAGACCGTGATCTCAGCCTGCGGCATGTGCGGCGCCGTACTGGCGCTGCTATGCGTGTTACGCAAGGACGCACCGGCCTGGCCGCTGATACTGCTGTTGACGGGATCGGCACTGGCGGTAAAATCGATGGCAACTGCGCTGTTGTTTGCGCCTGAAAACGCTTTCGTCTGGCTGACGCCCGGGGCGCGGGGTGGCGTCTTGCTGGGCCTGATCATGCTGATCGGTCTGCGACTGTTGTCGCCGTCCCTGCGACGGCGCGTTGCGGTACTCATGCTGATGATCAGCCTGATCACGGTCAATCTGATTCCCACCAATCCGTATT
Source organism: Burkholderiales bacterium (assembly GCA_043748965.1). Classification (GTDB taxonomy): domain Bacteria; phylum Pseudomonadota; class Gammaproteobacteria; order Burkholderiales; family Burkholderiaceae_D; genus Actimicrobium. Next base: position 1,519 of record JAYVEF010000044.1, read on the forward strand.
TCGTGGCGACTCTGCAGCGTTGGGTACAGGGCAAATTTTTAAGCTTTAATGGTGCAGCACAGTTTTTATCGCTGGCCTGGCCGTTTTTGGCATTATGGTTTTTGCTGCATGCGGTGCATCGGCGTAAAGTCGCGCAGGCAGCCTGATTGCCGCGGATTTCTTTCACTTTTAATCGAGCCGACATGGACGACAAACCGTATTTCGAACAGCACGTTTTCATTTGCATCAACCAGCGTGAGGATGGTCGCCCGTGTTGCGGCGAGCGCGGTGCACTGGCCGCACAAAAACACGCCAAAAAGCGTTTGAAGGCACTTGACCTGAATGGTCCCGGAAAAATCCGTATCAATCAGTCAGGCTGCCTTGATCGTTGCGAAGAAGGCCCCGTGCTGGTGGTCTACCCGCAAGGTACCTGGTACACCTATGTCGATACGCAGGATATCGACGACATCATCGACACCCACCTGATCGGCGGCAAGGTCGTCGAGCGGCTTAAAATCTGATCCGGACACTCCTGCCATGAACGCTCTCACCGCAAGGTTTTTTATCGACGGTGCGGCCGGTCCGCTCGAGTGCGCGCTCGATCAGCCAGACCCTGACCAATTCGCTGCGCCGCGTGGACTGGCGCTGGTCGCACATCCGCATCCGCTTTACGGTGGTACGATGGACAACAAGGTGACGCAGACGCTGGCGCGGGCTTTCGTGGCGGTCGGGTATGTCGCGGCGCGGATGAATTTTCGGGGTGTCGGCAAATCGCATGGCGAGCATGACGACGGTCGCGGCGAAACCGATGACATGGCTGCGCTGCTGCAGCACATGCGCCAGACGTATCCGATGCAGGCGCTGGCGCTGGCCGGTTTTTCGTTCGGTACGTATGTTCAGGCGCAGCTGCAACAGCGCCTGATCGCGCAGGGCGAGGCGGCCGCACGGTTGGTGCTGATCGGCGCTGCCGCCGGTAAATGGCCGATGCCGCCGATCCCTGCCAACACGATACTGGTGCACGGCGAACTTGACGAAACGATTCCGATACGCGCCGTGCTGGACTGGTTGCGCCCGCAGGATATCGGCGTCTATGTGGTCCCCGGTGCCGACCATTTTTTTCATCGCAAGCTGCAACACGTCAAGGCGGCGGTCGTCGATGCATGGCGCGTTTGATGCTGCCGCGCGACGTGGCTCCGGATGGTTGCGACCGCACGGGCGTTATAATCCAGTCAGCTTTTAACCAGGGGTGGCGCGTTCAGCGCGCCACCCCACCCATCGCCTCACTACCAGACTCCCATGAAATCATTGATTGCGGCAATTGCCGCTGCCGTATTGACGCTATCGTTGGCGCCCGTCGCTGCACAGAACATTCCGGCGCCGATCGTCGCCGCCAAATCCTGGCTGCTGCTCGACGTCACCAGCGGCCAGGTGCTGGCGTCCCAGGACCCCGACGCCCGCATCGAACCGGCATCACTCACCAAGATCATGACCGCATATGTCACGTTCGAGGCGCTGCGTGACAACCGGCTGGCGTTGAACCAAATGGTCAACGTGTCGGTGCGCGCATGGAAGGTCGATCCGAGCAGTTCCAAGATGTTCATCGATCCGGCCACACCGGTATCGGTGGACGATCTGCTGCACGGCCTGATGATCCAGTCGGGCAACGACGCAGCAGTCGCATTGGCCGAAGCGGTGGCCGGCACCGAAGAAGCCTTCGTTACGCTGATGAACCGCGACGCTCAGAAAATGGGCATGAAGTCGTCTCAGTTCGGCAACCCGCACGGGCTGCCCAGCAAAGAAAACTACTCCACCGCGCGCGATCTTGCCACGCTGGCTGCTCACGTGATCGCCGACTATCCCGAGTTTTACAAAATTGATTCGATCCGCAGCTTCACCTATAACAAGATCACGCAGCCGAACCGCAACCGCCTGCTGTGGCTCGATCCGACCGTCGATGGCATGAAAACCGGTCACACCGAAGGCGCCGGCTTCTGCATTATTGCGGCTGCCAAACGGCCCAACGGCAGTGGTAATCGCCGCCTGATTTCGGTGGTGCTCGGCGCAAATTCGGATCAGGCCCGCACCCAGGAAAGTCAGAAGCTGTTGAACTGGGGCTACCAGAATTTTGACACCATCAAGCTGTATTCGAAAGACCAGCCAGTCGAAACGCCGTTGGTCTGGAAGGGCAGCCAGAAGACTGTACCGATCGGCTTCACGCAGGATATTTTTGTGACGGTACCGAAAGGCGTGGCGGCAAAAATGAAGCCGACACTTGAGCGCCGCGATCCGCTGGTGGCACCGATCGCGCTGCATGCTAACGTCGGCACCATGAAGCTGCAAATCGATGGGAAATCGATTGCAGAGTTTCCTGTACTGGCACTGCAATCGGTAACGCAGGCCGGGATTTTCGGCCGCGCCTGGGATTCGGTGCGGTTGTGGTTAAAATAATCGATCGGCATCACACGGGCGGACCCCACTGACGTGGCCGAAAACGGCTAGACATGCATCAGCGCTGCCGCGTATAACTGGGCTATGGAATCGCCCTTTCCCCTTGTCCCGAACCGTCTTGATCCGCTCGATCTGCTGTCGCATGCCAGCTACTATCGCGCGCTGGAATCTCGTGACACCCGCTTCGATGGCGTGTTTTTTACCGGCGTCAAAACCACCGGGATTTACTGCCGCCCGGTCTGTGCGGTGCGTACGCCACGCGCTTCATCCTGCGAATTTTTCAATAGCGCCGCAGCGGCCGAGGCCGCCGGGTTTCGACCTTGTTTGCGCTGTCGTCCTGAACTGGCTCCGTATGCGATTCAGCAAAACCTGGCTTATGGCGTCTGGCAGCGGATTGCTGCCGGCGCGTTGAACGATACCGGCGACGGTGGCGGTATCGAGCAACTCGCGACGACAGTGGGCCTGTCGTCGCGGCAGTTACGGCGTGTGTTATCCGAGCACTTCGGCGTGACACCGATCGAGCTGGCACAAACGCAACGTTTGCTGTTTGCCAAAAAACTGCTGCATGAAACCAGCCTGCCGATGACCGACGTCGCTTACGCGGCCGGCTTTGGCAGTGTGCGGCGTTTCAACGCCTTGTTTGCAACACGCTACGGGATGGCGCCGACGATAATCCGGCGTGCGCTGGCGCAGACCGATGCTGCTGGTGGCGATGCCTTGACCTTGCGGCTGGCCTATCGGCCGCCGCTGGCATGGGACGCGATGCTGCGCTATCTGGCGGCGCGCGCGGTACCGGGAATCGAAGCAGTCGAACACAATTGTTATTTGCGTAGCGTGCAATGGCCGGGCCTTGACAGTCCTTGCGGCTGGTTGCGCCTATCGCATTTGCCGCGCAAGAGCCAGTTGTTGCTGGAGGTCGCACCGGTTCTGTCGGGCGTACTGATGGCACTTGTGGCGCGGGTGAGGAACCAGTTCGATCTGGACGCGAACCCCACGCTGATTGCCGACCATTTGCAACAGGATCCGCTGCTGGCGCCGCACCTTTTCGCGGCGCCGGGATTGCGGGTGCCAGGAGCCTTCGATGTCTTCGAACTGGCGCTGCGCGCCGTGCTCGGGCAGCAGGTGAGCGTGGCTGGCGCCACCACCCTGTCGGGCCGATTGGTGGCGCAGTTTGGCGCACCCACACGTACGCCTTTTGCGCAGGTCACCCATCATGCGCCGCAGGCACAGGTTCTGGCGGCCGCATCGATCGAATCCATTGCACGCATCGGCTTGCCGCGCAGCCGTGCTGAAACGCTCCACGCACTTGCACGCTTTGCAGCCGAAGGCCACCTGATGATGTCGCCCGGGCGCACGCTGGAGCAGACTGTTACCGCGCTGTGCACAGTGCGCGGGATCGGTGAATGGACCGCACAATATATTGCCTTGCGCGCGTTACGTTTTCCGAATGCGTTTCCGGCCGGTGACCTGGGTTTGCAAAAGGCGGCTACCGACGGTGCGAAAGCCGTGCCACGCCTGACTGAAAAACAGCTGCTGACCCGCTCGATACACTGGGCGCCGTGGCGCGGCTATGCCGCCATGTTGTTATGGCACTCTCTGAATCCCCTGCCTTGAATGACTCGAATTCACCAACGCGCAGCACCCAGTAATTTCATGCAGTAATCTGCATCGGCACAAATTTTTTAATGGAGAAGCGCAATGCAGATATTGTCATCCACGCGTCTCAAGCGCGGACCGGCTCCGTTGCCGCGATCGATTTTTACAACCATGCATCCCAGTCCGGTCGGGCTACTCACCATTGCGGCTACCGAACTTGGTGTGTGCGGGCTGTATTTTGAAGAGCACAAATATTTTAACGGAACTGATGGCTGGCACCGCCTGCCGCAACAAGTCCATTTGACCGAGGCAGTGGCGCAACTGAACGCTTATTTTGCCGGGCATCGCAGCGCATTTGATCTGCCGCTTGATATCGCCGGTACGGCGTTTCAGTCGCGCGTCTGGCAAGCGCTTCGCAGGATCGACTACAGCACCACCACCACCTATGCGACACACGCCCAGCGCGTCGGCACGCCCCTGGCCATACGTGCCGTGGCCACGGCCATCGGGCGCAATCCGATTTCTATTATCGTGCCGTGCCACCGCGTAATTGGCAGTACCGGCACTTTGAATGGTTATGCCGGCGGTCTGGAGCGCAAGCG
>JAYVEF010000045.1:0-6133 GCA_043748965.1 Burkholderiales bacterium
GAACTCAAATGGGAACCCTCGGTACATGCGACCGATATTGGTGTCGAGGTCAAGGATGGTGTGGTGACGCTGGCTGGCCACGTGGGCAGCTTTGCAGAAAAAGTGAGCGCAGAGCGTGCGGCGCAGCGGGTTTCAGGTGTAAAGGCTCTGGCCGTTGAAATGGATGTCACTTTGCCTGGAACCAGCCAACGAAATGATGCCGACATTGCACGCGCGGCAGAAAACGTGCTGGAGTGGATGACGGTTTGGCCAAAGGATACAGTCAAGGTCATGGTTGAAAGCGGCTGGATCACTCTGACCGGTGAAGTGGATTGGCAATATCAGCGGGTGGCGGCGAACAGCGCGGTACGTTATCTGATGGGCGTCAAAGGTGTCAGCGATCAGATTGTCATCAAGCCCAGCGTTTCCATCAGCGCAGTCAAATCCGACATAGAAGCCGCATTGAAACGTGGCGCCCAGGCCGATGCGCAAAATATTTCGGTTGAAGTGCGCGGCGCGGACGTGACCTTGACCGGAAAAGTTCACAGCTTGTCTGAACGGGACTCGGCCAGACATTCTGCCTGGGCCTCACCGGGCGTGCGTACCGTGGTGGACAACATGACCATCGCCTACTAAACGTACTAAATTCACTTCGACGCAGGGCCTACTGCCTCGGTCCTGCTCGTCGTCCAAACAGTGCTAAATCACCCAGCAATCTTGAAGGAAATAACATGGAAAATCATAATTCGCCGGTTTATGTTTTCAATACGCATGCCGAAGCTGAGGAAGCCATTCGTTCCTTGAGCAAGTCCGGTTTCGATGCGAATAAGTTGTCGCTGATTGGCAAGGGTTATCACAGCGAAGAGCATTCTGTTGGGTTTTACACGGCCGGCGACCGGATCAAGACCTGGGGTGGCCGCGGTGCCTTCTGGGGCGGCATCTGGGGTATGTTGCTTGCGCCCGCAGTATTCTTCCTGCCTGGATTGGGCCTCATGGCAATGGCCGGTCCCGTGGTAGCGATGTTGGTCAGCGCACTTGAAGGTGCCGTGGTCGTCGGGGGCGTGTCCGCTTTGGGCGCAGCACTGATTCAGGTCGGCGTACCGGATGACCAGATAATCAAATACGAGACCGCCCTGAAGGTCGACAAGTACGTGCTGATGGTGCATGGCAATGTCGAAGAAGTGGCGCAAGCCCGCTCGATACTAGCCGACACGGCTATTGCGGCTTAAGCAATTCGTCTATGTCAAACCATTGATGGCGGGAGACGCAGAGATGCAATACCAGGAAAGTCAAACCGACACTGATCGTCAGGTAGATCCGGTCCCCGCACAACGGGTGACGCCCGCGGGGACCGATCTGGAACAACTGCTCGCCAGTACCGAGGCGCGTCTCGCTGAAATCTACGACGCCTTCATGCGCGCCAAGGCCGATGGCGAAAACATACGTCGCAGAGCGCAGGAAGATTTGGCCAAAGCGCATAAATTTGCAATCGAAAGTTTTGCCGAAGCGCTGGTTCCGGTCAAGGACAGTCTGGAAATGGCGCTGATGCTGGATACGCCATCGATCGAATCGCTGAAAGAGGGCTTCGAGATGACCTTGAGGCAATTGAGGTCCGCGTTCGACAAACATCGCTTGTTGGAAATCCTGCCGGCGCGTGGCGACCGGCTCGATCCGATGAAACATCAGGCGGTGACGCTGGTGCCGGCCACCGATCAGGACGCAAATACGGTCGTGACGGTGCTGCAAAAAGGTTACATGATCCCCGACCGTCTGTTGCGCCCGGCAATCGTGACTGCGGCGCAAGCGAGATAAGTCGGCTTACAGCGTCAGCAATCGCAACGAAAAAAATGGCTCTGCCTTCCACACACGAGAGCATTTGAATTCCATCCACCAAAGGAAAAATATCATGGGTAAAATTGTCGGCATTGATCTGGGCACCACCAATTCTTGTGTGGCAATTATTGAAGGCGGCAAACCCAAAGTCATTGAGAACGCGGAAGGCGCGCGCACCACGCCGTCGATCATCGCATATCAGGAGGATGGCGAAATCTTGGTTGGCGCTCCGGCCAAGCGCCAGGCGGTCACCAATCCAAATAACACCTTGTATGCAGTCAAGCGCCTGATAGGCCGCAAGTTCGATGAAAAGGAAGTGCAGAAAGACATGGGGCTGATGCCTTTCCAGATCATGAAGGCCGACAATGGCGACGCCTGGATCTCGGTGCGCGACAAGAAGCTGGCGCCACCGCAAATCTCTGCCGAAGTGCTGCGCAAAATGAAAAAGACGGCAGAAGACTATCTTGGCGAAGAAGTGACGGAGGCAGTGATTACGGTACCCGCCTACTTCAACGATGCACAACGTCAGGCCACCAAGGACGCTGGCCGGATCGCCGGTCTGGACGTCAAGCGCATTATCAACGAACCGACTGCGGCGGCGCTGGCTTTCGGCATGGACAAAAATGAGAAGGGCGATCGCAAGATCGCTGTATACGATCTGGGCGGTGGCACCTTCGACGTGTCGATCATCGAAATCGCCGACATCGAAGGCGAGAAGCAATTTGAAGTGCTGTCGACCAACGGCGACACTTTCCTCGGCGGCGAGGATTTCGACCAGCGCATCATCGATTACATCATCGACGAATTCAAGAAGATCAATGGACTGGATCTAAAAAAGGATCCGATCGCGCTGCAGCGCATCAAGGCCTCGGCCGAGCGCGCTAAAATTGAATTGTCATCGACCCAGCAAACCGAGATCAACGAGCCATACATCGCGATGGCCAACGGCGCGCCGGTTCACCTGACCCTGAAGATCACCCGCGCCAAGCTGGAATCGCTGGTCGAAGAGTTGATCAACGCCACCATCGAGCCGTGTCGAATCGCAATCAAGGATGCCGGCGTCAAGGTGAGCGACATCGACGACATCATCCTGGTCGGCGGCATGACGCGCATGCCTAAGGTGCAAGAAAAAGTGAAGGAATTTTTCGGCAAGGAAGCGCGCAAGGACGTCAACCCGGACGAAGCGGTGGCAGTAGGCGCGGCGATCCAGGGATCGGTGCTGTCGGGTGATCAGAAGGACTTGTTGTTGCTGGATGTAACGCCATTGTCGCTCGGGATTGAAACGATGGGCGGCGTGATGGCCAAGATGATTCAAAAAAACACGACGATTCCGACCAAGTTCAGCCAAGTCTTTTCGACTGCCGACGATAACCAGGCTGCGGTGACAATCAAGGTGTTTCAGGGCGAGCGCGAAATCGTCGCCGGCAACAAGGCCTTGGGCGAGTTCAATCTGGAAGGCATTCCGCCGTCGTCACGTGGCACGCCGCAGATCGAAGTGACTTTCGACATCGACGCCAACGGGATTTTGCATGTAGGCGCAAAAGACAAGGCGACCGGCAAAGAGAACAAAATCACGATTAAGGCCAATTCCGGTCTGACTGAGGCAGAGATCCAGAAGATGGTCAAGGATGCGGAGTTGAACGCGGAAGACGACAGGAAGCTGAAGGAATTGGCCGAGTCGCGCAATCAGGCGGACGCCCTGATTCATTCGACCCAAAAGTCCTTGATCGAATATGACGGCAAGTTGGACGCCAGCGAGAAAGAAAAAATCGACGCCGCGATCGCGGAACTGGAGGTGTCGATGAAAGGCGCCGACAAAGCCGAGATCAATGCGAAACTTGCCGCATTGTCCAGCGCTGCGCAGAAACTGGGCGAGCATATGAATGCCGACCTGCATGCGCAGCAGGCAGCGGCCGCCAGCGCACAGGGCGCCCAGCAATCTGGCTCTTCGAAATCCGATGCCAAGCAGGATGATGTCGTTGATGCCGATTTCGCAGAGGTGAAGCAAGGCAAGTAATCGCTTCAAAGAAAAGAGGTGGTTTTAGAGCATATGAACGTGTCGCTTAAGAGGGTACCTAATGGCTGCTTTTCTCTCTTGAAGGGTGGATGTTTATGATTCAGCCGTATCTAAGAGTCGAGCCACTCTCATTACCTTTGAAATATCCTGGATATCCAGGGTAACTCTACGGAAACTCGATAGCTCCATTCTGCGCATAACAGTTCGTGGATGTCGCTCGCAATCGGGTCACAAAAGACAGGGGTCGAATTTTTATAGTCCAACCTGCCAATAGAGGGAGATTAAGATAACGCGAGCATGGCGTCGAAGATTCCTGTGGGTGAAGTGGAAACTATGCCGCAATCGTTCGGCACCGGCACAACGACATTGAAAAGGGAAAAGCCCATGGCGGACGCGATGCTTGCGCAGGCAAGTAATGCTGTTGAGTTGTTTTCATTGTCCCGCTCGTTCGGTTCGCTGCTGGCCGTCAACGCAGTCAGTTTTTCTATTCCGGCTGGAGGTGTTTTCGGTTTGCTCGGCACGAATGGCGCCGGCAAAACCACGCTCATCAAGATGCTGATTACCTTGCTTGCGCCCAGCAGCGAAACGGCTACAGTTGCCGGTGTCGATATCGTCCAGCATGCGGCCGACGCCAGGCGACACATCGGTTACGTGTCGCAAATGCTATCTGCCGACGGTGAATTGACCGGCTACGAGAATTTGCTCATTTCCGCCACGCTATATCGTATTCCGCGCGCGGAAAGAGCACGGCGCATCAAACAGGCATTCGAGTTCATGGAGCCGGGTGACGCGGCCAATTGAATGGTCGGCCATTATTCCGGTGGCATGATTCGACAGCTTGAAATCGCGCAGGCGATGTTGCACCGACCGCCTGTCCTGTTTCTGGATGAGCCGACGATAGGTCTGGATCCGACCGCCAAGCGTGCCGTCTGGGAGCGCATTTGGGTTTTGAGAAAAGAGTTCGGCACCACGATACTGATGACGACACATGACATGGATGAAGCCGAGCAATTGTGCTACGCCCTGGCTTTCATGCACCAAGGCAATCTTGCAACGCAAGGATCTCCCGCTTCGCTGAAGGCAGGACTGGGTGCCGATGCCAGCCTGGATGATGTATTCACGCGGTTTGCCGGGGCATCGATAGTGGAAAGAGAAGAGTAGAAAGTTGTTCAGGTCCGGCGAACAGTGCAGCGGCTCGAATAGCATGGAGCGTTTCATGAAAAGCTTGAGCGATTTTTTCGGACAGATGCTTGCCGTGACCGAAGCCGACATTCGCAAATTGCGGCATGATTCAGTTGAACTGATTACCCGCATGGTGCAGCGGGTACTGTGGCTGCTGATTTTTGGACAGGTTCTGGCGCCCGCACGCGCGATTCCGACCGGACCGATCGGTTATATCGAATTCGTCGCGCCGGGAATTCTTGCGCAAAGCGTGCTGTTCGTCGCGATATTTTATGGCGTCTCGCTGATCTGGGACCGTGATCTTGGCGTACTGCACAAATACATGGTTAGTCCTACGCCGCGCATTGCGCTAGTGCGGGAAGAGGGCTTGCTTCCGGCGTACGCGGGTTCGTCGTCTACCTGCTCGCGTCGTCCGTTTTTTCAACCTTCTCCTTGATCGTGGCGTGCATTGTGAAAACCCGCGAGCGATTCATGGGCATGGGGTAAGTGCTGACGATCCCATTGTTCTTTGTCAGCAATGCCGTCTATCCGCTTGAAATGATGCCGCCGTGGCTGCATTCAGTCGCGCTCTACAATCCGCGGACGTATCAAGTGGATGCACTGCGTACAATGATGGTCACGGGCGCGTAAAGCACATTTGGATTGGGTTCGATTTTGCAGTGCAGCTATTCGCGCTGGTTTTGCTGTCAATGATTGCGACGAAGTTATATCCTCGAATCATCAATTGACTCAAGTGGAACGGGATCGATTGCCGCTGGTCTTTTCGGACATTGCGGATTGTTATATTGATTGGCAGATGAACAGGAAATTTTAAATGTCACCAGAACTTCGGATGTCACGTCGCCCGACGAATGATCTTCGGCGCCACTTCCCCACGATGAAATGACGGAGGACAAGAATATACCGATAGACTCGAAGCCCCGGCCATGGTGGCTTGAGCTGCCATCGGGAACGGCAGCTGAACCTGCGACCGACGTAAATGGTTTGTCGAGTACCGAGGCCAAAGCCAGGCTTGCCAAATTCGGGGCGTGGTTCAAAAACGGTACTTTTAGGGTAACACGGGCGAGCGTATTGCTTCCACCTAAGCAATGGAATTTCAGTGTAACGGGAGTTGGTCCGGGA
>JAYVEF010000046.1:0-6126 GCA_043748965.1 Burkholderiales bacterium
CCCACTTCGCTGCCAAAAACCTGGACAGAATTCGACTATGGCACCAGCGACGCGTACGAGTTTTTCTTGCCGCTGCAAACCCTCGAACATATTTCTGCACAACTAACCCCAACCCAGCGCGTGTTGTGGGACCCGTCGATCACGCACAACACCTACGACAGCTTCTGGAAAAGTCGCAACATCGTGCCTCACCTGAAAAACATCCACGCCGCGATGCTGACGGTGGGTGGCTGGTTCGATGCCGAAGACTTGCAGGGACCATTTTCGATCTATCGCGCGGTCCGACGCAACAACCCAGGACTATCGAACAGTCTGGTGGTTGGGCCGTGGGCTCATGGCGGCTGGGGCCGTTACGACGGTGCGACGCTCGGCAATGTGCAGTTCGGCGCACCGACCGGAGCTTACTTTCGCAAGGAAATCGAACTACCCTTTTTTGAATATCACCTGAAAGGGCTCGGCAAGAGCCCGCGTGCCGAAGCCATCATGTTCGAAACCGGGACGAACGTCTGGCGCCGTTACCCCGACTGGCCACCGCAGCAGGCACGGGTACGCACTCTTTACTTTGGCGCTGGCGGAACGCTGTCACTGACACCGCCCGATGCCCCCGCTGACACATTCGACGAGTACGTCAGCGACCCACGCAAACCTGTGCCCTATCTGGCTTACGCATCGACGGCGGTACCGCAGGAATTCATGGCCGCCGACCAGCGCTTTGCGGCGACCCGTCCGGACGTACTGGTATATCGCAGCGCCGTGCTCGAACAAGACATGACGCTGGTCGGACCGGTGCAGCCGCAGTTGTTCGTATCGACCTCAGGCACCGATTCTGATTTCGTGGTCAAGCTGATCGACGTGTATCCGTCAGACTATCCGGCCGGTCCCAAAACCGACGACGACCTGAAGGACGTACCGCTGCCGAAAGTCGCCATGGCCGGCTATCAGCAACTGGTACGCGGACAACCGTTGCGCGGAAAATTCCGGAATGGGTTCGAGACCCCGACAGCCTTCGTACCGGGACAGGTCGAAGCGCTGAACTTTGCCATGCCCGACGTCAATCACACTTTCCGCCGCGGCCATCGGATCATGGTCCAGCTGCAAAGTTCATGGTTTCCACTCATTGATTTGAACCCGCAAAGCTTCGTCGATATCGCGCATGCCCAGCCAGTCGATTTTCGGACCGCGACCCAGCGGGTCTACCGCGGGGGCAGTACCCGCTCCGGCATCGTCGTCCACGTACTCCCCGAACATTGATCCAGCAGCGCGCTTGGTGACCGTGCAAATGGTTACATTTCTTACAGACTATCAGGTCATCCATGCGGTCCGGCGGGCGTTTTATGAGCAGGCGGCTATATCCAACCGCCACATCAAATTCAAGGAGAAAATCAATCATGAAAGCCCGCTCAATCTTGCTGATCAGTCTACTTTCAATCGTCGGTGCCAGTGCGTTTGCACAAGCCAGTCCGGTCGATCAGGTCAAACAGGACAACGCCGTAATTCGCCGCGATACTCGTGAAATCAAATCTGAAACGCGTGATATCCGCCGCGACAACCTCGGTATCAACAACGACAAGCGTGACATCACCCACGACAAGAACGTCATCAAGGACGAACGGCGCGAGGCCCAACGCGACCAGCGTCGTGAAAATGCCGATATCGCGAAAGGCGACCTGACCGATGCCCAAAAACTTGAAAAAGCCCGCCGTCACGAGAACAACGACATCAAGCTGGCCAGACGTGACATCAATCATGATCGGGCCGATATCCATCATGATCGACGCGACCGCAATCACGATGCCAGCGCTCGCCGCGATGAGCAGCGCGAGCGCCGTGGTGAGGTCGCCAAGCGCAATCACGAGGCTGGCAAAATCTAATTGTCGTTATAGCAGCGTGAGTTGATTGCAACCGGCACCATCGTGGTGCCGGTTGTTTTTATTGGCACTGGCATGCTCAATTCGTCAGCGCCGCCGCAACAACTCAACCAGCGCCGCGGTGCGAATCGGCTTTTGCAGCAGGGCCGCGCCGAGCAACTGGATTTCGCGCACGATCCCTTCGACCGAATTGCCCGTTACGACCACAGCACGGATCGCCGGCCAGCGCGCCATGGCGGCTTTGACAACTTGGGCTCCGGTCATTTGCGGCAAACGATAGTCGGCAATCACGGCGTCGAAATGCGACGACGCGTCCTGTATCAGCGCGACCGCCTGCTCTCCGGAGGCAACCGTGGTGACGCGGGCACCCCAGACCGTCAGCAATTCTGCAGTGGCCTCCGCCACTAGCGGGTCGTCCTCGACCAACAAAATCTGCCCCTCATAGTGGTAGCGAATCGGTGTGCTGCGCGAGTCGTCGTAATGATCGGTCGAGCGCGTCACACTCACCGAAAAAGTGGTGCCTTCGCCACGTGCCGAATGCAGAGCAACGGGATGATTCAATAGCAGACTCATGCGCCGTACGATCGCCAGTCCCAGCCCGAGGCCTTTATTGCGATCACGTTCGGGATTGTTCAGCTGCATGAAATCGGTGAAAACTTCTTCTTGCTGCGCCGGCGCGATGCCAATGCCGCTGTCCGCAATCACCAGTACCACCCGTTCAGCGTCGTCGTACGCATGGATGCGCACCTGACCGCCTGCGGGCGTGTATTTGATGGCGTTCGACACCAGGTTCTTGATCATCCTGCCCAGCAACTGACGGTCGCTGCGCAGTGCCAGATCGGAGGGTTCGATATGCAGCGTCAGGTTTTTTTGCGCTGCAACTTCGGTAAATTGTTCGGCGATTTCATCGAACAAGGTGGCGACGCCAAAATTGGTAATGCTCGGCTGAACCAGTCCGGCATCGAGCTGCGACACGTCCAGCAGCGCGTTCAAGAGGTTCGACAGACTGCGCACCGATCGCCCGATCCGGTCGATGTGCGCGGTATCGGCATCGTTGACATGGCGCGCCTGCATCACCGCCACCGCGAGCGACAGCGCGTGTAGCGGCTGGCGCAAATCATGGCTGGCCGACGCCAGAAACTGGGTCTTCGACAAGTTCGCCTGCAACGCGGCGTCCCGCGAGCGGCGCAGTTCAAGCTCGTTGCGGGCACGGTCGGCTTCGCGCAGCTGCAGCGATTCGGCCATCGCATCAAAGGCGCCGGCCAGCCGTGCCATTTCGACCGGCGAGCGGTGCAGTCTGCTGCGCGCGGTATAGTCGCCACTGCGCCACCGCTTGGCGGCGTCTAGCAGCGATTGCATCGGCCGTTCAATGGCCTCGCGCGCAATCATCCACGCCAGAATCAACGCTGCCAGCGCGCCAATCCCGGCAATCACGAAAGCCCGGCGCAACGCCTGGTCGGCCTCTGCCATTGCCTGATTTTCTTCGACGCCGATGGCAACGCCGATTCCTTCGGCCACCGACGGATTAGGTTCAAATGCAAAGATGCTGCGCGCGCTGGTGACAGGATCGTCAAGCAGCTTCAGCTGCGGTAACTGCTGCTGAAAAATCTGTTGCCAGCCATCCGGCACTTTGCTACCAGCCTGCACGCGTTGCGGCAGTCGCACCAGGATAGTTCCGGCGCGGTCGACTACCGTGAGCGAATAGCCCTGTGGCAGACGTTTGTGCGCCAGATAGTCGGTTAGCCAGTCGAGGCTCAGCGAGGCGAACACTACCCCTTGCCGCCGACCGCCGGCGTCGCGTGGTAAGGGGTACGCAAACGCCAACGCTCGCTGGCCGGTTTGGCGTCCGACCATGTACTCGCCGACTGCAAACTTGCCGCTCTGCAGCGCCTGCCTGAAATGGCTACGGTTACCATTATTGAGCGTACCCGGTTCGAACGGCCTGGCGTAGCAATACACCGTGCCGTCGGGGTCGGAAGCGCCAATCGCCAGCGACCCGGGAAACTGTTCCGTCAGCGTCGCCAGATAGGCATTGCAGTCAGGCGCGCCGGGGCGACTCTGTGCGCTGTTGGCCGTCGCCAGCAAAAACTTGTGCATGCCTGCGGCTATCTGTTCAAGCTCACCGGCCACCAGCTTTGCTTCGAGCTGCGCAAGGCGTTCGGCTTCGAGCCGCCGTTCCTGACGGAACGTTACCTGGTTATATGCCTGTATCGCCAGCAACGGCGTCAAGGCTGCCAGTACAAGGAAAAAAGTCGTACACGAAGGGTCATGGGTTCTGACTGCAGCGGGTCAAGAGAACCACCTTAGTTCATCCGAGCAAGCTTGTGAAGTGACAAAACATGTTTGCTTTCCTGCGGCGGTTAGAATCGAGCAATTCTCTCCCATCAACAGCCGATTGCCGTCGGCAAATTGCAGCACCGGCATCCGGCCGACCGAAACAGCCGCATCCACTTTCAGGACTGTCAATGGACCTACCACGCTGCAGCTGGGCCAATCCGGCCAATCCTCTTTACCTGCAGTATCACGATACCGAATGGGGCGTGCCCTGCCACGACGAACGCAGACTGTTCGAGATGCTGAATCTGGAATGCGCGCAGGCGGGGCTGAGCTGGGAAACCATCCTCAACAAACGTGAAAATTATCGGCAGGCCTTCGACGACTGGGACGCTGCCAGAATTGCGCTGTACGACGACCGGAAAGTGGCTACTTTGCTGGCCAATCCCGGCATTGTGCGCAACCGCCTCAAAATTGCCGCCGCCATCGGCAACGCCCAGGCGTATCTGCAGTTGTGCGCAACACGCGGCGGACTGGATGCCTATTTATGGGACTTCGTCGGTGGCACACCAACAGTGAACCAGTGGCAAGATGCGACCGAACTACCTGCAAAGACAGCGCTGTCGGACCGAATTTCAGCCGACCTGCGACAACGTGGTTTCCGCTTCGTCGGCTCCACCATCGTGTACGCCTACCTGCAAGGCGTCGGCGTGGTCAATGACCACACCGCCGGCTGTGCGCTGCATTGCGCATCGCCTACGAACGCGCAGACCAAAAAAAAGGAGCGGAAAATTTCCGCTCCTTCGATCATCCCGGGGAACCGTGATTAGTTGACACGACGCTCGATGGTCACTTGCTCGACTTCGACGCGACGGTTCGGCTCAAGACACTTGATCAATGCTGGACGCTTTTTGTCGGTACAGACTACCACCGGATTCGACTCGCCCTTAGCGACGGCCGACAAGCGCGCTGCTGGCACGCCCTGCTGAACCAAATAGTCTTTGACGGCGTCGGCGCGACGCTGGGACAACTTCATGTTGTAGCTGGCCGAACCGATCCGGTCCGTGTAGCCGCTGATGATGACGTTGTTGTTTTGATCATCTGCTTTTAGTGCGGTAGCGATTTCATCGAGCTTGGTCTGCGGCATCCGCAGGTTGGACTTGTCGAATTCAAACAGCTCGGTTGCCGACATCGTGACTTTTTCAAAACGTGGCGCTGGTGCTGGCGCTGGCATCGGTGCCGGCGCTGGCTCTGCCATCGGCATTGGCATCGGAGTGATCGCACGGACCGGCTCGGCAGATTTGTCGAACGCGTACACCAAACCGACGTTCAGGTATTTGTTGTTGCTACGCTCAAAACCGAAGGTGTCGTTGCGCAGGAAGCCATGCACCACGCGGGCGTCAGCCTGCAATGCCCACTGGTCGGTGAAACCGTACTGGAAGCCCAGACCGGCGTTGATGTACGGCGACGTCTTGATGGTTTCGGAACCGTCGATACCAAGGTTGACCTTGTCGCGCTCGGCGCCGGCGCCGATCAGCACGAATGGCCGAAACGCCTTGCGGGAGAACATGTACAACGCGTCCACGCCCAGCAATTGTTGCTGATAGCGGTTACCGTTGCCATGCGTGCTGTTATAGCTGGTGCCGAACTGCATGTCCCAATCCGGCGAGACCGGCTTGCCGAAGCGCAGTGCCCCGCCGCGGCCGTCGTCGTTGACGCCAAAACGTTCGTCCGGGTGCATCAGGTTCAAGCTCGGAGCGATGTACCACGATGGGTTGTAGTCGGGCAGCGTCTGTGCCATGACCGTGGCGGTGCCTGCGCAGCTCAATAGCGCGAAGGCAGCGACAATCTTTTTAGAGTTTTTCATGAGAAATCTTATAAAAGTTAAAAATGCAAAGAGACAATGCTCGTCAAAAGTGAAGTGCTGGTATAACGCTTCACGATCCGCAGCACTGTCGATCGAATACGACTTGTTACCGCGTTG
>JAYVEF010000047.1:0-17637 GCA_043748965.1 Burkholderiales bacterium
ACCTACCGTCAAAACGGCGCCGTTCCAGAGTCTGATCGATACCGTCGTGTGAAGACCTTTGAACAGCCGTGCTAGCAGGGCCGCGGCATACTGTGGCGTGCGTTCGTGGGTAGTCTTCAAACTGGTAGCCGTGGAGAGGTTGGGAATAAACCGAGTATGCATAGCGTTTAGCCATCCATCTGTGCGCGAACATACATAACTTTGCATTACTCTGTCCGGAAAGATCTTCTGGCATCCAGCTTGAGTCAAGGCTTCCCGTTGGAAATCAAGATATTGATCTTGCGTTGAAACGCGCGCATAGCCGATCAGCATGTTTTGTCTTGCGCTCCGTCGACGCGCTCCTGCATGTCACGCATGTTTTGCGTGAAGCGAGCAAGACTTAGTGCCAAGATTTCTGTTTGTTCGGCGGAGTATTTAGGCCATGCATTCGCAACCAGTTGGCAGCAGCTGGGAGCCGGTTGTTCCTCGATCGCTTGACGCACCATCATTTTTTGAAATCCGGCATACGTCATCGGATTACTCTCGATTTCAGCAAGATGGGTGTTGCAATGTTCTCCGATACTGACGCCTGGATTGCCTGTAATCGGGCTTGACGTGCTTGGCGATTGCGCGACGAAATTGGCTAAGCGCCTTTCCGTTGTTGCGGCGGGTCGGGCGGCGGGATAGTCGCGCTAAAACGCGACCATGATTTGGTTCACCTGATAATCGACCTGCCAGCGGTTCAAAGGTCGTTGCGCCATCTCTTACAACCAATGACCGAGTTCGTGCGCGATGAGCAGATTATTGAATACCCCCATGTATTGTTCGCGCCGACAAGCCGAATGTGCCGATGGCGGCAAAACGGTCCATAACGACGCGCCGCGGCGGTTGAAGCTCGTCATAGGGGACGAGGACGATGGCTCGGTTTATAGGTCGTGTCCGGAGTCGCAGCGATGATGACTACCGGCCTAAACAGTGGCTCCCGACCGCAGGCAACGACAGCGTTGCAGAAGGCATCAAGGGCGGGCTGGGACTGCCCATTGACAAGATCAAGCCCGATTGAGGGTTGCATGGCATCTTTCGATATTCAAACAGAGCATTTTGCTTAACCCACATATATCGTTGCATGATGATCACTCGCCTATTGTGATAGTGCCGCCCTATTTACGACGAGCACTATCAATTTAGTTCTTTGGCAAGGTATGCAATTAACGAACAAGAAGATTGGACCTAAAATTTGCTTAGCGGATAAGCTAATACGGAGATTCAACACTACTTATTGAAAACGGATGCAGGCTTGCTGACATCTCCTGAAGCATAATTTTTTGATGTTCGTTAATTGCATTAAATTGGCATTACTCTTAGATTATGTAACCCTATCGTCAGTGCGAAGCAACGTGGCGTAGCTTAAAAGGGGCTTGCTCCGTCGATTTTTTGTGAGCTGCTGATTTCACAGGACAAAAGTCAACAAGGCGGGGTCACCAAATAGTTGAGACGAAAACGCAAGCGCGACATGTCAGTAAAAAAGGTGGCGCAAGCGATCGGGGTCGAGACCATACACGGTCGAATTCAGCTCAAATGGGATAGCGCCTCGTCTGCTACGCTATACGGACAAATGGCGTTCTTCATCGAGTTTCTCAAGCCCACCGACCTGTACTAACGATGGATAGAAGACTACCCGCTGTGCTACGGGGGGAGCGGACTTTCGGCGACAGCCGACACTCTTGGCCCCTGCTTTCTATCGACCCTTTCCGATCGCTGGCGCTCTGTGCACATCACGACGCTACGCGCCGATGGCGTGCTGCCTGACTTGCTGGGCATGAACCGTATTGTCTTGGAAGACACGGTGCGGCGCAGACTGGGCGCCATCGAGGAAGGCGCCGGACATGCCAACTGCGGCAAGCGTCTTGATGCGAGTATGTCGCCGTTGCTTTCGGCACCATGGATCATGGCTATGCAGTTTAAGGTCCGGTGGAGCGGAAAAAGCAGTTAAGGGGCCGCTTTCTGTCGCCTAGCGCTCATTTTGGCGCGCCGGGCTCGAACCATAAACGATTGCAACTGACGGCGTGTTCATAGCCTCGTGATCGTAAACGCCCTTTGATTAAAAATCGAAACATTGTTCATACGGAAAATTTTTCCTACAACCTTTACTCGCAGTAAAAAATTGTGCAGAATTCTAGGCGACAGTCAAATTTGTACAGCAAGCGGTATTGTTAAAGCTGCCAGTCAAATAACGTTGCCGCCAACCAATAGCAATATGTGATTTTGGGGCCGTGTGGCGCAAAATTTGCCGTTTCGTTAAAGTTATAACACTCCTCAAACAAACCCCATCAACCCCCCACTCCCGAAATTCACAAAATTCGGAAACACCCCACCAATCTCCGCGTCCGACAATCCGAACCACCGCCCCAGCGTTCCCGCATACTGCTCCACCGACACCGTCGGCAACAAGCGCCCGCCGCCTACATCCTGATCGCCGTTCATGACGTAAGGGGGAAATTTGCCATATATGTCGCCACCCTTGACTGCACCACCAAACACCATGTGATGCGAGCCCCAGCCATGGTCAGTGCCGTCACCGTTCGAGGCCAGCGTGCGACCAAAATCCGAGGCGGTGAATGTCGTCACGTTGTTTGCCAGATTCAGTCCCGTCATGATTTGATCAAAATAGGTCATGGCGTGGCCAATGCGGGCATAGAAGTCGGCCAGCCGGGTGTTTTGCCCGTCGTGCGTATCGAATGATCCGACGTTGACAAAAAATACCTGACGCCGCACCCCCAGCGCCGTATGCCCGCCGATCATCCGCGCGATCGTTTGAAAAGCCGTTGCCAGGCTGTTGTCTTGCGTCAGCCCGGTGTTGGGATTGAGGTACTGCGTGGTGGCCGGGACACCGGTCACTGGCAGCATGCCGGCTTGCAGCTCGGCCTGGCCTGCGAGGGAACGGTTGGTGACGCTGGCAATTTGTTTTTCGAATAAATGAGTACGCGCGCCGGTGACGATCGAACGATACGCAGCGGAGCCGGCGGGCACACCCAGCAGACTGCCGCTCAGACCGTTGACGGCGACGCTACCGGTGGGTCCGACGTTAAATGGCACCACGGAATTGCCGGACAAAATCAGCGCGCTACCTGACAGCGACACGCAAGTAAACGTTGACTTTGCATTGCCCGCCGCCAGCAAATCGCCCATCCGCCCACCCCAGCCAGTACGAGTGCCCTCTGGGGCAGACGCCTGCCATGTCGACACCTGATCGTTATGCGAAAACAGGCTGCGCGGTACCGGCACCGAATGGGCGGTCCATTGTGCCTTGGTCAGCGGAGCCACTAACGGACCGACGTTGGCGACAATCGCTGCGCGTTTTGCAGCGAACAGTTGCTGGACGCCGACCATGTTCGGATGCAGTGCAAAACTGGCGCTCACCGCCTGCGGCGTCGCCAGCGTGATCGGCAGAAGCGTCGTCGGATCCAACGCGATTTGCGCGACATTCGACGTTTTGCGAATTGCAGTGTAGGCGGCGTACATCGACGGATCGCTCGCTAGCACCATATGGTGAGAGTCGTTTCCACCTTGCATGAAAAGACAAATCAGCGCTTTGTAATCGGTCGGCGCTGTCTGCGCTGCCGCCGTGCCCAGCGTCATCAGATTCAGCGCAAACGGCGTGGCGGTGGCACCGGCGACAGACAGCAGACTGGCACGCCGAAGGAATTCTCTACGGGAAGCATTGGTGGTCATGATGATCCCCTATTTCTGCACAAGGTAAGAAGGCGCCAGCATCGTCAGATATACCGCCAGTTGAACGCGGGTTAATTTGGCTTGCGCCAGTTTGGCCGGATCGGTCGCGGTCAGCGGCACAGTCGTGACCGCATCGCTTATGCTGCGCTTGTCGTCTGACGACAACTGATGCGCGCTCAGTAGCAGATCGATCTGATCGATCAGACCGTTAGCGTCACCCGCCAGCGGTAGCAGCGCGTCGTAACCTGAGGCAATCAGGTCGGCCGGCCCGGTATTGGCGGGCCCGCCCGAACCAATGCCGTGTTGCACCACGCGCTGCATGAAATTGCCATACCCGATTATTGAGGTTTCATCGAGCGTCTGCAGCTCGGGACCGACCAGATTGGCTGCTGCCAGATCCGACCCCGGCGGTGCAAAACCGGGGCGAAAAAAATTGAACACGGTCGGTGCCGTCAACGCGCTCTGACCCAGACTGGCTTCCGCGTCCGAGGTATCGCGCAGGTAATAAGTGCCAAGCTGGCTGGTGGCCTGGAAGGTGCGCATCCACTGTGCCAGCCGTACGACCGGTTCGCGTACTTTGCCGAAGGTCGGGTCCGCCAGCGCGGCAGCACTGCGCGCTTCCGGATCCAGCAAGACCGCGCGGATCACTGCCTGCATGTCACCGCGCACGCCCGTACCGTTGTTGGCAAAGGCCGCAGCGACCCGCCCAATATACGCCGGGCTCGGGTTACTTGTCACCAGTCTCTGAATCAACTGGTGGCTGATAAACGGCGCCGTATTCGGATGGTTGAACAAAGTATCCAGCGCGATTTTGAGATCGACTTTGGCATCTACCGATCCGGCGGGAATCGTTACACCCAAAAAGCTTTTGGCAGAGGTCGAATGCCACTGCGGATACACTTGCATCGGCGTTATGTCGCGATTCGGATCGGACTTCCCTGTGCCGTTGAAACGTGCATCGGTCTGGTCCGGCCCGGCCCAGCTGAAGCCGGTGTATACCCGCGCGGCGTTGGTGATGTCGTCCAAAGTGTAGGTCGGAATCGGGCCTTGTGCATCGCTCTTTACACTGCCGTCCTGATTCAGTTGATACAGTCCGATCGTGAACAGCTGCATCACCTCGCGCGCGAAATTTTCATCGGGAGTCCGGTTCGGGCCTTCCTTGGTATTGTGCAGACTGGTCAGATACAACCCCATCATCGGGTGCAGCGTGACGTTTTCAAGCAGTGTACGGAAGTTGCCGAACGCGCCTGCGCCGAGCATGTCGTAATAAGACGCCACACCCCTTGGAAACGACGCCACGTTGGGATCCGACAACGAGATCACGAAAATTTCGGAAAGTGCGAATTTGATCCGCTGACGCAATTGGTCCGGGCCACTCGCGGCTTGCTTCCAGAACGATGGGTAAAAGTCGTATGGCTGTGCGCTCCGGGTTTTCAGGACTTCATCGATCACAGCCTGATGCGAAATTGGTGGCAGGGCAAACTGTTCGGTGAGCCAGGCGTTGTAGCCGATAGCCGACACATGGGCGATGTCATCGCCGGTGGCACCAAAGGTCGACTGTGCCAGAAAACGCGATGCCTCGGTGCTGGCGGGCATAACTACCGGAGGTGGTAACGCGGTTACCGGAGGTGCCGTCGCCGTTGTGGTGCCCGAGCCACCGCCGCCGCAACTGGTCAGCGTAACACTCGCTGCCAGCATCAACATCGGCAAGGCGACTGGCCCGATCCAATGCCAGCGGCTGCTTCGCTGCAGCCTTGAGCGACAGCGTGGTTGGCAAACTACGTCGCGGCGGGCTGTCTCCGTTTGATTGTCGTTCATGCAATTCTCCTTCAGCAAACACCACACCGCTCTGACCGCCTGCAGCTTACGTCTGCATCGCAGCAATTTTTTCTCTGAGGAATCAAGCATACCCAAGCAGGCGGACAATTACCTGAAAATAACATTTACTTACCGAAATACGCTCGCAGGTGCCACGTTGACACGCATTACGCTGATTCCGTACGGGCGAGCAATAAGACATCTGCCGGATCCTGCGTACAAAGGCGCCGGAGTCGGGCATACTTTGTGCTGCTAATGAAACCATCCATTTTTATAACAAGCCCGACGGCGCGGTCTGAATCGCCGTATTCGATCGGGTCAGACTCACCAACTCCCGGGAAGGACCACAACAGCATGCAACGCACCTCTGGCAAACTAGCCTGTCTGAGCGCCGCCGTGTCGGCAATTTTTGCAACTTCTGCAGGCGCTCAGGAACCGCCCAACAGCAGTGCGGCGGGCGCCTCCAAGCGCACCGACCAGATCGAAACCATTACGGTCACAGCACAGAAGCGCAAGGAAGATGCCAGCAAAATTCCATTGAGCATTTCAGTGCTCAGCGGTGACGACCTGGCGGCTCAGCATATTGTCGACATGTCCGACATTACCCGCGCAATTCCAAACGTTTCGTTTTCAGGCGCCAGCGGTTCCGGTGCGGGTCTTTCCAACATCGAAATTCGCGGTGTCAGTTCATCTGCGGGTTCCAGCACGGTCGGTGTGTATCTTGACGACGTTTCGCTCACCACGCGCAATCTGTACAGCCTGGGCAGCGCCGAACCAAAACTGTTCGACTTGGACCATATCGAGGTCCTGCGCGGCCCGCAGGGCACGCTGTACGGCGCCAGTTCGATGGGTGGCACAATTAAATTTCTGACTAATCAGCCAAATCTGAAAGCGCGCGAGACCAACCTCAGTGCTGAAGTTTCGTCGACTCGCGGCGGTGGCACCAACTACACCGTCAATGGCGTATTCAATCTGCCCGTGGTTGCCAACGAAATGGCACTGCGCATCGGGCTGCAAAAAGGCCACGAAGGCGGCTACATCGATCAGGTCGACGCGAGCGGTGCACGGATAGCACGCGGCATCAATTCGGAAGATAGCTCAGTAGCCCGTCTGGCACTAAAATGGACGCCTACCAAAAACTTTTCACTTACCCCATCGATGTTTTATCAGGAAGTAAAATCCGCGGACATCGACGCGTCCTACACCAGCCTGCCTAAAAATCAGACCAGCAAAACCGTCCGCGAGCCGGGCAAGGACACGTTGTACATCCCCAGCCTGACGGTCAACTACGATATGGGTTTCGCCGATCTGGTCTCGGTCTCAAGCTACTACCAGCGCGACTTCAATCGGACGCAGGACGGCACTACCGTCAATAGCAGCTATATCGGCGGCCTGATCAGCGCCAGTCCTGGAGCACCTCCCGGGCTGGGCGACACGGTCGCAGTACTGCCCTCGGCCGTGTTGCTGGAAAATGCGGTACGACAGTTTTCACAGGAAGTGCGATTAACCTCTAAAGCCTACGATCCGAAGGGCAACTCGCCTTTTACCTGGAACGGCGGCGTATATTTTTCCAGCCTGCGCACCAATGTTGTCGACAACGAACCGGTCTACGGCATCAACCAGGCCTTTGCCAATGCAGGCCAGAATCTTGCGAATGGCGATATTCTGGGTTTTCCGTTCCCGAACGATAATTCGTATTACAGCGCACGCCACTATAAAACCCGTCAAACGGCGCTGTTCGGCGAAACCTCTTACTACTTCACGCCTAGCCTGAACGCTACCGTTGGCGCGCGCTATCTGCGCGCCACCGATTCGCTCACGCGCGAAGGCGATTTCTTTTTTGCCAACGGTCCCGCCAGTTCAGCGGCGAGTTCGGATTTTCATGCATTCACACCGAAGTTTGCGGTGTCGTGGCAGGTCGATCCGACCAATACCGTGTATGCCAGTGCAACCCAAGGCTTCCGGCTGGGCGGTCAGAACCGCGCTGTCCCGGCCAGCGTTTGTGCATCGGATTTCGCCAACCTGGGCATCACCGAAGCGCCCACTTCATTTGACTCCGACAAGCTGTGGAGCTACGAGGTGGGCAGCAAGTCGCGTCTGCTAGGCAACCGCATGTCGCTTAATCTGGCAGCATTTTATGTCGACTGGAATCGGCTGCAACAGGATATTCCGTTGCCCGGTTGTGGCTTCGATTACGAAACCAATGTCGGCAAAGCCAAGAGTTATGGCGTCGAGATCGAGACCAAATTCAAGCCGACCTCGAGCCTTGTATTCGGCTTCGCCGGCGGATACACGAAGGCGACCTTGTCTAGCGACGTCCCGACGCTCGGTGCCTTGGCCGGCGATCCGATTCAGGGCGTCCCAAAATACAACGCCAGCCTAACAGCCCAATACAACTTCAGTTTTAATGACGACACCTACGGATTTGCGCGGGCCGCCAGCCACTGGATTGGCGCCAGTCACGGTAGTCTGATTCGCACCGATCCGGATTATCAGCGACCCTCGTACAACACAGTCGATGCGAGTTTCGGCGCCAGCCGGGGGGACTGGGAATTGGCGCTGTTTGCCAAAAACCTGTTCGATACCGACAAAGTCATTCAAACCCCCAACGTCCAGTCGATCAATGAAGGCTATCGGGTGCGTCCGCGCACCATCGGCATCACGCTGTCGGGAAAGATTTAAACCATCTCGCGGTGTCAAAAACCTGCCGCGGCAGGTTTTTTTTTGCCCGTCGTCGTAAGCCTCAGCGGCGGCCACAACACAGCACCGCGGCAATTCCCGCTATCATATAAAGTTCTGGTGCGTGCACCGTCCCGTTTTTGGAGTGATAGATGAAAAAGTTGTTCTTCGTACTGATCCTGTCGGCCAGCGTCGCGCGCGCCACCGTGCCGGCTACGGTACCCACCGACCTGGCGCCGCTGGCGTTGCAGGCGCAAACCGCGCGCCTGTCTGCCGAAATCCTGACGCACAGTCACTACCGAAAAGTTCCCCTCGACGAAGCCCTGTCTGCCAAAATTTATGACCACTATCTAAAAGATCTGGATAGTGAAAAGCTGTTTTTCACCCAGCCTGACCTGGATGGTTTTGATAGCGCGCGTGGCAAACTGGCAGACGCAATCCATCACGAAGACCTGCAAATTCCTTTTGCGATCTTCAATCTCTATGAACGCCGCATTACAGAACGTCTGACGTATTCGGGCCAGTTGCTTAAAAATGGTTTCGACTTCAGTAACAACGAAGGCTACCAGATTGATCGCGCCAAAGCGCCCTGGGCAGCCAGCACTGCCGAATTGCGCGACCTGTGGCGCAAGCGTGTCAAAGCCGACTGGCTTCGCCTGAAACTGGCCGGCAGTGACGACAAGGCGATTCGGCTGACGCTGGGCAAACGCTACGAGCATGCGCTGGCGCGTGCACGCAAGGTCACCAGCGACGACGTGTTCCAACTCTTCATGAACGCGTACACGACGTCGATCGAACCGCACACTAATTATCTGGGGCCGAAAGCCAGCGAAGAATTTGATATTTCGATGCGCCTGTCGTTATCGGGTATCGGCGCCGTCTTGTCCGAAAATGAGGAATACACCACCATTCGTGAAGTGGTCGCCGGCGGCCCTGCCGCGTTGTCGAACCGGATCAAGGTGGGTGACCGTATCGTGCACGTTGGTGAAGCTGGTAACGCGTTGACCGACGTGGTCGGCTGGCGTATCAATGATGTCGTCGATCTGATTCGCGGCAAAAAAGGCACCCAGGTCGCGCTTGAAATCCTGCCGGCTGGCGCTGGCGTGGATGGCAAGCTCGAACGCGTCATCCTCACCCGCGACAAGATCAGTGTGGCACAGCAGGCCGCAAAAAAAACCTTGCTGCAGACGCGCCGCGGTGGCGTGACGCATCAGGTAGGAGTAATTTCTCTGCCGGCGTTCTATCTCGATTTCGATGCGCGTAACCGGGGTGATGCCGATTTTCGCAGCGCTACCAAGGATGTCGCCAAACTGCTACAGGAACTTAAAAAAGATAACGTCGACAGCGTGTTGATCGACCTGCGCAATAACGGTGGCGGTGCACTGACCGAAGCAGTCGAACTGACCGGCCTGTTCATCGGCAAGGGACCGGTGGTACAGCAGCGCAATTCACAGGGTTCGGTACATATCGAAAATGCCGAAAATGCCGCCCCATTGTGGGACAAGCCGATGGGCGTTTTGATCAATCGCGGCTCGGCCTCGGCATCCGAAATTTTTGCCGCGGCCATTCAGGACTATGGTCGCGGCATGGTGATCGGAGAAACCAGCTTCGGTAAAGGCACCGTGCAGACGCTGGTCAGTCTCGATCGTATGCTGAAAAGCGAACGGCCGCGCTATGGTGAGCTGAAAATGACGGTGGCGCAGTTTTTCAGGGTAAATGGCGGCACCACTCAGTTGCGCGGCGTGGTGCCCGACATCGCCCTGCCCAGTACCTCGAACGGTGACGACTTCGGCGAATCGAGCTACGGCAATGCGCTGCCGTGGGCCCAAATTCCGGCTACCAGCTATCACCCGGTCGGTGCCGTGACTGAGCTGCTGCCGCTACTAAAAATTCAGCACGATACCCGCGTCGCGCAGGACCGTGAATTCGGCTATCTGCAAGAAGATCTGACCGAGTTCGAAGTACGGCGCAAAGCAAATCTGATCTCGCTCAATGAAGCAGTCCGGCGCCGGGAGCGCGACAGTAATGAAGCGCGTACCAAAGCTCGATTGAAAGCGCGCGCAAGTCGGACTGACAAAAAGTCCGACCAAGCCGACGCCGCTGCAGAAGCATCCCAACAGGATGACGGGCTGCAGAGCAACGAGCGCAATGTGACAGCGAACCTGGCGGCAGAAAAGGCGCAGAAGGCTGCGCGGGATATCTATCTGACCGAAGCGGCAGAAGTATTGGGGGATGAGGTTGAATTATTGAAATCGAACTCGAGGTTGGCAGCTCGAGTCCAAGGCGCGCTACTTGTGACGAAAGCCGAGCGCGTGCAATAACCAGGAGCCTGCTCGTCAGGGCTCGCCGATATTGCGATCCAAAAATTTCTCCATGCGCGTCAGGAAATCGATCCGATTTTTGACCAGATGCCAACCGTGACCCTCTTCCGGGTATTCGACCCACTCGACATTTGGATTGGTTAGCATGACCGCATCCCTGAAACTGGTGCCGTGCTTGATCGGCACCCGCCGGTCAGCGCCGCCATAGGCAAGCAGAAGCGGTTGTCGGATTTCAGCGGCGCGCAGTAGCGGTGAGGTTGCCTTAAACTGAGTTGCGTCCTTTTCGCGATCACCGACCAGCCTTGGCATCCCATATTTTTTCCACTGGTCCGACGAGTCACTCCAGTTAATCGAATACATCAGATCGATATCAGTCACGCCAAGCCAGTTGATGCCACAGCGATACAAATCAGGATCGTTGATAAGACCCATCAAGGTCGCATAGCCGCCATAGCTAGCGCCAGCGATGCAAATGCGCTTCGGGTCAGCTATCTGCTCTGCGATCGCCCAACGCGTACCGTCGGCCACGTCATTTTGCATGCCTAGCCCCCATTGCTTCCAGCCGGCGTTGAAATGTTTCCAGCCAAAGCCGGTGCTGCCCCGAAATTCAGGCTCAAGCACCGCGTAACCGCGTGAGGCGAGAAACTGTGCATCGCTTTCCCACTTCCACGAACCACCGCGCAAATACGGCCCTCCATGAATCAGAACCACCATTGGCAGATTCTTTTTTGGCCCGTCTTTGGGCAACGTAAGCCATGCCGGTATAGTCAAGCCGTCTCGCGCTTTGAAATGGGTCAAATCTTTCGTTGCCATTTTAGTTGCGTCGATACCGGTATGCGAACGGCCCAGCAAGGTCAAGGCACTGGTCTTGGTATCAAACAGAAAGAATAACTCTGGCTGGGTGTCGGAATAGGACGTCACCAGCACAAACGGCGTTTCCGCCCTTAACGGTGCATTGAGCTCGTTGACAGTGCCCGACAATTTCTCATCAACAGCTTTTTGATATTTTTTAAAATCCTCATCGAACCAAGTCGTCGCGTGCGCATCGGTTTCATAATGAACCCCTAACAAGCGGGACTTGGTATATTCAAAGCCACCGGTAAAATCGTAATCTACCAACGACACGACTGGATCGGGCTGTACTTTTTTCTTGTCGAAGTCAAACAAGTACAGCGCTGCCTTGTCTTGATTTTTACCCCGTTTTAACACATACAATTTGCCGTCAGGACTAAAAAAATCCGGACTGAATCCTTCGACCGAAAAGGCTTCGAATTCAGCGATTTTTGCCCAAGGGGTACTGGCCGACTCTCGGTACAGCACGGTTTCTACAGTGCCTTGCACAGTTGTAGTGACGCGTGGCACACCGTCGCGATCAATCAGCCAACTACGCGCTCGAGCCGGTCTCTCTACCGATACCGAGCGGCCGGTGCGCGTATTCAACCGTCGCAGGCCGACAGACTCAACTTCTCGGGTGTTAGTGAAATTAGTGTGTCTAACGAATATGTCATCGGTACTGTTATCGCCCACTGTCGAGAAAAAGAAGGTATCCCAAGGCAGCTCCGACGCAGCGATCTTATGTTCTGTAATCCAGGATGTTTCGCGCGTAACGAGCCGACGAAATTGTGTACCATCGCGATTGACAGCGTAAAGCCCCGGACCGGAAAAAAGATCGCCCTGCGCGGTTTGTCGATCGGCAACGTCGTAGACCAGCCGTTCGTCATTCACCCAATGAAAAGATCCGATATCGGCATCCACGAAGTCGCCTACGATTGCAGGCTTATTGGTCGCCAGGTCCATCACCGCCAATTTCACAGCGCCGCCCTTGACGGCGATCAGCATGCCAATAAACTTGCCGTTAGGCGATAGTTTCGGCGACATGAATTCGGCGTTTTGCGTGAACAGCTCGACCGGCAGGCGTTGCGCTGACGCGGCGGGTGTCTGCGCTGTTGCGCACCCCGCGTAAAAAATCCCGCCAGCGATACAGGACATCGCAATGCGGACAAGCAGCCGCTGGTTAATGAGGCACATTTTTTCTCCTGCCGAGTTGGCTGTACAGTGTGTCGATCCCACGAGCGAAGGCTGAGGACGATCTGTCACTCTATTGTCAATCGCGCAATTTACGCGGATTTTGCCTAAGCGGCAACTCTGATCAATGATTTGCCGTCGGTGGTCGGCATCGATCTCGCGATGCGCCGGCTTCGCCCGACTACGGCTCGTCACGCCGAGGCGCCGCCATGCCTTCGAGCGTCGTGGTCAGTTCACCGGTCATTTTCAACAGATGATTTTCGGCACCGTTTACTTTTTGGACACTCGACTGCTCCACCGCGCCCGCCCGCATGCCGACAATGCGCGGAGTAATCAGCACGATCGTCTCGGTCGATCCGCCCGTTTGCTCGCTGCTGGAGAACACTCTCCCGAGCACCGGAATATCGCCCAGCACCGGCACGCCAATACGGCGGTAGCCACTGGCGTTCTTGATTAGACCGGCAATCAGAATGGCCTGACCGTCCTCGGCCACCAGTTGGGTCGACACCTCGGTAGTTTTTTTGGATGGGATGCCACCGGAGATCGATCCGGAACTGACTTCCGGACGAATCTTCAGGAGGATGTGCCCCGCCGCGTCGACGGAGGGGATCACGCGCAGGATCACCCCGGTTTCCAGGAACTGGACGGATTCGGTGGTGACGTTGTTGATCGTGGTGGTGAGGCGATAGCCGAGCTTGTCGCCGATGTTGGTGCTGGCTTCCTGATTTTCCAGCGTCAGCAGTTTGGGCGTGGCCAGCGTATGCACCAGGCCCTTGTTGCTGAGCGCGTTCAAATACACTTCTATGTTGCGGTTGATCAGATTAAAGAACAGGCCGGGTGTGTTGCGCGTTGCAAAACCCGCCGTACCAAATTTGTTGACACCGTCGGCGCTAAAAATTCTGCTCCAGTCGATCCCGAAGTTCTGATTATTGTCGAGCGTGATTTCCAGAATCTTTGCTTCGATCATGATTTGCTGCGGCTGTGCATCGATCTCGCGTAGCAGTGCTTCGATGCGACGCATGCCGTCGGTGGTATCTTCGACGATCAGCATGCGGCGTTGCTCCAGCACTGTGATCTTGCCACCCTTGGTGACGTGTTTGGCGAGAATTTCGGCGATCAGTTTCGGGTCCGAATATTCTACTTTCATGGCGCGCACTTCAAAGTTGCCGGTCGCTTCAGCAGGCGTTGCATCCTTCGGATCCGCAATCAAAAAGCCACTGCCGCGCACCGATGCCACATAGCCGCCGGCTTCGGCAATCGCGGCAATCGCCTGGCGCACAGTCAAGTCGTACAGGTTCACCGACACGGTGCCGGTGACGCCTCGACCAAGCAGGATATTGACGCGCTCCTTGCGTGAAATCATTTCGAACAGTTCGGCGATCGGGGTGTCGCGAAACACGAAGGACATCTGCTCCGGTTTTCTGGCGCTGGCCGGTTCGGCCTCGCCCTGCAGCGGCATCAGCAACAGTGTACCGAGCGCGCCCGCGGTCGTCGCAGCACGCAATGCCATCGCCAGCGCATGCGGAGTCGGGCGAAATTTCATGGCAGTTTTTCCTTGTCCAGCTTGAGAATAGTCGAATGCCCGTCTTTGGACAGGGTGGCGCTGCGTTCCTCGATATGGATCAGCCGGTAACCAGCGACCGTTTCTCCCAGCGCCAAAATTTTCCCGCCGACATCCACCAGCGAGCGTTCCTTATCGAACATCACAGCACGCAGTTCGGGCTTCCATTCTTCGGCGATCGCGATCGTGGTGTCAACGTGCGACAGTACCGCGGCTTTGGGGTGGGCGAACGGGTCCCGCAGCGGCTTCTGGGCGGCCGCGTCATGCGTGCCCGCCCCTAGCAGCGCCGATGCCACAAGCAACCCGGCTAGGACAGGACGACTCACGGAGACTCCTGCAGACGGTACGCAGCGACCCGGATTTTCATGCTCAGCTGCGCGGGCTGTTCAGTCGGGTGCAAATCAAAACGCACGATGGCCAGCGTCGGCAGGGTCTGTTCGAGGTCAGCCATCCAGGCGACCAGCGACTGATAGCTGCCGCGCGCTTCGATATCAAACGGCAGCTCGTCAAAAATCATCGTCTTGCGTGACGGTCCAGGGGTTGCACCGTTCAGCGTTACGCCGTGGCGGCTGCCGGCGCGATCGATGGCACCGATCAGATCGACCAGCATGCGGTCGGGGCTACGCTGCAGATCGGCTGTTCCAAGCTGCCGGGTCAGTGCGTTGACCTGATTATCGACTTGTCGCACCTGTTGCCCCAACGTCGCGTCAATCGCGGTGCTTTCAAGCTCACTGCGTTCAGCGCGCAACGTCTGCAGTTGTGCCAGCGGCTGGCGCAAGGCAACCAGCCACAACAGCGCTGCGATCAGGACCAGCAGAACAGTCATCGCCAACTGCAACTGGCGCGCTTCCGTGCCAGCCAGGCGGCGCACCCAGGAAGCTTCGCTCGGCAGAATCATGGCGATCCTTCGCGCCGTGCACGCGTGGCGGCAATTACATTGAAGTCAATCTGGGCACTCCCATCGCCGACATGCCCAGCGCTGTTGACAAAATGCACATCTGCGATGGCGGGCTGGCTCGACAGGCTGCGCAGGAAATCAGTCAAGGCAGCGTGATCCGTTGCAGCACCGTTGATTTCAAGGTTGTTGGACAAGCGCCAGGTCTGGCTGGCATTTGCCGAGGCCCCTGTGGTGACGGCTGGCAGGACCATCAGATAACCAGTCTGCGTGGACACTGGCTGTCCAACTGGCAGCAACAGTGCATCGCGGGCAAAATGCAGTTCCTTGAACCAGACACCGGCGTTGAGCGAGGCCTCGATGGCGTCGGTGACACGAGCGACTTCACCGGTGCCGCGCAGCGCGTTCAATGCAGCCATTTGTTGCGACAGCGCCGCCTTGCGCGCGCTCAGCACGGCTAGACGTGCGCGCAGTTGCGCAGTCTGCTCGGTACTGCTACGCAGCTCTCTGATGACCGGCGTCTGCGTGGCGATACGCCAGCGCAGCAAGCCACTTCCGAGCAGCGCCGTCAGCAGTAACGCCGCTGCGCCTAGCCCGAACCAGCCGAACAGGCGTTGCAGCCGCATCGCCGCGTGATAGCTGCGCGGGATCATGTCGATTTCAGCCACGTTGCCTCCCGCGTAGTGCCAGTCCGGCCGCCAGTGCCAGCGAACCTTCGGCCGGCATCGACGGAGTCCAGCTGCCGTCAAAAGCATCAAGTGGGTTCAGTAGCGCCACCGGCAACGTCACCAGTTCACGAATTCTGGCCGACAGGTTGGGGTAACGCGCGATACTACCGTTCAAATAAATCTGACTCACCAGACTACCGCGTGTGCGCGAGGCGACATAGACCTGAGTGCGGCTTAATTCTTCGGCAAGCTGGGAAAATTCCGGATGCAGGATTTCACGCAAGGTCTGACTGATATCGGGCTGGGCCGCGTTGGCCGAATAGGCGGCGCGCTCGGCGCCGCCGACCCCATGCTCGCGCAACATCGCCAATGCTACCGGCGCGGTGACTCCGAGCGCCGCAGTGAGTCGGGCCGTCAATTGCGTCTCGCAAAAATCAATCTCGCGATCAAGCAGCAGCCGACGGCCCCAGACCACCGTCAGAAAACTCTTTTCAACGCCAAAATTAATCAAGACGATCGACTGGTCAGAGGCATCCCAGTGCAGGGCTCCCAGTAAACGCGCGATCGCAGCAGGCCCGATATCGAGTGCGACAGGATCGAGTCCTGCGCCGCGCACGGCGTCCAGGTAAGCTACCACCTCCACTCGCCGGGCCACCGCCACCAGTACCTGACGCTCGGTGCTTTCCGCATCGATACCACGAACATGGTAATAGTCGACTACGGCGTCATTGATGGTGCTACCCAGTTGTTCGCGTGCTGCTTTGGTGATCGCCTGGGATTCACTTTGGCCGGGATGGACCTGTATCGTCAGCGGCAGGATACGCACCGCGCCAGGCGGCATCGTCGAAAAAATCCGCTTGCCAATAAATCCGCGCGACAGCAGCGCGGTGCGTACCAGACGACGCAAGTCGCGGGGCTGAGCGAATAGGGTTTGACGATCGGACGGGTAGCGTAGCGACACCGCCGCCTGTACCCGCGCCGGCATAGCCGTACCTGGCGCCAGTTGCAGCATATTCAAATGCTCGCCGGAAAAATCCACGCCGATCGGCGGCGCCTCAGGCTGGCCCCAGTGGGGCAGGCCTGGCACGCGGCGCGGCGCGGTCGGCGTCATGCCGGCGTTGCCTGGCGGATGCAGTTGCCACCATTGCGCTTGGCGACGTAGAGCAAGCTGTCGGCCAGCTTGTAGGCCTGATCAAAAGTGCGGGTCGGCGTCGCGCCAAGGCAGATAAGACCGAGGCTGACTGTCGGATTGCTCAGCCCGGTCTGGCCCGCGCCGGCAATTTTCGCGACCTTGCCCAAAATCGTTTCAAGGCGCTCGAGAACTGCCTCCCCGGCCATCAGGAACGCGAACTCATCACCACCCAGTCGCACCAGATATTGTGCATCACCGGCATCGCTGCAAAACGCACTCTGTACCGCTTTCAGCACGTCGTCGCCATGCTGATGGCCGAAGGTGTCATTGATGACTTTGAACTTGTCGATATCGAACAGACCAAAATAGCAGGCACGTCCCTGACGATGATACGCTGCTACTACGGCATCAAATTCTCGCTCGAGATAACGCCGGTTCCACGCCCCGGTGAGCGGATCCCGGTTGGCCAGGTCGGCCATTTCATTGTGGGCCTGCTGCAGGCAAAAACGCATGTTCAGGTCATGCTTGCGTAGGCCCAGAGCGCGCGCCACCAGTGCCAGCGAAATCACCGCCGCCATCAGCATCAGAAACTGCAGCACCCACAAATCGACCGACGAAAAGCGTACCCGCGTCAAAAAAGTAGACGCAGTAAACATCAGATAGATCGCGCCAGTAGTCATCGCCGCCTCGCGCAAACCCCACGGTACTACCGGAACCAGCATGAACAGCACCGCGACACTGAGCAGCAGCATCATGCTGAGCTGGCCGGACTGCTGTGTCAGAAGGACCAGCGACGATCCGCACACGACCAGTAGCAACATCGCCAG
>JAYVEF010000048.1:0-17623 GCA_043748965.1 Burkholderiales bacterium
CAGCGTCACTGTGTCCACGCCTGACAGCGCCAGCCTGCCACTGGTGGGCCGGTCGAGCAGGCCGATGATGTTCAGCAGCGTGCTCTTGCCCGAGCCCGAGGGCCCGACTACGGCGCAGAACTCGCCACGCTGCAGTACCAGGTCGATACCGTGCAACACCTCGGTCTCATTGGGCCGACCGGCGTTGTACGACTTGCGGACTGCCTCGAGGACCAGTAGCGGCGCTGCGACATCCTTTTGCCGTTCAGCCATTGATGGCCATTACGGGATCCAGCCGCGCCGCGCGCAGCGCCGGCGCGAAGGCAGCTACCAGGCCGGTGAGCGTGGCCAGCCCCAGCGCAGTGACGAATAGCGAAGGCGGCAGCGTCACCGGAAACAGCGGTGTGCCGTCAGCGTTGCGCACCAGCGACTGCCACAACATCAGGGCCCCGGCGCCGATGACGGAACCGAGAATCGACCCCGCTAGTGCCAAAAGCCCACCTTGCAGCAGAAACAGGCGAAGTATCTGCCCACGCGTGACGCCCATCGCGCGCAGGATGCCGATTGCACTGCTACGCTGCACCACTGACACCACCAGCACGCTGGCAATGCCCATCGCCACCGATAGCGCCACGAAGCTGCGAATCAGCGTGTTTGAACTTTTTTGCGCAGCGATCGCCGAGAAGAATTGTGCGTTGGTCTTGATCCAGCTGTCCGCCTGCACGCCTGTGGTCGCCGAGATGTGCTGGGCCACCGTCTCGGCCGCATAGGGGTCCGTCAGCGTCAGGTCCAGCACCGTCACGCCGCCAGGCAGCGCCAGCAGGCTTTGCGCGGTGCGCAGCGCCATGTAGGTGGTACGTGCGTTGGCAGCCTTGTTGCCCAAATCGAAGATGCCGCTGATACTGAGTGTGAGGTCGGCACCGCTGGAGGCCGTCACACGCAGCTTGTCGCCCACGCCCACGCCGAGGTCCGAGGCAAGTTCGCTGCCTATCAGAATGTCAGTCCCGGTCAGCCGCGTCGTGCCAGCCACCAGCATCTCGCCGATCAGCACGATGCGAAAATACAGGGCAGGGTCGATGCCGATGGCCGAGATCGCGCGGCTGGCATCACCGCGCACCACCAGCGCTGAACCGGTGGCGCCTGGCGACACGATGCGGACATCGGGCAGCGCCCGCATCTGTGATGCCAGGACCTGCCATTGGTCGAAGCCGCGAAGACGTTGCAATGGTACTTGAAGAATGGCACCTTCAGTCGTGTGGCCCTCCTGGCGAAGCGGACGTGCCACTTCCTTGGGTGGCAGCAACTGGATGTGCGACTGCGTGGCAAGTGCCTGCCGCATCAGCTTGGACTCTAGTCCCGCCATCAGCGACGACATAAAGACGATCACCGCTACCCCGATGGCCACGCCGCTGATGATGAAGCCCGTTTGCGTTCGGCCTTCGCGCAGGAAGCGCAGCGCCACGATCCATTCGAACGGCTGCCAGCGCGGTAGTGACCGCGGCGCATTCATGGCACTAAGGCCCGGATACGCGTTCCATCGCCGACTGTCTTGGTCGCTGCCGGCACCACCCGGTCACCAGTTCGCAATCCGTGCAACACCTCGGCGACGCCGTTGCTGCGCAGACCCAACTGCACCAACTGGCGGCGGGCATACCGACCGTCGAACCTAAGCACCCAAGGCTCGGCCGCATCGGCGTCGTGCAGCGCACTCGTTGCCACCAGAATAGCCTGCTGGCGCCGCGCCACTTCGATGTCGACCGACACAGTCATGTCCTGCCTGAGGTAGGTCGGTGGCTCGATTACACGAAGCTTTACTTCGATGGCACCGCGCCCGGCATCGACACCCGGGTTGATGTAAGCGAGCTGGGCCGCAAAGCGCTCACCGGGATAGGCATCGGCTGAGGCCAATGCCGGCTGCTCGAGGCGCAATAACCGCAGGTTGCGTTCGTCGATCTGCACGACCAGTTGCGTCGGACCCGTCGGCGACAGCACCATCAACACCTTGCCCGGCTGCACCGCCGCGCCCGACTCTACGTTGCGCTTGATTAAAGTACCAGCCAGCGGCGCACTAATAAGCGCATAGCGCAGCCGGGCCTGCGCCGCGTCTGCCGCTGCTTCGGCCTGGGCTAGCGTGGCCAGGGCCAGTGCGCTGTCACTACCTGAGGGTTGAGCACTGGCTAGTTGCTGCTGCGCGGTTGTCATCTGCGCGCGTGCGATTCGCTCGGTGCGCTGGGTTTCGTCCAGCGCCGCCTGGCCGATGAAGCCCTGCGACTGCAACGCGCGACTCCGCGCTAACGCACGCTGCGCCGTGTCAAGGCTGGCCTGTGCCTCGTGCAGGGTCTGCTCGGCAACGGGAGTCTGCACCTCGCGCAGTTGGCGCATGCGGGCGCGTGCCTGCAGTACCGCCTGTGCGGCCTGTGCCACGGTTGCGCGCAGCTCGGACGCTTCCAGTTCGATCAGGGCCGCGCCCGCTGACACGGTCTGACCTTCGACCACCGGCACATGCAAGACTGTGCCGGCGATCTGTACGCCGAGTTCCACCCGATGCGGTGTCTCCACGCGCCCGCTGGCCACTACGGTCTGTATGAAGTCGCGCTGCATTATTGTCTCCACGGGCACCTCCGGCCCCAGCAGCCAACGGGGCCCAAATAGTATTGCAAAGGCCAGCAGTGCCGCGGTGGCCAGAGCTTTACCCCAATGACGCGATGCAAAGGTATGCATCCTGGACGCTCGCGTCGAAGGTTGTTCGGTCGGAAGCCCGGCGCCCTTGTCGGCAGTTGCTGGCGCCTCGGCGGCTGTGCCCGACGGCGTCGATGATTCAGGTGAAGCGGGTGCCGGCAGGCATACGATGGCGGGGGGAATCACAGTCGCCTTTCAGGGTGCCAGGCTCAGCCACACCTCGTTGTGGCGCAACGGTGGCGGCACGAAAGGCCCGTGGTAGCGCGCTACCGAGGGCTCGCCCACAGGCTTCAATCGCGCGTCGGCGGCCGCCTCGCGCAGCGCGTCTGCGCGATCCTGGTCGTTGGCCTGTGTCTTGCGGTCGCTGTAGGTGATGACGGCGTAAAACTGTCCCAGCAGTTCGTGCAGGTGCACTCGCGCGTTGTCCGGAGTCGGCAGGGTGATAAGCGTTTCGCCGCGCTGCATCGTGGACTGAACGATGCAGTCGCTACTGTCGCCCGTCGTGGGATTGGCCCTCTGTGTCACCGGCGCCGTCATCGGCAGCCGTACAGGCACGGGCGAGTTGGTAACGGGCGCAGTCATCGCCAACGAGCGACGGCCCTTGTTGGCGTCAAAGATGCAGGCCGACAGCAGGCGGAACCGCCGGCTTGCCACCTCGCCCGCCGGGCCGGGCACCGTGACCTCGGTCATGATGTAGGAAGCATACTCGCAGACCTCGAAAGCCGCGTACCTGTTGACGACCGCATAGGCAGGGCGATCCTCAGCCAGGGGCCTGCCGTCCGCAGTCACCAAAGCGGCGGGCTCGGCACGCAGCACATTCATTTCCGTTGACGCCAGAATCGCGCCCGATTCTGGCCATGATTCGGCAACGAGAGTCGCCAGAAGACATGGATATTTTGAGTTCTTGGGCATATTTTCATTCGATCAAGGTAAGGGGATCAAGCCTGCCGGTCTGTGCGGTGCCTAACGCAAATCAGTGAGCAGCCAGCGGCTTGTGTTGGGCCTTGATTAGGACGAGCCGAGCCCGACTTGTTCGCGAATCGCACTGCGCAGCAGTGGCAGCGCTACGCCGTAGATCACTTGGGGATGGTCTGCAAAAGTTGCCGCATCAGTGGCGATGATTGCAGGCAGTGACGCGAAGAAGGTCAAGGTACCGTGGCAGAGTAAAATACGGTGTTTTGTATGGACCATTGACGTTGGCTATGCGCGCGTGGGTGACGCGCGAGCGGCGTGCATCTCCCGCTTCAGTTAAAACGCTCGGTTTTTGACGGTAGATATGACGGTAAAGTTAGATAGTCCATACGCAGAAAGCCCGTATCCATCATGGCTTACAGACCGCGTAAATAATTGAGCGGGAATCAGAACAACACCTAATGCGCCGGTGGTTCTTTTTCGGGAACGCCGGTGCGAAGGCTAAATTGCAGTGACCTACAGCGTTAAAGAAATTTTCTACACCCTGCAAGGCGAGGGCACGCACGCCGGGCGACCGGCAGTGTTCTGCCGCTTTGCCGGCTGCAATTTGTGGAGTGGTCGCGAGAGTGATCGGGCAGACGCGGTCTGTCAGTTTTGCGACACGGATTTTGTCGGAACCGATGGCGCACTAGGCGGTAAATTCGGTGGCGCAACGGACCTTGCCGATCGCATCAATGCACAGTGGCCGGAAGCGCATCCGCACGACAAGTTTGTAGTACTGACCGGTGGCGAGCCGCTGCTGCAACTCGATGCCGCATTGATCGACGCATTACACGCCAACAATTTCATGATTGCGCTCGAAACCAACGGCACACTGCCGGTCCCGCCGGGCGTCGACTGGATCTGCGTCAGCCCGAAAATGGGTGCCACGTTAGTGCAGCGCGCAGGCAACGAATTGAAGGTAGTGGTGCCCCAGTTCGCGCAAGACCTGTCGGTGTACGAATCACTGGCATTCGACCATTTTTATGTACAACCGATGGATAGCCCGACCGCGGCATACAACACTCGCTTGGCAATCGATCATTGCAAGCAAAATCCGCAATGGAAACTCAGCGTGCAGACGCATAAAATTTTACAGATACCGTAACGCGATGCTGACTATTACCCGCAAACTTGAATTCGATGCCGGCCACCGAATCCCCGACCATAACAGCCAGTGCCGTAATTTGCACGGGCATCGCTACACGCTTGAAATCACCTTGACCGGAGGCGTGATTGCACAGGACGGCCAATCTGATAACGGCATGATCATGGACTTTTCGGACGTCAAAAGGCTGGCAAAGGCGGCGCTGGTCGATGTCTGGGACCATGCATTTCTGGTGTATGAAAAAGACGTCAAGGTGCGAGATTTCCTGGATAGCTTGCCGGACCATAAAACGGTCGTGTTGCCTCTGGTACCGACGGTGGAAAATCTGGCACGCATCGCGTTCGAGACCCTGAAAAAAGTATACGCAGATAATTTCGGTACCGGCTTGATGCTCCATAAAATCAAACTGTTCGAAACACCCAACTGCTGGGCCGAGATCGTTCATGGATGACCGCGTCTTGATGCGTCAGGCCCTCGATCAGGCACACAACGCTTGGGCGCTGGGCGAGGTGCCGGTCGGTGCAGTGCTGGTCAAGGATGGCCAGGTGATTGCGACCGGTTTCAATCAGCCGATCGGCACCCACGATCCAACCGCGCATGCCGAAATCATGGCCTTGCGGGCTGGCGCCGAATTGCTTGGTAATTACCGACTGCCGGGCTGCGAATTATTCGTCACACTAGAACCTTGCGCGATGTGCGCTGGGGCGATGCTGCATGCACGATTGGCGCGCGTGGTATTCGGCGCCAGCGATCCAAAAACCGGCAGTTGTGGGTCGATCGTCAATTTATTCGCGCAAGAAAAACTTAACCATCACACGCAATTAACCGGCGGCGTCATGGCCGAAGAATGCGCCAGATCACTAAAGGATTTTTTTGCCGAGCGGCGTCTGGCTCAGGCCAGAACGAACGTGATCGAGTCAGCAAATGGATGAGATGACTTTGCCACATGCACGATCCGTTGGCATCGGACTGATTGCGCCGAGCGGGTATGCGCCCGATGCACTGGCGATCGAGCGCGCGATTGCCAATCTGGAATTGATCGGGTGCCGGGTAGCGCGTCACTTTACTCTCGAGCGAAAGTTCGAGCGATTCGGCGGTACTGATGCCGACCGGGTCGCGCATTTGCATGACGCGGTCGCCGACCCGTCGGTGGACATCGTGATGGCCGTGCGCGGCAGCTATGGCCTGTCACGCATCCTGCCGCTGATTAACTGGCGCCTGCTGGCCGATAGTGACAAACTGATGGTCGGTCACAGCGACTTTACCGCGCTGCAAATGGGCCTGCTAGCGCAAACGGGTGCGGGGAGTTTTTCCGGTCCGATGGTGTGCGACGATTTCTCTCGCGTGCCGTTGAGCGAATTTACGATGCAGCATTTCTGGGGATGTATTACCAGTGCCGAATGCGTGATTCAGGGCTTACACACGGACGGCCCTTCGGCAGATGTCAGCGGTATCCTGTGGGGTGGCAATCTGGCGATGCTGACGCATCTGATCGGTACGCCTTACTTGCCAGCCATCGATCGCGGCATCCTTTTTTTGGAAGACATCAACGAACATCCGTTTCGGGTGGAGCGCATGTTACTGCAGCTGCTGCACGCCGGCATTCTGGCACGCCAGAGTGCGATTGTTCTGGGAGATTTTTCAGGTGCGCGTTTGAGTGATTACGACAATGGCTTCAGTTTTGACTCGGTGCTGGCGCATATACGTGACAAGCTGGACGTGCCGATTATCACAGGCCTGCCATTCGGGCATATCGTCGAAAAAGTCACTCTGCCGGTCGGGGCCGCAGCAACCTTGGTGGCGGATGCGCAAGGCTGGACGCTGACTGCAAGCGGCTATCGCGGCCTGTAAAAGGTACTTGTTGGTCACTTTCGCGCTAACGAACAGCTAATGCTGCAACGCGCAATGGTAAAATTCGGCCCTATTTTTCACTTCGCTCTTAAAGGTTTCTTCCGTGCTTTCGACCGCTAACATCACGATGCAGTTCGGCCCCAAGCCGCTGTTTGAAAACATTTCCGTCAAGTTCGGCGACGGCAATCGCTATGGACTGATTGGCGCGAACGGCTGCGGAAAGTCGACCTTTATGAAGATCCTTGGTGGCGATCTGGAGCCGTCCGCAGGTAACGTCATGCTGGACACCAATGAGCGACTCGGCAAGTTGCGTCAGGATCAGTTCGCTTTCGAAGAAATGCGTGTGCTGGACGTCGTGATGATGGGGCATACCGAGATGTGGGCTGCGATGGCGGAACGGGACGCAATCTATGCAAATCCCGATGCGACCGACGACGACTACATGAAGGCTGCTGATCTTGAAGCGCGGTTTGCGGAGTATGACGGCTACACTGCCGAAGCGCGCGCTGGCGAGCTATTGTTGGGCGTCGGTGTGTCGATTGATCAGCATGCCGGGCCGATGAGTAACGTCGCGCCTGGCTGGAAACTGCGGGTACTGCTGGCCCAAGCGTTATTTTCCAACCCGGATATTTTGCTGCTCGATGAGCCAACCAATAACCTTGATATCAATACGATTCGCTGGCTGGAAGACGTACTGAACGAACGTAACTCAACCATGATCATCATTTCGCATGACCGGCATTTTTTGAATCAGGTCTGCACCCATATGGCCGACATGGACTACGGCACTCTGAAAGTGTATCCAGGCAATTACGACGACTATATGCTGGCGTCTTCGCAAGCGCGGGCGCAGCAGTTGTCGGTCAACGCCAAAGCCAAAGACAAGGTCGCAGAGCTGCAGGATTTCGTGCGGCGTTTTTCAGCCAACAAATCGAAGGCGCGCCAAGCCACGTCACGCGCAAAAATGATCGAAAAGATCAAGGTCGAGGACATCAAACCATCCAGTCGCGCCAATCCGTTCGTGCGCTTCGATGGCGAGAAAAAGCTGCATCGGCAAGCTGTTGACGTTCAGGGGCTGACTAAAACCTATGACCGTACATTGTTCAAAAACCTCAATCTGATGATCGAAGCCGGTGAAAGGATTGCGATCATCGGTGCCAACGGCGCCGGCAAGACTACTTTGCTGCGCTGTCTGGGTGGACCCGAGCGTTGTGCGCTGCAGGCCGATGCCGGGCTGGTGAAGTGGGCGGAACATGCCAACGTCGGCTATATGCCGCAGGACCCCACCGAAGATTTCGCAACCGACAAAACGTTGACCGAGTGGATCGATCAGTGGACCAAAGAAGGCGACGATGACCAGGCAGTGCGCTCGATTCTGGGCCGACTGCTGTTTGGCGGTGACGATGTCAAAAAGCCGGTCAAGGTATTGTCTGGCGGTGAAAAAGGTCGCATGATGTACGGCAAGCTGATGTTAGGCCGACACAACGTGCTCCTGATGGACGAGCCTACTAATCACATGGATATGGAATCGATCGAGTCGCTGAATATCGCCCTTGAAAAGTACGCCGGAACGCTGATTTTTGTCTCGCACGACCGTGAATTCGTATCGTCGCTGGCAACCCGGATTCTGGAAGTCAAAGATGATCGGATTATTGATTTTCAGGGGCCCTATGAAGACTATCTGAGCAGTCAGGGCATCGAATAATTGGCGGCGTTGCTTGATTCGTCGTCTGTTCGCGTGTCATGGCGGCGTCGCCAACAACACATCGAGACGGTCGCCAAGATCGCGTGCGACTTCGGGTCCGTGAGCGTTTTTCACGGCCGCGATGTAGCTGTCGCGCAGTGCCCTGAAATCATTGATGCTGCTGGCTCTTTCAACTTTCAGTTGTAGCGCAAAGCCGCGCAGGCCGATCGTTTTTTTGATGGTTTGGTTAAAAAAATTATAGATTGACTCGAACTGCGGATCAATCGCCGGGACGGGATGTTCTGGCGCGGCAATCGGCAATGCGGCGATGTCCAATGCGCTTGTCGTAGTCACGGCGACCGGTGCTACCGCCAGTGTGTCCGGCACTTCTGCAACAGCACCTACTGCAATAGAAGGGGGTGGCGCCGCGCGGGCGGAAGCGACCGGTCCGGGTGACGCAGCGGTAGCGACTTCATGGATCATTTCCTGCTCGAGCAAGCCGGTGATACCGGCCATATCGAGCCCCAGACCAGCGACTTTTTGCAGAACCTGATCCGCCGTGCTCTTGCCATCGAAAAGCAGCAACATCGTGCGCAGCCTCGGCGCCAAATGATACTTGCGCGTCGCGATTTCGTCGCGCCCCTTGTCGGTCTTGTCAAAGATAGAATTGGTCATGGGCGACAGTCGTTGAATATAAAAAAATATTACGTCAGTTCAACCCTTACCGCAATTCATTCATGTGGAAATCCGAT
Organism: Burkholderiales bacterium; assembly: GCA_043748965.1. Classification (GTDB taxonomy): domain Bacteria; phylum Pseudomonadota; class Gammaproteobacteria; order Burkholderiales; family Burkholderiaceae_D; genus Actimicrobium. The sequence goes on from JAYVEF010000048.1 coordinate 9,005, forward strand.
ACAACGCTTGCAAGATTGTGTGGCAACTGCACAGTCACCGACACTAGCATTGCCTCGAAATACATAAACGCCATTAAAATATGCATTGCAGCAGCACGCGCCATACCGCCTGTCATCAATCGCAACCGAGCATCGCCATGTCCAATACAGCTATTAAAACCATCGAATTCGAACGCCCCCAGATGTCGACGGGAACCAGTTGCAGTGCACGGGCTTGGGCGCGCGTCCCTGCTACGCCCAACGCCATAGAAAAAGCTGCACTCAAGAACCGGATCAAAATACTGCTGCAACAAAAGCAGGCGGTGCTGGTCGCGCATTATTACGTCGATGCCGACCTGCAGGATCTGGCAGAAGAGACCGGCGGGTGCGTCTCCGATTCGCTCGAAATGGCGCGATTTGGCCGCGATCATCCGGCGCGGACCTTGGTAGTTGCCGGGGTCAGGTTCATGGGCGAAACCGCCAAGATCCTGAGCCCCGAAAAGCAGATATTGATGCCCGATCTGGACGCTACCTGCTCACTTGATCTCGGCTGTCCTGCCGATGAATTTTCAGCGTTCTGTGACGCCCATCCAGACCGGGTCGTCGTGGTGTATGCCAACACCAGCGCTGCAGTCAAAGCGCGCGCCGACTGGATGGTGACGTCCTCGATCGGTCTGGATATCGTGGCGCACCTCCATGCGCGGGGCAAAAAAATCCTCTGGGCGCCGGACAAGCACTTGGGTGGTTATATTCAAAAACAGACGGGTGCCGACATGCTGCTTTGGCAGGGGTCATGCCTGGTGCACGATGAATTTAAAGCGATCGAACTTGAAATCCTGAAGCGTGCCCACCCGCACGCTAAAGTTCTGGTGCACCCCGAGTCACCGGCTGCAGTGGTGGCGCTGGCGGACGTAGTGGGATCGACGTCGCAGCTCATCGCAGCCACGACCCGACTTGATGCACAAGAATTTATCGTTGCCACCGATAACGGCATCTTGCACAAAATGCGTCTGGCAGCGCCCGGAAAGCTATTTATTGAAGCCCCGACCGCGGGCAATAGCGCCACCTGCAAGAGCTGTGCGCACTGTCCGTGGATGGCAATGAACGGTCTGCAGAATCTTGCCGACGCTCTGGAGTCTGGCAGTAACGCGATCGACATCGATCCTGAAACCGGACGCCGCGCCAAACAATGCATCGATCGCATGCTGGCGTTTGCAGCCCAAAAGAACGCACGCGTGCGCCCCTCATCCGATCTGGCACAGGAACAGATACTTTTTTCGGGGATTGGTCCGGCATGAATTCAGCAAGTAATCTGATCAATCGTTACGCGCCTTTCGATGCTGCGTTGGATAGCGCGCTGCGTGCCAACGTGGCGCTGGCGCTCAATGAAGATGTTGGCATTGGCGACGTGACCGGCAAGCTGGTGCCGGCCGACGATATCGTGCAAGCGCGCGTGCTGGTTCGCGAAGCAGCGATTCTGTGTGGCGCCCCATGGTTCGATGCGGTAATGCAGCAAGTCGATCCCAGGATTGAGGTGCTTTGGCATTATGCCGAGGGCGACCGCATGTGGGCCGATACCGACGTGTGCCGGATCACCGGCCCGGCGAGGGCGTTGCTCACGGCAGAACGCTGCGCACTGAACTTTTTGCAATTGTTGTCAGGTGTGGCCACTGCAACCCAGCGCTACGTGGCGTCGGTTGCCGGTACTCGCGCGGCAATTCTGGATACCCGAAAAACGCTGCCGGGCCTGCGACTCGCGCAAAAATATGCCGTCCGGGTGGGCGGTGGCATGAACCAGCGGCTGGCGTTGTACGACGGAATCCTGATCAAGGAAAACCATATTGCCGCTGCCGGCGGGGTAACCACGGCAGTGCACGAAGCGATCGCGATGGACTCTGGGGTGACCATCCAGATCGAGGTAGAGTCGATTGCGCAACTACGCGAAGCGCTGGCAGCTGGCGCGCGATCGGTCTTGCTCGATAATTTTTCGCTCGAACAGATGCGCGAAGCCGTCGCGGTGAGTGCGGGTGCTGCAACGCTCGAAGCCTCTGGCGGCGTGACTTTGCAGACAGTCCGCGCGATCAGCGAAACCGGTGTGGACCGAATTTCAATCGGCAGCCTGACCAAGGATCTGCACGCGACCGATTTTTCGCTTCGAATTATCGACGGTTCGGATTAACTCTGTCGGGCAGCCTGTTACCTCGAAGCCGGCGACAGGGCTGGCGACAGCACCGTCGGTAATGCCTTCGGCAGGGTCTCCGGGAAATCGCGGCTGAAATGCAGCCCTCGACTTTCACGCCGTGACAGCGCGCTGTGCACGATCAGCGAGGCGACCTCGACCAGATTGCGCAGTTCCAGCAAATCGCGGGTGATGCGGAAGTGGGCGTAATACTCGTCGATCTCTTCTTTCAGCAAACGGATCCGGTGCTGGGCCCGCTCCATGCGCTTGGTCGTGCGCACGATACCGACGTAATTCCACATGAAACGCCGCAATTCATCCCAGTTATTGGCAATCACGACCTCTTCATCGGCATCCGTGACGCGACTTTCATCCCATGCCGGTAGCGGTGTAGATTGAAGGGGTGGCTGCTGTTCGATGAATTGGGCTGCAGCGCGACCGAGTACCAGGCACTCCAGAAGCGAATTGCTGGCGAGGCGGTTGGCGCCATGCAGTCCGGTGTAAGAGGTTTCGCCCACCGCATACAAGCCCGGCAAATCGGTGCGACCTGCCATGTCGGTAACGATGCCACCGCAGGTGTAATGAGCCGCCGGGACGACCGGAATCGGCTGGCGCGTGATGTCGATGCCGAACTCCAGACACTTGGCATAAATGTTCGGGAAATGTTCTTTCAAAAATTCCGGCGATTTGTGGCTGATGTCCAGATCGACATGATCGAGGCCGCGCTTCTTCATCTCGGCATCGATCGCGCGCGCCACGATGTCGCGCGGTGCGAGTTCTCCGCGCGGGTCTTGCGCCAGCATGAAACGGGTGCCGGCCGCTTCACCGGCTTCCGCCGGCAGCTTCAGCATGCCACCTTCGCCACGTACTGCCTCGGTGATCAAAAACGATTTGGCGTAGGGGTGATACAGACAGGTGGGATGGAACTGGATGAACTCCATGTTGGCAACCCGGCAGCCGGCGCGCCAGGCCATTGCAATGCCGTCACCGGTCGCGGTATCGGGATTGGTGGTGTACAGATAGACCTTGCCTGCGCCCCCAGTTGCCAGCACCGTGTGATCGGCGGCGATAGTGATGACTGCACCGGTCTTGACATTCTGGGCATACAGGCCGAGGCAATGTGGCACCACTGTCTTGCTGCCGAGCTTATTCGATGTGATCACGTCAATTGCGTAGTGGTGTTCCAGCAACGTGATGTTCGGATTGCTACGCACGATCTCTTCGAGCGTTACCTGCACTGCATGACCGGTAGCATCCGCTGCGTGAATGATGCGGCGCTGGCTGTGGCCACCCTCGCGCGTTAGGTGATACCCGAGTTCGGCCGAAGGGTCGCGCGTAAAGGGCACGCCTTGCTCGATCAGCCAGTCGATTGCTTCGCGGCCATGTTCGACGATAAATCGAGTAGCAGCTTCATCGCACAGGCCGGCACCGGCGATCAGGGTATCGGCGACGTGTTCGGCATGGCTGTCGCCTGAATCGAGCACTGCTGCAATCCCGCCCTGCGCCCAGTTGCTGGCGCCGTCCAGCAATTCGCGTTTTGAGATGACCACCACCTTGCGGGTTTTGGCCAGATGCAGGGCAACCGACAATCCGGCCAGGCCACTGCCGATGATGGCAACGTCAAATTTCATGGAAATATTTTTTAATAAGATGGGTAGTGACTATATGCCATTTCAGGCCAGCCCATGGATTGGCGACGGCTTCAGGACGGCCATTTTGGTTCCAGCAGTTCAGTCGACTGGAAAACACCGGCCAGAACTGAGCAATTCTTCGGCCTCGTCGGCCGACACCGGGGGCAAGAACAGGTAGCCTTGGCCGTTCATGCAACCGAGCGATTTCAGTGTGGCCATCTGCGCGCTAGTCTCGACTCCCTCAGCGATGGTTTCTAGCTGCATGGTTTGCGCGAGCGCTAGAATCAGTCGCACAATTTCGGTATCGCTGGCGTTATTACCGAGTCCGAAAACAAACGCCTTATCGATTTTCAGGACGTCTATCGGAAGCTTTTGCAAATATGCCAGTGACGAATAGCCGGTACCAAAGTCATCCAGGGCGAGTCGTAATCCGAGCTTTTTGAGTTGCGACAGATTGTCGATGGTCTGCAATGGGTTCGCCATCGCCGAGGTTTCGGTCAGCTCGAGTTCCAGCAATTGCGGCGCGATGCGGGTGCGCCTCAGTACCTCAGTGACGTCGGTTAAAAAGGAAGACTGGAGCAACTGGCGCATTGAAACATTGACCGCCATGGTCAGGTACTGGTGCTGCGGAAAGCGCGTCTGCCAGTCACGCAATTGCAGGCAGGCCTGTTCCAACACCCACAATCCGATTGGCACGATCTGGCCGGAGGTTTCTGCAATCGGAATGAACTCGACCGGCGAAATCCTGCCATATTCGGGGCTGGTCCAGCGCAGCAGCAGTTCGAATCCGGTCACGCTGCCATCCACCATCGAGACCTTCGGTTGGTAGACGACGTTCAATTCGTGGCGCTCCAGCGCAAAGCGCAGCGCCACGTCCATTTGCGCACGGCGGGTGCGATTCGATTGTAGCGACGCATCGAAAATTTCGGCGCGATTGCGTCCGCGCTCCTTGGCCTGGTACATCGCCGCATCGGCATCACGCAGCAGGTCCGAGCCACTTTTATGGTCGGTAGTGAGAAGAGCAATGCCGATGCTTGCCTGAATTTTGACCATCACATCGTCGACGATCAGTGGCTGGCTGATCGCCCGCAACAAGCCCTGTGCCTTGGTGTTGGCCTGCAGCATACTGGCATTCGATAGCACTACGAATTCGTTGCCACCGAAGCGTGCCACAAAATCCGAAGCTGGCAATTCAGTGGTAATCCTACGCGTCAGTTCAAGCAGGCACTTGTCGCCAAAATCGTGGCCGTGGGTGTCGTTGACACTTTTGAAAAAATCCAGATCACAGAACAGCATTGCCAGCTTGATCTGCCTGACCCGAAAATCAACGATGCCGTCGCCAATGGTTTTCAGCAAAAGGCGTCGGTTTGGCAGGCCAGTGAGCGGGTCATGCAACGCCTGATGCTCCAGACGCATTTCGTATTCCTTGCGGTCGGTCACGTCGCGCGTAATCGCAAGTACACCAGTGACCTGATCTTGCGCATCGCGCAAGGGATACTTATTTGTACGAAACCAGCTGCGGCTGTCGGTTTCCCAGATTCCCTGCACCTCCAGGTCTTCCATCGCAAGCCCGGTTTTGACTACCTGCAGATCTTGCCGGTGCAGCTCGTCTGCCTTGTCGTAGGCGTCGACCCGTTCTTCTTCGGTCGCGTGCAACAAAAATACTTCATACGCTGTGCGTCCTCGTAGCGGCGCCTCGCTGGTGTAACCAAAGCGACGCTGGAACGCCAGATTGCTAATCGTGAAGCGCCCCTGCGCGTCCTTGGCATAGATCATCGAAGGATTCAGGTCGAGTACAGCGCGCAGCAAAGCATGTTCCTGATCGAGTTTTTCTTCGGCGTCACAGCGGGCGGTGATGTCTTCGACGCTGAACACCAGACCATCGATAACGTCGTCTTTCAGCATGTTGTAGCCGCGCGTTTCCAGCCACACCCAATGGCCCGCCTTATGGCGCGATCGATGTCGTGAAAAAATCGTGCTGCCGGGCGTGTTGCGCAAGCTGCGCAGTTTTTTGTGATGCTCAGCGCGATCGTCCGGATGAATCGCGATCCTGAAATCGCTCTTGCTGATTTCGTCTTCGGTATAGCCGATCACGTCCTCTAGCGCGTGATTGACGAATTTCAGCCGGAGGTTTTCATCGAAGATCAGAAAAATGTGGCGGGTGGCCCGGGCCAGTGCATCGAAGCGACGATCGTGCAGCAATGCCTGTTGCATTGCCAGACGCTTGACATCGAGCGCATCCGATAGCAACTGCGCCAGCAGTCCGGCGAACAGGGTTGGGTACAGGAGCGACAGCCAACTGGTGATCGGGGCTTGCAGAAGATGATTGACGATCAGGCCGGTAGCGGCGATGCAGCCTACTGCCAGTAGCGCGCCGGACCCCGCAATTGCCAGGGGAAATATGCCGGCTACGCCGATTAGCCAGGGTAGGGGCAATATCGCACCCGCGCCACGCAGCGAGAAAACCGCAATTACGCCGTTCACCACCAGCAATTCGAAACCGATACGGCCCTTGCCATAAGTAACGACGTCGGGCCAGAAATACCGTCCGAGTGCGATCAAAAATAATAGCGCCAACATGCCGATTGTTACCAGCAGGCTGTCCGATCCGGTCAGTTGGTGCAGATCGCCGATCAGCGTCACGTGGATCAGCATTGCCAGATACAAGAACAGCGACGCTACCCGAAATATTTCGTTTCGGGTGATCACTGTTTCGGTACGTAGCAGGGACAGTGCCATTTAATTTTCGGGTAACACCGGGATCACTTTGGCCGCTGCGGCGCGGGCATTCGTCCGCGCCGTGTCGGTATCCGCGGCAGCGGCCAGTGCGACACCCATGCGCCGGCGGGCAAACGATTCCGGCTTGCCGAACAGACGGATATCGGTACCTGGGATTCGCAAGGCGTCGGCCACGCCGTCGAAGGCGATACCGGTGGCTGCGTGGCACCCATAAATGACCGCCGAGGCACCTGGCGATTTCAGCGCGACGTTCACCGGCAGGCCTAAAATTGCTTTCGCGTGTAGTTCGAATTCATTCTGGACCTGACTGGTCATGGTGACCATGCCCGTGTCGTGTGGCCGTGGACTAACCTCTGAAAACCAGACCATCTGATCCTTGACGAACAGCTCGACACCGAATAGGCCACGTCCGCCTAAATTGTCGGTGACGGACTTGGCAATCTGCTGCGCCCGGTGCAGCGCGGCGGGATGCATCCGGTGTGGTTGCCAGGATTCGACATAGTCGCCATGTACCTGCAAGTGGCCGATCGGCTCGCAAAAATACGTTTCAATGGCACCATCCGGGCCTATTGCACGCACCGTCAGCAAGGTGATTTCGTAATCGAAATCAATGAAGCCTTCGACGATCACGCGGCCGGCGTTGACCCGGCTGCCTGCTGCAGCGTAATCCCATGCGGCACCGATATCTGCCACGCTTTCAAGCCGCGACTGGCCTTTGCCGGAGGAGGACATCACTGGTTTTACGATGCATGGGAAACCGATTTCAGCGCAGGCATCGGCCAGTTCGCCCAGACTGTCGGCGAAACGGTAGGGCGAGGTTGGCAGTCCGAGTTCTTCGGCAGCCAGCCGGCGAATGCCCTCGCGGTTCATGGTAAGCCAGGCTGCGCGGGCGGTTGGGATCACGGTAACGGTGCCGGATTTTTCCAGTTCCATCAGTCGCGTGGTGGCGATGGCTTCAATCTCAGGGACTACCAGATCGGGTTTTTCAAGTGCAATCAAAGCAGCCAGCGCATCGCCATCAGCCATGTTGATCACATGACAACGGTGCGCTACCTGATGGCCGGGTGCATCGGCGTACCGATCAACCGCGATGACTTCGACACCGAGGCGCTGTAATGCGATGATCACTTCCTTGCCGAGCTCACCGGAGCCGAGCAGCATGACTTTGATGGCATTGGGAGCAAGCGGGGTACCGAACCGAACCGGAATCTTCATGGGTGATGAGGGCTGAGATTGACAGGAAACGCAGAAGACGTTTGAGACGAGTTTGACGGTAGCAAATTCTGCGGCACTTGCATAGCAAAACCGATAACGGGAATCAATGTTTTACGTTAAAAGAAACCGCGCGCCATAGCGCAGCCGGTCGGTGCTCCTGCGGTAGCCCCGACATCCGGATTACGCAGATTGACCACGGTACTGGTGCAGACGAAAAAAAACCGCCGGCAAGCGGCGGCCTTCCAGGTGCGAAAAGTCAGTCTTCTGCGTAAATATCGTTGTCTTTTGTTTCCTTGACAAACAACATACCCACCACAAACGTAATTGAAGCGAACACGATCGGATACCACAAGCCGTTATACATGTTGCCGGTCTGAGCCACGATTGCGAGCCCGGTCGCCGGTAGCAGACCACCAAACCAGCCGTTGCCGATGTGATAGGGCAGGCTCATCGAGGTGTACCGGATTCGCGTCGGGAACATTTCGACCAACATCGCGGCGATCGGTCCATATACCATCGTCACGTAAAAAACCAAAATAAATAACAGGCCGACAATTTTCAGCCACTGGGCGCTGAGAAATTCGATCGGTTTGGCTTTTGGGGGATACCCGGCCTCTTTCAACGCCGTAGTAACCGCTTTCTTGAATTCGCCGTCTTTTTTCTTGGCATCGTCGGGCAGCATCCCTTGCGATGTGTAGCTCGAAATGATCTTGTCCCCGATCGCGATTTGCGCCGGGCCGGTGCCGGGAACGTTCTCATAACTCACCGAATTTGCCGCCAATACCTGTTTTGCAATGTCGCATGAACTGGTGAATTTTTGCACACCGGTCGGATTGAACTGGAACGAGCATTCTTTTGGATCGGCCGTGACGGTGA
>JAYVEF010000049.1:0-6080 GCA_043748965.1 Burkholderiales bacterium
CCAATTCGGGCGCACCGGATAGCGTGAATTTGAACGGTACATTCTTTAATAATGCAGAGTTTTTCCCGCAGTTTGGTTACGTCAAACGGCGCGAGCTGGAAGATCGTAATGAGCGTCGCAAACGCGAGTTGGGCGAGCCACAACGGATGGCGAAGCTGGAAGACCAGTCAGCGCGCGAGCGTAATATTCTTGGTGGCGAGGCAGACTGGATCAATTTCGAGACCACGGTGTCAACCTCCGACGACCAGATCGCGCTGGCGCCAGGGTATCTGCAAAAGAGCTGGTTGACTGGTGGTCGGCGCTATTTTCAGTATCGGATGGATCGGCCGATGCTGCCGTTCTTTGCCTATCTTTCGGGCCGTTGGGAAGTCAAGAAGGCGATGTGGCATGACGTGCCGATCGAAGTGTATTACGATAAAAACCACGCCTACAACGTTGATCGGATGATCGCAGCGTCGCAGAAATCGCTGACTTATATGGAGGCGCAATTTACCCCGTATCAGCACCATCAACTAAGGTTTATCGAGTTTCCGGGTTACCTGGAATTTGCCCAGTCTTTTGCCAACACGGTGCCCTATTCGGAGGGGATCGGTTTTATCGCCGACCTGCGCAAGACCAACGATATCGACTACGTGTCGTATGTGACCGCGCATGAGATCGCCCACCAGTGGTGGGGCCATCAGGTGGTCGGCGCCGACGTGCAGGGTTCCGCCATGTTAAGCGAATCGCTGGCGCAGTATTCGGCGTTGATGGTGATGGAAAAAGAATATGGTCGCGAACATTTAAGAAGGTTTTTCAAATACGAGCTTGACAGCTATCTGCGTTCGCGCGGCGGCGAGAAAATCGAAGAGCTGCCGCTGGCCCGGGTTGAGAACCAGCCCTATATTCATTACCGCAAAGGCAGTCTCATCTTTTACCGTCTACGCGATGAAATCGGCGAGGCTGCCGTGAATCGGGCGTTGAAGCGATTTCTGCAGGAGAAAGGATATCAACAGCCGCCCTACACCAACACGACCGAATTGTTAGATGCGATTCGGGCGGAAACGCCCGCTGACAAGAAGTCGCTAATCACCGACCTGTTCGAAAAAATCGTGTTCTACGATAATCGCGTTACAGATGCCAAAGCGACCCAGCGGCCGGACGGCAAATGGGATGTTCGCATGCAGCTGCATATCGCCAAATTCGATGCCGACGGTAAAGGCAAGGAAACCGCGCGCGGCTACGACGAGCCAGTCGAAATCGCGGTATTTGCGCGAGCCCCGGGTGCTGCGGAAAAAGCTGAACACGTACTTTTTTCAGAGAAACGCATGCTGTCCGGGAGCGACCCGGTCGTGACAGTCACAGTGGCTGAAAAACCATTTGATGTGGGGATCGATCCCTACAATAAACTGATCGACCGAAATTCTGCAGACAATCGAAAGTCGGTCGAGTTTTAATTGGGGCGTCGATTGTGACGGGTGCCGCTCGCAAACGGCATCGACCCGACCGCACCGCAGTGGCCCGGCAAGTCAGTGCATACTGGCGGCTTTAAAAATACTCTGTCGTTATGCCGATCCATTTTCGGGGCGTGCTTGCCCTGCTTGTCGTAACGCTGGTGTGGGGCACAACCTTCCCTGCGATGAAAGAACTGACGCCGCATTTTTCGCCGGTTTGGATCATCGTCGTGCGATTTGCGATGGCGGGGTCGTTGCTGTCCCCCTTCTTGCTACGTGCTAAAGCCCGCGATTGTGCGCTCGGTGCTGCGTTGGGCGCAATCCTGTTCATCTGCTACATGATGCAGTTGGAAGGCCTTGCGCTGACCAGTTCCAACCGTAATGCCTTCGTCACCGGCCTGAACGTGATAATGGTGCCCCTGCTTGGCGTGCTGGCCGGCAGGTTGCCGGAGCGCCGCATCGTCACCGCGATCGTGCTCGCGATTTTGGGATTGTTCGCGCTGTGCTGGGATGGCGGGGCTTGGGGCTGGGGCGATACACTGGCGTTGATTGGCGCGTTCTTTTTTGGCGTCTATATCAAACTGATGGAATTGCTGACGCGGCGCGCCAGCAACCTGATGGTTCTGACAACCTCTCAGATTATCGTCGTGGCACTGTGTGCCGCACTTTGGTTGACACTATGGGAATTGCCGCGGCATCCGTGGGATTGGCACCAGACGCTGAGCATGATGCGGGCGCATTCGGGTAATTTCTTGTATCTGGGCATGTTTGCCACCGCCGGGATCATTTCGCTGCAAACCTGGGCCCAGCGGCACAGTAGCGCCAACGAGGCTGCCGTGATGTATTCGTTCGAGCCAGCATGCGCAGCGATCGCCGCTTATTTTTTACTCGGCGAAACCATGGCCTGGCGCGGACTGGCCGGTGCCGCATTACTGATTTGCGGCATGATTGTCAGCCAATGGATGCCATCGAAAACTTCAGCTGGCGAGTTCGCGCCATGAGCCAGTTCGACGTACTTATAAATCGCATATTGCATTGTTGAAGTTATTCATGACATGAATAACTCATATGTCGAATCAAAATTGGATTTGCAGTGGTTCCATCCCTATACTCTGCTTGTCTCCTCTATGTCTCCTCCTTTGATATAGATTTAGCCCGCCAGCTTGGCGGGCTTTTTTTTCGCTTCCTTTCGGTGCACCACCTGCCGACAATTCGTTACCGCGGCAGCAAATCCAGATAACGCCATGTCGTATTCATTACCGGGTGCCGGTGATAATTCAATAGCCAGGGCTGACGCAGTATCGCCCAGAGCGGATAGGACCGCATGACCCACGGCGCATACCCTGCAATGAGCTGGTTCATTTGCGCATAGGATGCTTGCCGGGCAGCCGAGTCGGGCAACTGACCGGCCTGCTCATACAGTCGGTTGAACGCCGGCAGATTGAAGCGCGCACGATTCGCGGAGCCCTGGTTGGGGCCATACAAAAGCTGATAGAAATTCTCGGCATCCGGGAAATCACCAATCCACTCGGCATCCATCATCTGTACTTTTCCCTGGCGCGCAGCTTTCAGCAGATCGGCAAATTTGCCGCTTTGAAACACCACATGAAGGTTTATTGTTTGCAGGCTGCGTTGCCACATTTCGTCGCGCAGTCGACCCGTGGTCGACGCGATCGAATGCATTGTCAGCGTCAGCGCAGTCCCATTCGGCCGAGTGCGCCATCCGGTGGCAGGATCGATCCGATAGCCGAAATGATCGAGCAGTGCACGCGCCAGTGCCGGGTTGAATTCGCCTGCGCCGCGCAGCGAGGGGTCGTATCCGCGCACGTTTGGCGGTATCGGCGTGTACGCCGGTAACGCCAGCCCCTGCGACAGTACCGCGATGTCCTCGTGCCGGTTGTATGTGAGACCGATCGCACGCCGTAACGCCACCTGCGGCAAAGTGTAACCACCGAGCACCGGGTCCTCCATGTTCATCCATAGGTAGTCTAGTTCCATCATCGGCAACAGTGACAAGGCAACGCCTTGACGGGCTAAAGCTGGTTTCAGGCGGGTGCCGTCCAGCACGATGCGCGCGAGCGGTGCAGGGAGCGGTTCGAGCGTGTCGAAATCACCGTGCAGAAATCCCAGTACGCGGGCCTGCTGTTCTTCGATCACGCGGATGTCGATGTGGCCGATCAGCGGCAGCGTGCGGTCTTTCAGGGCTGCACCGATCGACGGTGCAGCAGTCACCGAATCCGCGAACACCGTCGTCCGAAAGTCCGGATTGGCGTCCAGCAGCAGGTGCGTGTTGCGCTGCCATTCCTTCAGAATATACGGGCCGGTACCGACCGGAAAAGCGCCGCCTGCTTCAATCACTTCGCGCGCGACCGCCGACAGCGCGGGCATGGCCAGAATAAACAAAAAGTTATTGTCCGGTTGTGTCAAAACAATCTGCAGCGTGCTGCGATCGAGTGCTTTCAGGCCTGCAATCGGGCGGTCGATATCGAAGCGGTTCTGCTTCAACGCAGTGTCGCCCGACAGTTTGCCATCGAGCAGGAACAGCCACGCCGATTTGAGCGCAGGATCATAATGCCGCTTGATGCTGTACACCAGATCGGCGGCGACCAGCTCACGCGGTTTGCCACCAAATGCAGGATCGGGCGTAAACCGAATTCCCGGGCGGAGATGCAGCGTATAGGTCGTGCCATCGGCACTGATGGTCGGCAGCGCAGTGGTCAGATTGGGCTGCAATTTAAGCGGCCGCGCGAGATAGTCGTAACGCAGTGGCGCATCGTAGATGTTTTCGATCACGCTCAAGGTATTGATGTCGGACGCTTGTGCCGGATCGAGGATGGTCTCGCCGTTTTGCAAAACCACGTGCAATGTCTTGCTGAAATCGGCGGCATTCACAGTTGCTACAACCATCGACAGTGCGGCGCCCAGTACGCGCAGCCAACGTTTCATCGGGCGCGCTCCCGCTGCGCGGTATCGATATCCAAATAGCGCCATGTCGTCAGCCCAACGGGATGGCGCTTGTAATTACGCAGCCACGGTTGCTGAACGTCGAGCGACAAAGGAGCGGTACGCAGGATCCACGGCGTGTAAGCGACGATCAGTCGCGTCATGTCGCGATACAGCAGCGTGCGCGCTGGCGAATCCGGCATCGTCAGCGACCGCTCGAACAACGTATTGTAGGCCGGCAAGTTAAAGCGCGCCTCATTGCTGATGCCGATATTGGGCCCATACAGCAGCTGGAAAAAATTTTCGCCATCTGGAAAATCCGCCACCCAGCCGAACTCGAACATCTGCACTTTGCCGAGCCGGGATGCCTTGATGATCTCGGTATATTTATCGGTCTTGAAGAGTACCCGAATACCGATTGCGGTCAGGCTGCGATGCCACAGTTCATCGCGCAGGCGACCCAGCGTATTCGACTTCGAATGCATGGTCAGCGTCAATGGCGAGCCGTCCGGATTTTTACGAAAGCCCTCGGCGTCGCGCTGACCATAGCCATACTTGTCCAGCAGCGCCTGTGCCAGTCGCCGATCATAGGGTTGATTGGTGCGCAGCGCGGGATCATAGCCCAGTACGTTCGGTGGCAGCGGCGACTGCGCCGGTAGTGCTAACCCTTTGTCGAGCAGGCGAATATCCTCGGTGCGGTTATACCCAAGTTCAATGGCCCGGCGCAGAGCAATTTTTTCGGGCGTGTAACCGCCGATCACCGGATCATTCATGTTCATCCACATGAAATAAATCTGCAGCAGCGGAAACAGATTGAAACGGACCCCACGCGCAGCCAAATCAGGGTTAAGCTTGCCATCGGTCAGCAGTAGATTGGCCATTTCGGGCGGGATTAATTCAACATAGTCAAAGTCGCCGTTTAAAAATCCGAGTACCTGTGACTGATGTTCTTCGATTACCTTGATTTCGATTTTACCAATCAACGGTAGCGTTTTGTCCTGCAGGGAAGCGGCGATTTGTCGATCGGCAGGCGTAGTACCGACTTCATTGAACACCAGATGCCGAAAATCCGGATTCGCTTCCAGTAGCAGGCGATTGCTGCGTTGCCACTCTGCGACCCGAAACGGCCCGGTCCCGACCGGATGAGCACCGGGCTGGTTCGGATAGGCGTCGATCACTTCGCGTGCGACCACCGACAGGGCGGGCATCGCCAGCACGAACAGCAGATTCGGGTCAGGCTGCTTCAGGCGCAATCGCAGCGTGGTACGGTCGAGCGCCTGCAAGCCAGCGATTGGCGTATCGATATCAAATTTCATTTTCAATACCTCGTCACCGAGCAGTTTGCCCTCCAGCAGATACGACCATGGCGAACGAAGCGCAGGATCGTAAAGGCGCTTGAAACTGTAGACAAAATCGGCGGCGGTCAGCTCGCGCGGTACGCCTCTGAACGCCGCGTCCGGTGTGAATCGAATCCCCGGCTGCAGATGGAACGTGTACGTCAACCGGTCGGTACTGATTTCCGGCATCGCGGTGACGACGTTAGGCGCGAGTTTCAGTGGCCGTGCCAGATATTCGTAATGCAGCAAGGGGTCATAAATCGATTCGACCAGCGCGTCGGTATTGGCTTCGTACGCGGTGGCAGGGTCGATCCCGGCTTCGCCATTGGGGATCAGAATGTGCAGCAGTTTGGTCGGGTCGGCGCAA
>JAYVEF010000050.1:0-6065 GCA_043748965.1 Burkholderiales bacterium
TAATAACTCGCACCCGCCGAAAAGAAGTCCCCAAAAGTCAATGCTGCCAGCGCCGTGTATCCGCCAGCGCTTCCACCACGAATCGCCAGCCGCGCCGGGTCCGCTTCGCCACGCTCGACCAGATAGCGCGCGGCGTTGACAGCGTCGCTGACATCGACCACGCCCCAGTTGCCATTCAGGCGCTGTCGATACGCACGGCCGTAGCCGGTACTGCCACCATAATTGACATCAACCACGGCAAAGCCGCGGCTGGTCCAGAACTGGATCGACAGATTCAAGGTCGCCGTGGCTGCAGAGGTCGGGCCACCATGATTGAACACCAGAAGCGGTGGCGCTTCATTCGGCGGCACCCGGTAGTCGCGATTGGCGGGCGGATAATAAAACGCGTGTGCGACGCGTAAGTCAACCCCAACGTCAGCGGCCGGAAAGGTGATTGCCTGTGGCACCGATAGATAGCCCGGGTCGATCTGCAACGAAATCGCCCGCTTTAATACTGTGAAGTTGCGACTGGCCAGGTCCAGCCGGACGATGGCGTCCGAGTGGTCTGGCGCGCCACCGATGAAGACCACAAAATCGGCGCCAACGCGTATATCGCTGATCTTGCGAAAGGGCGTGGCGATGGCGTCGAGCCGACCGTTTTCGGGGTCGAGCAACGCCAAATTCCAGTCGCCGTGGTCGGCATATGAACAGACAATTGAACCGCTATCGGTAAAGCCATAAGTTGCGATGCCGAGATTCCAGAGTGGCCGGCCGAACTCTGCCGCCATCGGGCAGAGCGCTTGCACCGTGCCATCGATCACGCGGTACAGATTCCACCAGCCACTGCGTTCGGAAACAAAATGCAGTACGCCGGCAGGCGACCATGCCGGCTGAAAAATCGGATCATCCATCGCCCCGGCGACCAGTTGCGGCACGGTCGGCGTGCCATCCTGCGCGAGTCCGGCACACCAGAGCATGCTGCCATCCCAGGGCATATTCGGATGATCCCAGCACAACCAAGCCAGCGTGTGACCGTCGGGGTGCAGCCGGGGGGCAGCATAAAAATCATGACCCGAGCAAAGCACGGTTTCGCGCCCGTTTGCCAGGTCGATTGCCATGATCGTGTTGGCCGCTTCGCGGCTGGCGTCGGCGTGCTCCTCACGCACGCAGATCAACCGTTGGCGAGGACGATCGAGCACGGCATCGGCGTAGCGCATGCCGGCGCCGCTGGTCAATGCCTGGGGCGCTTCCGTGCCAGTCTGGCGATAGATGCGCTGGTCAGAAAAATTACAAAACCAGAGAGTATCACCATCGATCAGCAACGCGGCGCCACCGTATTCGTGCACCCGGGAGCGGACATTGAAGCCGGGCGGTGTAACGTCGGTGATGTGTTGATCGACGTCACAACGTACCACCACGCTGCGGCCCTGTTCACGCGGGCGCCCCTCGATCCAGAACACGGTGTCACCGACAATCTGCGGCTGATCCAGCCCGACCGATTCGGCCACGATCGCGGCGCTGGTAATTGGTGAAATCCAGGTGCCGCAGGCGGCAGTGGCGATTGATGATGCGGTCATGTACCGGGTCCTTGTAACGATTGGTGCGATGCCGTCTTCGCAGTGACTGCAGTGATTGTCAATCGTGCGCCGGCGCGATCATTTCAACGTAATCGTACAACGCGGATAAAATCTGTTCACCTGCTGCATTCGCAGTCTGTGACATTTCATCGATCTCGCCAAACAGCGTATCGATGGTGCGCGCGCCGGCGTAACCGTCGAACAGACGCGCACGGCGATGGTCTTCCCAGCGCGCCTGCTCACCATCATCCAACGTCTGCGGAAAGTTTCTGGCCCGGTAGCGAAACACCAGTTCTTCCAGGCGCGTATCGTCGAAACTTGTCTGTGTGGCGGCTAGCGCGGCCGGCGTCAGCGCACGCAGTTCGGTCAGGCGTCTTCGGTCGGCGTTACCGACAAATCCACCATACAGGTCTTCATCGACATCGGGTGGGGTCTCGGCCGGACGCGCAAACACCTGTTGCCAAAGTGCGCTCATGTCGGCCATACCGGCGGCGATCTCGGCGTGCCGTAACGCTGCAGCGACGTCGATTTGCCAGATGTTGGCACGGGCTGCCGACAGGGTGTTGAGGTTACCGACAACCATGGGCGACTTATTTAGATGAATCGTCTTGATCGGCAGGCGCGCCACACCTTCGGGCAAATCTGCAGATTTGCTGAACAGCCGGGTGCGAATCGCGACGGCGTCTAACTGCGTCAGTTCGGAGGGATCCGCCGACAGATCCCAGCCGATGATTTCATTTTTATTAGTCGGGTGTATCGCCAACGGCCAGACCAGACCGATACATCCCCGTTCGACTGGAAACATGCCCGACACGTGTAAAAATGGGCGCTTGGCAGGCAGGCCGATTTCGGCGATCACGCGATCTTTTTTATGCAAGCCGAGACAAAAATCAAAAAGCTTCGGCTGGCAGGTTTTAATCAGACGCGCCAGTGCGATGGTGGCGCGCACATCCGACAACGCGTCGTGCGCAGCGTCGTGCCTGATGTGGTTGGCAGCAGTTAGCAGCTCGAGGCGAAAGCTGACCTTGCCGTCATCGTTGCGCGGCCATTCGATACCATCAGGGCGCAGTGCATAAGTCATCCGCACCACATCGAGCAGATCCCACCGACCGCACTGGTTTTGCCACTCGCGAGCATACGGGTCGACTAGATTGCGCCAGAATAAAAAACGCGTGATCTCGTCGTCGAACCGAATCGTGTTGTAGCCGACCCCGATGGTTCCGCTGACCGAAAAAGCTTCTTCGATGGTGGCGGCGAACTGGTGCTCGGTGACTCCGCGCTGCAAACAAATTTGCGGCGTGATCCCAGTGATCAAGCACGATTGCGGATCTGGCAGATAGTCGTTCGCTGGCTGGCAGTACAACATGACGGGCGCGCCGATTTCGTTCAAATCGGCATCGGTACGGACCCCAGCAAACTGCGACGGCCGATCACGGCGGGTTTGTACCCCGAAGGTTTCGTAATCATGCCAAAGAAACGTGTGAGAGGACATTGTGAAAGTAGTGGTGAGGGCTCAGTCAGACTCGCACAGGAGCGTAAAATGCTCGACTGTCGGTGGTGTCGCAAAGTACGGCCCGACGATCGCACGCCAGTCGGCGAAGGCCGCCGAACCACGAAAATCCACCGTATGATTTTCCAGCGTCTCCCAAAAAATCATCAGTACATAACGCTCGGGGGACTCGATGCCCTTGTTCACCTTGAAGCCCCGAAAACCGGCTGCATGACGAATTACCTGGTCGATACCACGTTGGATTGCCGCGTCGAATTCCCCCTGCTTGCCGGCGGCGATCTGGATATCTGCGATTTCAAGAATCATGATGAACCTGTAAAGTGTTGTGAGCAAAAATAAACGCGTCAATTATCCCATCTAAATGATAGCCAGTGACGGCCGCGCACGCTACAGTTCGTGCGGAACTATCAGACCAACTTGACGATGCCACGCCATCACCATCACGTCTATGTCATCGAACTGTCGCGCGACGTCTTGTACGAAGCCCGCTTCAAACGCGCCAATCCCGATTACTTGGGCGGACAACCGTGCGTGTACGTCGGTATGACCGGCCTGAATCCGGACCTGCGTTTCGATAAACACAAGGCCGGTATTCAGAGCAATAAGTTCGTCTTTACCTACGGCTTGCGCTTGCTGCCCCATCTGTATGCCATTTACAATCCCATGCCTTACCATGCAGCGCGTGATATGGAAGTCGAGGTGGCGATCGCATTGCGTGAGCAGGGTTTCGGCGTCTGGCAAGCGTGACCATGCAAGCGGGGTGACAATTTTAATTTGGAAGAGGCGCGTACATGGCAAAACTCGACGAAGTAGTGGCACGACAAAAGGTCGGCGCGCGTTTTGTTTTGACCGCGCCGATGTTGGGCCTGAGCGCGCAGCAGTTCAATATTGTCGCTAATGAATGGATCGACGAAGGCGGCAACGGATTTGTTGTGGCAGGTGTACCGCACCGCACTTGTATTGATGGGGAATTTTTTATCAATCGGATTACGGTGATGAAAGTGGCGGAGGGGGCGGGGAATTGAGGTGATGGCAAAACAGCTGGAACAGATCCGCCCGCGGCAGATGTGGGCTAGCGCCGTTTGCCGAAGGCGAACAGGCCGCCAAAGCGGGCATATCTACTGAGAACAAAAAAAGCCACGATTTCTCGCGACTTTTTCAATTTTACTGCTGGTATTCGTGGTAGGCCGTGCGGGATTCGAACCTGCGACCAACGGATTAAAAGTCCGCGACGCTATCGGCTGGAAACCCGCATGGATACTGGGTTTTTGCAAAAGCCGCGGAGAATATTTTCAGCTATTCTCTATCGATTTTAGCCCCGGAAGCCTTACTTTAGGCTTCTGGTATTCCCCAAATTTCCGACGTGTCGCGCCGAAAAATTCTGATTTCAATATAATCGATTTTTACTGTTTATAAATATGTTGATCGCCACCCCGACAGACTCGTCCCGACAATCGACAATCTCCGTAACCAAACACGACTGTTCCGCTGCGAAAGGCGCTTGTTATCCATCGGTGCAATTTTACCAATTTGCATCAAGCAATCCGAATCCGGCGAGAATATCCCATCCGGCGTGTTCAATAATGCACGCGCGAATATTGCCGCGCCAATGGGCAAGCATGCCGAGGAACAGGCCATGCAGCACGATTGCTAAAACTGAGCTAACACCTTCGTAGGCGTGTCCGATTCCGAATACGACACCCTGAGCCAGGATCGCGATGCCGACGCGCCCGGTAATGACAGCGAGTTGGCGCTGAAGATAACCTCGAAACACGATCTCCTCACTGATGCCGGCACTTATCGAGATGCATAACCAGACGGTGATTCCCAACAACCCTTCCGGTTTTGAAGAAAGCAGCGGGTTGTTCGATTGGGATGCGTGATCTGGCAAGAAATGATGCACGCCGATTGAACATGCATAGATCAGTGCGAGTGCAAGTGCTGCGTAGGCACAATCACTGATGATTTTGCTCAGTGTGAATGACTTGAACTCGAAAAATTCCAGAATCGAATGGCCGTGGTCTTTCATGCCTCTGTAAACAAAAACTACCCAGAGCCACAGCATGCCGATCATGATCAGGTCGTTCTTGATCATTTGAGTCGAATCGGTTACGTGACTGGCAGTAATGTTTTTTGAAGAATTCAGTACGCCGGCCACCAACAAAATCGTTAAAATGCCAAACAAAGTCAATGTGTGTTTGGGAGACGCCAATAAATTTTTAGAAATTTCCATTTTTTTCATCACGGTTGTTGAGGTGCAATCAAGATTGTTTATATCCGGCTTCCTTACGGTTGGTGAGTGAATTTTTCGCTGTGTTGACTTAACAGCGAAACGAAAAATTTCATTGCGACGGTGGTGCGATCGAAGTCGTCAGTGCTCATATAGTCCAGCACCAGGCCATCGAGCACAGCGCTGCACAAGGTTGCGATTGTGCGGCGGTCGGGTGATTCAGGGATGCCATGTTCAAGCACTTCCAGCCAGCTGGAGCTGGTATCGGACAGAAATTGCGAATAGATCGCAGGATTTTGCAGTGCCAGTACTTGAACTTCAAACAGCAGGCGCACATAGCGAATATTGTCGCTATCGGTAACCCAGCGCCAAAACGACTCCAGGCTCGCCTCACCTTTGGCTGCATGCATCATTTCCATCACCGATTGCTGGACGCGGGAGCGCACTTGCTCCATCACGACCGTGATCAGTTTTTCCTTGGACTCGAAGTGATAAATCAATAGCCGCGCGCTGGTGCCGATTTGCTCTGCCAGTGGTCGCAGCGATAGTTCAGCCAGGCCATTGTCTAGGAAATAGTCAAGCGCGTTGTCGCGTAGTTCGTCTCGTCTGCTCATGAAACGGATGTTACATGAAATGATCGTTACATGCAAACAGATTGATGATTTTTTCAACACTGCAAAATGGGGCGCTTGAAGGCTTCCGCGAAGTTTCCTTATCGACGAGGGGGCGTTGTCCGCAGGCAGGACCGACTTGGATGGTCCTGCCGAGA
>JAYVEF010000051.1:0-17330 GCA_043748965.1 Burkholderiales bacterium
CATTGCTGTTTCCGCATTTAACCTTTCAGTCTGCCTAGCTCGTCGTCGCGCGTCGTGCGCGATCGGTGTTGTTCATCGCATTCTGGAGGTTTCATGGCATCCCCGCTTCTTGCGCACGCAACCGTGCGCTCTACGACTTTTTGGCTCTATCCGAAAATTCTGTTCGTCACGCTTTCAAGTATTGTCGCTGCCGCGGCGTTCGCCACCGAGGCACCACTAACGCTTGGCAGAGCGCAGCAACAGGCTGTAGCACGGTCGCGCCAGCTGTCTGCTCAGGATCAGGCCGTCTCCGCTTCGCGCGAGATGGCGGTTGCTGCCGGTCAGTTACCTGACCCCATCTTAAAATTTGGCGTCGACAGTCTGCCCGTCACCGGTGCAGACAAATTTAGTCTGACCAATGATTTCATGACCATGCGTCGGGTCGGTGTGATGCAGGAAGTCACTCGCGGTGACAAGCGGCGTGCGCGTACTGAGCGATACGAGCGCGCAGCGGACAAGACGCTCGCCGCAAAAATCGTGACGATTGCCAACACGCAACGCGATACCGCGCTGGCTTGGCTTGACCGCTATTACGCGGAACAGATGTTCGTGCTCATTGCACAAGAGACGGTACAGGCCCGTCGCGAAATCGAAGCTGCCGAAAGTGCTTATCGTGGCGGGCGTGGTGGCCAAGCAGACATTTTAGGTGCCCGCAGCGCCTTGGCCATGGTGGAGGATCGCGGCAGCGATATCCAGCGCCGGGTGCAAAATGCGAAGGCCATGCTAACCCGCTGGGTCGGCACCGACGCGACACTTCCGCTGGCTGGCATCCCGTCAATCGATAAGATACGTATCGATCCCGCCACGCTTGATGCGCAGCTTGGGCATCATCCCGAGATCGCGGTGCTCACCGCGCAAGAAGCGATTGCGCAAGCTGACGCGAACCTTGCCAACGCAAATCGAAAGAGCGACTGGAGCGTGGAGGTCGCGTACCAGCTACGTGGTCCCGCATTTTCCAACATGATTTCGGTGGGCGTATCGCTGCCGCTGCAGTGGGATCAAAAGAACCGCCAGGACCGCGAGCTGTCATCGAAGCTCGCCTTGGTCGAAGAGGCCAAAGCCGAGCGCGATGAAATACTGCGCGATCACATAGCGGCGACGCGTGCGCAAATTCAGGAATGGGAAAGCAACCGCGAGCGTCATGCGCGGTATCAGCGCGAACTACTGCCGCTGGCCCGCGACCGGTCGCAAGCGAGTCTAGCTGCGTATCGGGGCGGCAAGGCAACGCTCGCCGAGGTACTTCTCGCGCGGCGCAATGAACTTGACGTTGGACTTCAGGCCGTGCAGCTGGACTGGGACACCGCACGGCTATGGGCGCAACTCAACTTTCTTTTCCCGGATGACGATATGGCAGCGTCACCAACCATGAACATGACTACGGACGCCAAATGAAGAACAAAAACATACTTCTTTCACTGGTTGCGGTGAGCCTGATGGGTGTCGGTGGCGCTGGCGTCTATTGGCTGGGAATGCATCAGGGTATGAAGATGAGCGCACCCACGTCCGACAGTCCGAAAGCGCGGCCGGCAAGCGCCCCGCAGTCGAGTGGCGTCGAAAAGAAGCCGTTGTACTGGCACGATCCGATGGTCCCCAGCCAAAAATTCGACAAGCCCGGCAAGTCGCCTTTCATGGACATGCAACTGGTACCTGTCTATGCCGACGGCGCCGCTGACGATGGCAACGTCACCATCAGTCCTCGCGTCCAACAGAACCTAGGCATTCGCACTGCAGAGGTCACCAAAGGCAGTTTCGCCTCGACCCTGAGTGCGGTGGGCAGCGTCGCGTACAACGAACGCGACGTCGCGCTGGTGCAGGCGCGCAGCAACGGTTTCGTGGAGAGGCTGTATGTGCGCGCGCCGTTGGACCCGGTCCGGAAGGGACAGCCGCTGGCGGAGCTGTATGTGCCGGACTGGGTCGCCGCGCAGGAAGAGTATTTGACTGCCCGTCATATTCAGGACGGCGGCATGGCCGGTCTGGTCGATGGCGCACGCCAGCGGATGCGATTGGCAGGCATGACCAACGACCAGATTCACATGATCGAATCGAATGGAAAGGTACATCCGCGCATCACGATTACGGCACCCGTTGGCGGCGTCGTCACCGAGCTGACGGCGCGAGAAGGCATGACGGTAATGAACGGCGCACCGCTGTTTCGCATCAACGGACTCGGCACGATCTGGGTCAACGCCGAGGTGCCGGAAAATTTCGCCGCACAGGTGCGTCCGGGTAACGCGGTCGAAGCACGTACGCCATCATTGCCGGGCACCGTCTTCAAAGGCAAGGTCAGCGCGATTCTGCCCGATGTCAACGCGACCACGCGCACGCTGAAAGCGCGGATCGAACTGGCCAATCCGTCCGGTCAGCTAGTGCCGGGTATGTTCGCCACGCTCAACTTTGCCGCGACAGCTCGCAACGACATACTGTTGATACCAACAGAAGCGGTGATACAGACCGGTACGCGCAGCGTCGTCATGGTCGCGCAAAGCGCAGGGAAATTCATGCCGGTCGAGGTTGAAACCGGTGTCGAGTCGAACGGCCAGACTGAGATCCGAAAAGGACTGGATGTCGGCCAGAAGGTGGTCGTATCCGGCCAGTTCCTGATTGATTCCGAAGCCAGCTTGAGGGGCACCACCACGCGGATGGGCGACGTGCCGATTCCTGACACCAGTAAAACGGACAGCCCGACCCACCACGGTCTGGGCAAGGTCGAAAATATCGATAAGGATGAGATCACGATCTCGCATGGCCCAATCGCCTCGTTGCAATGGGGCGCGATGACGATGTCGTTCAAGTTGCCGCCCACAGGTCTGCCGCGTACTGTCGCCGTTGGTGGCACCGTCGACTTTACGATTCGCCCGGTCGAGGACGGCGCGTACGAAATCACCAGTATCACCCCGACCGCGATCGCTCCCAAGTCCTACCTGAAAGCCAATGCTGCGGGAGCGGTCAAATGATGGCCAAGCTGATCCGCTGGTCGATCATCAACCGGTTCCTCGTGTTGCTGGCGACCGTGATGCTCAGCGCGTGGGGCATTTGGGCATTATCGAAAACCCCGCTCGATGCCATCCCTGACCTGTCCGACGTGCAAGTCATCATCCGCACGACGTTTCCAGGACAGGCGCCGCAGATTGTCGAAAACCAGGTGACCTATCCGCTGACTACCACCATGCTCTCCGTACCCGGTGCCAAGACAGTGCGCGGCTATTCCTTCTTCGGCGACTCCTACGTCTACATCCTGTTCGAGGATGGCACCGATCAATATTGGGCGCGTTCGCGGGTACTCGAGTATCTAAATCAGGTGCAGTCGCGGCTGCCACCGCAGGCAAAGACCGCGCTGGGACCGGATGCAACCGGTGTCGGCTGGATCTACGAATATGCATTGGTCGACCGCAGCGGAAAGATGGACTTGTCGCAGCTGCGCGCGCTGCAGGATTGGTTTTTAAAGTACGAGCTGAAAGCAGTCGCGAACGTCGCCGAAGTTGCCAGCATCGGCGGCATGGTGCGCCAGTATCAGATCGTGCTCGACCCGGACAAGATGCGGGCGTACAACATCCCGCACCGCAAGATTATCGACGCGGTGCAAAAGGCCAACCAGGAGACCGGCGGCTCGGTACTGGAGTTGGGCGAAGCCGAATACATGGTGCGCGCTTCCGGCTATTTGAAATCACTCGATGATTTCCGCAAGATTCCGCTGATGACAACGGATACCGGTGTGTCGGTGCGCCTGGGCGATGTGGCGCGGGTGCAGGTCGGACCAGAGATGCGGCGAGGAATTGCCGAGTTGAACGGCGAAGGCGAAGTGGCCGGTGGTGTCATCATCATGCGGTCGGGGAAGAATGCCCTTGAAACCATCGATGCAGTCAAAGCCAAGCTCGAAAAGCTCAAAGTTGGCTTGCCGGCCGGCGTTGAAATCGTCCCGGTCTATGACCGTTCGAAACTGATCAAGCGTGCCGTCGACAACCTCGAAGAAAAGTTGATCGAAGAATTCATTGTGGTCGCCGTCGTGTGTGCCATTTTCCTGTTCCATCTGCGCTCAGCGTTAGTGGCTATCGTCACGCTCCCCATCGGAATCCTGCTCGCTTTCACCGTCATGTATTACCAAGGAGTCAACGCGAACATCATGTCGTTGGGCGGTATTGCGATCGCGGTCGGCGCGATGGTCGATGCGGCTGTCGTGATGATCGAAAACGCGCACAAGCACATCGAGGCTTGGAACCATGCACATCCGGGCCAGAAGCTGGCAGGCGACGATCACTGGCGCGTGATTGGCGACGCCGCCGCCGAAGTTGGCCCCGCGCTGTTCTTTTCGCTACTGATCATCGTTCTGTCGTTCATCCCGGTGTTCACATTGGAAGCGCAGGAGGGACGATTGTTTTCACCGTTAGCCTTCACCAAGACGTACGCAATGGCAGCGGCAGCTGGCCTGGCGGTAACCCTGATTCCGGTGCTGATGGGCTATCTGATCCGCGGACGCATCCCAGACGAGCAGAAAAATCCACTGAACCGTTTTCTGATCGCGGTCTACCGCCCATTGCTCGAAGGTGTTCTGCGCTTTCCCAAGATGACGCTGCTGGTCGCCGGCCTGATTGCCGTGATCACCGTGTGGCCGATGACGCGGCTTGGCGGCGAATTCATGCCGCCTCTGGACGAAGGGGATTTGCTATACATGCCGTCGGCATTGCCCGGCATCGGCGTGGGTAAGGTCGCCGAACTGTTGCAGCAAACCGATCGGTTGATCAAGACCGTGCCGGAAGTCAAAAGCGTATTCGGCAAGGCGGGGCGGGCCGAGTCTGCGACCGATCCCGCCCCTTTGGAAATGTTTGAAACCACGATCCAGTTCAAGCCACGCGACCAATGGCGCGTTGGCATGACGACCGACAAACTGGTCGACGAGCTCGATCGGATCGTCAAGGTGCCGGGCTTGTCGAACATCTGGGTACCACCCATTCGCAACCGCATCGATATGCTGGCGACCGGTATCAAGAGCCCCGTCGGTGTCAAAGTCGCCGGTGTGAGTTTGCAGGAAATCGACCGCATCACCGCCGATATCGAGCGCGTGGTTAAAAAGGTACCCGGCGTATCGTCGGCGTTGGCCGAACGCTTGAATGGCGGACGCTACGTGGATGTCAATATCGATCGCGACGCCGCTGCCCGTTACGGCCTCAATATCGCCGACGTGCAAAGTATCGTATCGGCCGGTATCGGCGGAGAAAATATCGCGGAGACGGTCGAAGGCCTGCAACGATTCCCGATCAATGTGCGCTATCCCCGGGAAGTCCGCGATTCGATTGAAAAATTGCGGCAACTTTCGATCCTGACCGACCGCGGTGCGCAGATTCAACTTGGCGACGTCGCCACGATTCGTATCGACGACGGGCCGCCCATGTTAAAGACCGAGAACGCACGTTTGTCGGGCTGGGTGTATGTCGATATCCGCGACCGCGACTTGAGCTCGGCCGTACGCGACATGCAACAGGCGGTTGCCAGGGAAGTCAAACTACCGGCGGGTTACTCGATATCGTGGTCGGGCCAATTTGAATATCTTGAGCGCGCCACTGCGAAATTGAAGCTTGTAGTGCCAGCGACCCTACTCATCATTTTTGTGCTTCTGTACATGACGTTCAAGCGCCTCGACGAAGCAGCACTGATCATGGCGACCCTGCCATTCGCGTTGGCTGGCGGTATCTGGTTGCTATGGGCACTGGGATACCATCTGTCGGTAGCCAGCGGTGTCGGGTTCATTGCCTTGGCCGGGGTGTCCGCCGAGTTTGGCGTGATCATGCTGCTGTACCTGAAAAACGCGTGGGAAGAACGCCTCGCCAAGGGGCTGGGTACGCAAGCGGATTTGCTCGATGCGATCCGTGAAGGCGCAGTAATGCGCGTGCGGCCCAAGGCCATGACGGTCGCCGTCATCATCGCCGGTCTGGTGCCCATCATGCTGGGAACGGGCACCGGCTCCGAAGTCATGAAACGCATCGCCGCACCCATGGTCGGCGGCATGATCACGGCGCCGCTGCTGTCGATGTTCCTGGTGCCAGCGGTGTATTTTCTGCTGCGGCGAAGCGCGTTGGAAAAGCGGCACAGCAACGAATTCGGCGCGCAGGTGCCGTGAGCGCTGCATTTTCAAAAAGTCTGGCGCGATGTCGCGGCGCGCCAGAAATAACAATTCACCCCGGTGATTTCGCCCCGATGGCACCGCGTGCGAACATCAGTTCCCGAGGCTCCTTGCGCTGCCAACCACTGCTCCCATATCGCGCAATATTCCACCTTTTTATATCATCCTCCGCGTGAATGAAGTCGCTGTTCTTGATATTCAAATCACGAAATCGCAAGTGGGGAAAACTGAGCGCTAACGCTATGTCAGCGCACCACGCAGTCGCCACGGGTACCGTCGGTGGTATCGCTCCGTCAGCCGATGCCGCAGCAATGTGGTCCGACGATGTCAAACGTGCTCAAATCGTTGTCCTCGTCGACCAATTGGCCACTCGGCATGTCGATGGTAAGCGCACTGTCGTGGTGCTTGACAGTGCCCTCATCCAGCACTCCATCGATACCGAAAAGTTCCACCGGCGGCGGTGCAACCACCGCCTGATCCTGTTGTACTTGTGGTCCAACAGCCCCGAACTCAATCGGCTCGAAATCCTTTGGAAACAGGCCAATAGTACTGGGAACAATTTACCATCCGGACCGCCGACAGCTTGCATCACGAACTCGGTCTGCTCTTTCAGCAGCATGGCAGTGCATTTAAAATTTGTTACGCATGATTACTTATGTCATGCTAAACGCCAGTATCCATATCAGCATCAGCGGCAATCGAGTTTGGAAATGAGGTGGCACACCGAATCGAAAGCGGTTGAGGGACGTGCGAACACTGGCGGTCCTACGCGCATTCGCGTCGAACTCAAATGTGCTTACGATGGCCTGCACATGGTGCGTGCATGTTGCAGCAGAACTGGCGAGGGCAGTGTAAAGCAGCCATTCATGATTCATCATTTCAGGAGTTGACTATGCTACCCCGTACGACAGGTTTTTGGATTTTGGTACTTGTATCCCTTGCGCTAGCCAGTGCCGCATCGGCGCATGCAAAACTGCTCGAGGCGCAGCCGCGCGCCGGCCAAATTCTAGCCGCAGCGCCCGAGCGGATTCGCCTGCGGTTCAATGAAACGCTCGAAGCACCGTTCAGCAAGATCGTGCTGCGCGATGGGCATGGTGTGGCGTTACCCAGCGTCGCCGCGACGGTCGACACGGCGCACCCGGATACGCTGCTGTTGCTGCCGCCACCACTGCCCTCGGGCAAATACCAGTTGGACTGGTCTACTGTCACCAGAGATGGTCACCGCACAAAAGGCAGCGTTCCGTTTCAGGTCAGGTAATGGCATTTGTTCTGCTCCTGCAAACAGGAGTGACGGTGCTGCAGAATGCCGCGCTCGCGCTGCTGGTCGGCATTGTGATGACGTCCTGCTGGCTGGAGCCAGCCCATGCGCGCGGGCTGGATGTTGCGCCCCGGTTGCTACGTCGGACGGGTAGGCTCGTCATTGGCATCGCATTGTCAATGCATGTCGCCGCGCTATGGTTGCAAAGCGCGCAGATGGCCGAGCTGCCATTGTCGCAGGCAGCAGCGGCCGTTGTGCCCGTGTTGACGAGCAGCCATTTCGGGCAGATGTGGCTGGCAGGGCTGGTGGCGCTGTTGCTGCTGGCGATCCTGCAGTGGCGACGCAGACCGTCGGTTCCGCTGCAATGGGTTGGTGCACTGGCACTGGCAGGATTCGCGCTCAGCCGCGCCGAAATCAGCCATGCCGCGGCAAATGCCGACGTGCACTGGCCGGTTGCTCTCCAGGCACTGCACTGGCTGCTGATTAGCGTCTGGACCGGCAGTGTTTTGGTCGCAGCGTGGATTGTGCTGCCCGCCAGGTTGATCAAAACTGCGCGCGGGCGCGGTGCCAGCCTCGCGTATGCTACACAGCTCTCCGGCGCGGCGACGATCGCACTGACCGGTATCCTGATTACGGGGAGCATCAGCGCTTGGCGCGGAATGGGCGAGACGGCGCAGTGGATCGATAGTCGCTGGGGCCAGTTTTTGCTGCTGAAACTCGCTCTGGTCGCGATGGCAATTGCGCTTGGCGCCTTCAATCGCTGGCGAGGTTTGCCGGCACTGCGGGATGCGGTGGCATCAGTTGAGGGCGCGAGCAGGCATGCACAGCGACAGTTTGTGTTGGTACTTCGGGCCGAAAGTGTGCTGCTCTGTGTGATATTGGTGGTAGCGGCGAATCTGAGTAGCAGCGTGCCGCCGATGGTGGGTTGAGGCTCGCCTGCAACGACGGTTCGGGCGAATCCGCCTTCAGCTTTCTGGCGTACTAGAACTGCCGCATGCCCGTGCGAGTGATTTCTCGAAAGGTACGGCCACGATGAATAGATTTTCGGCAGGACGCAGTTGCCGGGCGGGCGGGTTTCTGATCGCGCTGGCGCTGGGCTTGGTTCCGGCGCAGGCAACCTGTGTCGTTGCGGTCGCCGAAGCGCAGCTTTGCCAGTCGGGTATCGCTGCCGCTACCGCGTTTGAACGTCAGCAAGAGGCCGCCCGTCGAGGCGATTCGGTCCCGGAGTCCACGTTGGCGCTGCTGCGCCGCAGTGGCTGCCGGCAGGCCGGCACCGAAAATTTACAGAGCCCTGTTGAAGAAATCGCACGGGGTCCAGTGGCGACCCCGTCCGGCAAACTTGATGTGGTCTCGATTCGCCTGAACCACCAGGACTACTGGTATATCGCCGCGCAGCATTTGCGTGGTGCCTGTCACGAGGACAATTTGATACGACCAGCGCCCTGATTCGATCGCGATTCTATCTGGCTACGCCGAAGATGATTACTTGGCGCAGGCCTTCTTGTGATCAGCGCGATTACCCTTCGCAAGCGCGTCGGTCTCGCTCATATATTCGCCTTTTTTGGTGGTGCCGTAATATTTGGTGCCAGGGCAGTGGTACACCTTGGATTCTGCATTGACCCAAACTTTGTCCGGTGCGGCGCCTGCGGCCATGGCGGGCATTGCTTTCACACTAGCTGCCGGTGCCGCCGATGCTGCTGCCACGGGCTTGGCGACAGGCACTGGTGGCTTGGCCGAAGTCGCCGGGGCGGCTGCAGTTACTGGTGTCGCTGCGGCCGCAGTGCCGATCCAGGTCTTTACGCCTTTGTGGCCCGAGCAGGCACCCGCTTTAACGGCGGCACTACTGAAGGTGCCATCTTTGCATATGCCGGTGGTACCGGCAGGCGCCCCGGTTGGCGCTTGCGGCAGTGCCGCGGCACTGGAAAGGGATAACATCAGGGATGCCAGCAATAACGATAATTTCATGGTCTGCTCCAGTGTGGAAATCGACGATTGCACTGGTTTTCGGACAGGCAATCATTAGGGAAGAATTGGCACGACATGGTCGCGCACCGTCGGTTAACCCGTATCTCCCTACGGCGGTTGACAAATTGCTGATGGGTTTGCACAACAGATTCGCCGAAGGCTGCGATATTGATCTCGCGGCGTGCTGTTGCCGCAGGGAATATCGGCCTTTGCAGCCGACAGCAGCTCGTCCCGCTTGTCGCTAACTTTGCCCCTTTTTGTGGGCCACCAAGGTATCCTGCGTAACTACCCCCAGAGAGATTTTGGCAGAGATGCCCGCTATGGAAACTGAACTCAAGCTACTCATCGACGGCGTCGACGCCAGCAAGTTTGCGGCGCAACCGCTGATTCAAAAGCATCTGCAAGCGCCACCGGTGCAGCAGTGGATGACCAGCACGTATTTCGATACTCCCGAACTGGACGTCCGGCGCAGCGACGCCGGTCTGCGCGTGCGCGTATCCGGCGAGCGCCTGGTGCAGACCCTGAAGGGGGGTGGCGAGGTGGCGGGCGGTCTGCATCGCCGCCACGAATGGGAATCGGATGTCGCTACTCTGCTACCGGACTTGCCAGCATTGCGAAAGCTGGTCGATCCCGATTCGCTCTGGGGCCAACTGCTGCGGCGCAAGCATTTGGCAAGACGATTGCAGCCGGTGTTTTCTGTCGATGTGATCCGCACCACATGGCAACTGAGTTTGCCTGGCGGCGCTGCGGTTGAGTGCGTGCTGGATCGCGGCAGCGTCATTTGTGGTGGGGATCGGGCGCCAATCAGTGAAATCGAACTCGAACTCAAATCCGGTCGCATCGACAGCCTGTTCAAATTCGCACTGGCACTTCAAAAGACCGTAGCATTGCGCCCCGCCAACATGAGCAAGGCCGCACGGGGTTATGCGCTGTATGCGCCACAGAGCATGGCGGGCCAGCCAGTGGCGCCGGTTCGCTTGCTAAAAGGTGTCGCGGTCGAGCAGGCGTTTGAGCAGATTACATTCCACTGTCTGGCACAGATCCAGTCGAATGAAGCTGGCGTGCTGACAAATAACGCGCCAGAGAGCCTTCACCGTATGCGAGTCGGATTGCGACGCTTGTGCAGTGGTTTCAGATTGTTTACTGAAAGCGTGCAGTTGCCGGCGCGGCTGCTGCAGGACTGGCAATGGTTGACGGCGCAGTTAAGCGCGGCACGGGATTGGGATGTTCTGCTGCACTCCACACTGCCAGCGCTGGCAGTGCAGTTGGGCGAAGAATCAGTGCCGGCCGATATGTTGGCGGCCGCGCAGCAACAGGCGGCAGCAGCGCACCGGATCGCGGCGGCAGCGGTGGCATCACCACGCTATTGCCGCTTGCAGCTGCGTTTTATGGCGTGGATGCAAAGCCGCGGCTGGCGTGCTGGGATCGATGGCGAAGCAAAGCGACGTCTGGCTGCACCGGCACAAGACTTCGCCTGGGAAGTCCAGCGCCAACTTGAAAAACGCCTGCGCCGGCGTGCCAGGAAGTTTGCCGATGGCGATGCAGTGGGGCGCCACCGCATACGTATCGCTGCCAAGCAGACACGCTACAGCGCAGAATTTTTTCAGTCACTGTACCCGCGCGGACGGGTATGTCGGCACATCGAATCGTTGATCGATTTGCAGGACGCGCTGGGGCGCGGCAACGATGCGGCAGTGGCTGGTGGACTGCTGCGTCGTTTGCAGGCCGGGCACGGCAATCTGAATGCCAGTACCAGCTACTTGCGCGGGGCACTGGATGCCAGCGGCGCGCTGCCTGCCAGAAAATTTCAGCGGCTGTGGCAACGCTTCGCCGCGCGGCCGCTGCGCCAAAGTTGACAACGGAGCGGCACGCGGTTGCGCGCCTTAGACACCCGTCCCAAACGCGGCACCGACACCTGAAGCGACTGCCATGGCCGATGCGCTCCAGAAGGTAACGCGCAGCATGCCCGGCAGCACTGGCGCGCCACCAGTACGGGCGGCCAAGGCGCCCAAACAGGCCAGCGCAAACAGCGTTGCTACCACCATGATGGTGATCAGGTGGGCCAGCGGCGCCCACGCCGTGACCGCAAGCGGCAGCGCCGCGCCCAGCGCAAAGCTGGCCGCCGATGTCAGCGCGGCCTGTAGCGGACGCGCGGTCGACAACGCCGAAATCCCCAGTTCGTCACGGGCGTGTGCGCCGAGCGCATCATGCTGCATTAATTGATGGGCAACCTGCAGCGCCAGGATGCGGTCGAGGCCGCGTTGCACATAGATCGCAGCCAGTTCGCGCTGCTCGTGTTCGCGGTCGTCTGCCAGCTCCAGCCGTTCTTCAGCAAGTGCTGCCTGTTCGGTGTCGGCTTGGGATGAGACCGATACGTATTCGCCGGTCGCCATCGACATCGCTCCGGCGGCCAGTCCTGCGACTGCTGTCAGAACGATGTTGCCATGCTGGATATGGGCAGAGGCAACACCCAGCACGAGGCTGGCGGTCGAAATAATGCCATCGTTGGCACCCAGTACGGCAGCGCGTAGCCAGCCGACATGTTCGATGCGGTGTTGCTCGCGGTGAGATTTTTTCATGGTGGGAGCAGTGAGAACAGCAACGCTGGCGTCAAAAAATTTGAATTTGATTATAGCGAGCGGTCGCGATGTTTGCTGGCGCTGCGATCCATCGCAGAATCGACGCGCAGTGCCTTGCGCAAGTCCTGACGCCAGTTGTATGGGAAAGCTGATCGATGAATATGCATTTTTCCTAGCTAATCGTTGCATTCCACACAATTTCAGACCCCATGCGTGCCGGAAAGTCGTCGCCCCATACCGACTTTTCCACTAGGATAGACAGACTATTGATGTAGGTCCACGCAGGCCTGCACGACGCCATTGCCAGAGGAGACACGCTTGAATCAAAACGCTGGGACAGAGAAGGCCCAATTGCGGCGCGCCCAGCGCCTGCGCTTGAAGCGCTTGTTGATCGGCAGTATCTCGTATCTGCTGACGCTTTCATTGGTCGTCATGTGCTGGCAGTTCGGTTATTTTCCCGGTGTGATGGTATTGCGTTACCTGGCTATCGTGGTGGCGTTGAATGTACTGTTCGCCACTTTGATACTGACCGGTATAAACCTGCGTTTCGCTGATCCGAGCATGACGTTTGCACAGGTCACGCTGTCCATGCCGACCGGGCTGTACGCGATGTACTATGCTCAGGACGCGCGCGGTGTTTTTTTGCTGCTTTCCCTGACGGCGGCGATGTATGGGTTGTTCCAGTTCCGTTCGCGCGACTTTGTGGTACTGACCTGCACTCTGGTGGGCGGCTACGCTGCCCTGATCGGCGCACTCCATTTCTGGCGCCCGCACGAACTGCATCTACGGGTCGAAATTTTGCAGTGGATTGCACTTGCCTTCGCGCTCACGCAGTTTAGTTTGCTGGGTGCTTATATCGGCACACTGCGCCGCAAGGTCCAGGAAAAAAACCTGGAACTCGGTGGCCGTAACGATGCGCTCGAGCAGGCGCTGCTGCGCATTGAAGAGCTGGCTATCCGAGACGAACTGACCGGGGTATATAACCGGCGCCATCTGATGGAAGTGATCCGGCTTGAAAAACAGCGTTGCGATCGCAGCGGTCGAACCTACTCGATTGGTATCCTTGATGTCGATTTTTTCAAGCGGGTCAATGATACCTATGGCCATCTGGCCGGTGATGAAGTGCTGCGCCAGATTGCCAGGACCGCGGCGGCGGCGTTACGACAAACGGATTATTTCGGCCGCTATGGTGGCGAAGAATTTGCATTTATTCTGACCGATACGACGGTAGAAGGCGCGATGATTACGGCCGAGCGTGTGCGCACCCAGATCGAAAGCTTGCGGTTTCCGCAGATCAGTGCCGATCTGGTAGTCACGGTGTCGACCGGGCTGGCCGATTCGCGCGGGAGTGCGGATACCGACCTGACGTTTCAGTCCGCTGATGCGGCGTTGTATTGCGCCAAGAAACACGGCCGCAATCGCTGCGTAATAGCCGGCACTGAACCCAGCGCCAGCTGATACACCACGACGGCGGGCGCCGAGCAGCTCGTTTGCGCTGACGTTATGATAGCTGTATGAACTACAGGCTACGCCAATGAAGCGCAAGCTGGTGGAGCCGCCCGCCTGGCACGCCAAACCGGCGGCCGAGCGGTGTCCGCTGTGCGGCCGTCCGATTCCTCCTTCGCAGCGCGACGCACATCATCTGGTGCCCAAAATGAAAGGCGGCAAGACCACCGTG
Organism: Burkholderiales bacterium; assembly: GCA_043748965.1. Lineage (GTDB taxonomy): Bacteria > Pseudomonadota > Gammaproteobacteria > Burkholderiales > Burkholderiaceae_D > Actimicrobium. Next base: position 13,635 of record JAYVEF010000051.1, read on the forward strand.
GCGATGCATCGCATCTGCCACCGCCAGGTGCATGCGCTATTTTCTGAAAGTGAACTTGAAAAATCTTTCAACACGGCGGAAGCTCTGCTGGCACACGCGGCGATTCAGAAATTCGTCCAGTGGGTAAGGTCACGGCCAGATGACTTTTTCGAACGAACGCGCAGGGCGACCCGTCGACGGTAACGGACATTCATCTAGTAACGCAATCACCGACCCCCGACCACGGTTTTGATAGTTTCAATATCCTTGACTAATCAATGACATTGAACTTATAATACGCCTGCAGCAATGTTCCGTATTTGCCCATTCGGAAGGTAGAACCAAGCTCTGAACACCGTTTTGCGGTGATCGACAGATTTGAAATTCAAGGAGTATCGCAATGCATCAAGCAGAGAACCGTCACCAAACCGAAGATAAGCCAAACGCGCTTGACTTTTGCGTTCGTCTCACCCGGACATACACTGAAACAATGCGGCGCATCGACGGCAGACTCTCTAGCGTTCATGGTTTGAGCTTTGGCGACTTGACCATCCTGTATCACTTGAAACATGCACACGAGTCTCGGCTGCGACGCACTGATTTGGCAGAATTGATGGGATTGACTGCGTCTGCTGTGACGAGGTCGCTTCTACCACTTGAAAAAATTGGCCTGGTGGATCGGCAAAGTGATCCGCGTGACGCCCGAGTCGGATACGCGCGCCTCACGCATGCCGGACATCAGTTGTTCGCAAGTGCCCGAGAGACAGCTACGATTGCATGCGAGGACGCATTTGAAACCTTTTGTTGACACCTGCGCCAAACTAACCCCTCGATCGAAACATTCTGGTTCAGCCCTTACATAACATAACGTGTCACGGCAAAGTTAAGATGTCCGCCCGCCGGCAAAGTTGAAAAGTCCTGTTTTTGACTCGGTTTTGTTCTTTTTCAGGGCCTTTTCAATCGCTTTTTGATCAGGTAGCCGCGACAGCGGAATGCCTGTTTCGCCACCAGATTTGCAAGCCATCTCCGACATGTTACAAAACCTAGGGGCGGAACATTGCGCCTTTCGCCTTCGTTTGAATGATTGCGAACGCGATATCCGTTTCATCAATGGTGCGCTGCGATTTTTGCCCGGCGCTGCCTTCAATTTGCGCGCCGGTGCGCCTTGATGGGTGCGCGCCGGAACGCTGCTACCACGTCGATTGTCGCGCTACTGTTGGGCCAGCTGCGCGACCTGCAGGATATGACTTAGCCGTTTGTTGTCCACCACGGCCCCCTGATTGACTTCCGATAGCCGATCATAAATCGTGTACGGAAGGGCAGTACTGTTGGTGCGTACCTCAATACGGCCGTCCGGGTAGTCGTATACCCCTACGGACTTGCCGATAACGGCACGTGCTTCCTGTGTGTCGGCCAGCAAATATATGGTCTTGTCGTATTGCAGCGTCAGGCGCGCCGTTACCCGACGCGGCTCACGCACCGCAAAAATCAGGCCCAGATTCTCATCCTCACGCACCGGCCGGTTGGCATCAAAATCATTGCGCGGCGGCTTGGTGAACCGACGATTGAAATCCGCCATGAACGCCGGCGCATACGCATTTCCCGCCGCCATCGTTGAGATGCCCAGCAGACGCATTTCCTTGACCAGCCGGTCTTGCAGACTCAAGTTGCCACGCTCGACGCGTCCCTTGGCCTGGCGCGGATTGGCACAAATCGACTCGATGTTGAGCTCGAACATCGCCTGGCCAAATTGTGCATGCCCGTCGCCACCATTAGCGCGCGCATTGTTCACCCGTAACACCGTCGCCTTGTCGCTGTAAAATGCCAGCGGCTTGCCGTGGCGCTGCAGATAGCCCCGGGTGGCTTCAAAGTAACTGAACATCGATTCCGAATACGTGAAATGCAAATGCATCAACCGACTGGTGGCGTCGTCGATGTAGACCAGCAACGTGCAGGTCGGACCGCGGTCTTCAAACCAGGTATGGTCACTGCCGTCGATCTGGATCAGCTCTCCCGCGCAATGGCGCCGGTTGCGCGGCTGATAGATCTTTGCCGAACGCAACCGACGGCTGATCCATAACCCTGCGTCCACCATGAGCTTGCGCAGTGTTTCCTTTGACAGGTCAAGACCATGGTTCTCGCGTAGCTTCTCGCACGCAAATGTCGGGCCAAAATCAGCATAGCGTTCACGGATAACACATAACGCCATGGCGATGATATTCGCTGCCTTTCGATTATTGCTGGGGAGATCTCAGCGCCGCGATACCAATCCAGTCGGACCTTCTTCGCGATACCGCTTTGCCAGCCGGCGCACTTGGCATACCGTCAGACCCAGCCGCTCGGCAGCAAGCTTCGGCATGAAATTGCCATCGACCAGTGCTTGAATCACCTTCATCCGGTCCAGCGCGTGCATCGTCATCGTAATGCTCCCAGCTTTGCCCATGATCGCCTCCCAGTCGAACACACAATGCACTCAATCCGGAAAAAGCGGACATTTCAACTTTGCCGTTACATAACGACTTCGCATAATTAGTATTATGTAAAGCAAAATGGAAGATGCGGTGTATGTCTGAACGATATCATCGGGCTATCATGTGGGTAACCCGTCCCATATTGGGATTCCGGGCTTTTATCTCCGCCCGGATCATTATTGCCAGTATCGAAACGATTCACCGCCTACATCCACATCGGCAAAAACTGCGGTCGTCCGCGCAGAATACTCCTTTGGAATGAACTAAATGCAATTTCATTTCTCCACGGTGGAAAAAGAGGATTTTGGTCTAGATGACAGCCTGCTTTCTAACTAATAAGGAAACTTAGGGAAGTGTTGAGGTCTCCCAATTTTAACTAGCGATTCAATTTTAATCTTTAGTTTCAATATGGGTTATGTTTAATAAATCGAATTAATCAACGGTTCCCGCACAGATTTCTTGGAGGCCGACGCTTAGCACCGATTCCAGTTCTCGGGCGACCGTCGCAATCGGGTCGGGCAATACGAAAACTCGGAGAAATTCGGCGCTAAAAAGGCCAGGGAGTGCACCGGGATCGTGCGACGCCCCCCGCAACAGCCCGATATTGGGGCGACAATTCCTTTGCTTGGCGGTCCTACGACACGAATGATGGCTGTGATTGGTGGCACGCTTGTTGCTTAATCCATGGCGGGGACCAGACTTGTTCTGCAAACCGAAGGGCCGCTAGGGTTCCGGTTGCGATCATCACTTGATCACGATGTCTGGTCCAAGAGCGGCCGGCCTCAAATATCGATCTTACGGTCCGATATTCAGGCTCCACGGCGGGATAAAAGCCCGGGAGATTCACTTCGCGTTTGAGGTGCTGTTCCCGCCCTTTATCCAATCTACCTGGAGTCGCTCATGTCGTATACCGAATCACATTGCCGCTGGTCTGTGTTACCCAAACTATGGCAGACGTATGCGCCCTGTTTGCTGAATCGGTGTCTGCGAAAACTGATCTTACCATCGATGCCCGTCTTATCTGGGGGCTCCTCCACTGGGTCGCCGTCATTGTCCCGCCATCGCTACCTGCCAATTCGTCAATCTCTAGCCGCGATCCGGCCCTATGGTTTCATGCTGGCCGTACCGGTTAGCTTCGCACTGGCTGTGCCATCGGTGGTGATTGCCGCACCTAGTGACGAAGCAAATACTAGTGGCGCACCAAATGGTGCGACCGTCGAACGGGTCGTCGTCACCTCACAGAAAC
>JAYVEF010000052.1:0-5926 GCA_043748965.1 Burkholderiales bacterium
GGGCTTCGCAATGTCCACTGGTGGCGGTCGAACCGTAGCACCGCAGTGAAGTAAATATCGCTGATGATGCGCTTTGTAGAACTGTAATTTTCACGTTGCGTGAGCAGTCGGTGTCAGAGTTTTTCGCAGTCCCATCGCGAAACTTATTCTGACCCGATTGCGCAGTATGAACCGTGATGGTCTAATACCAAATCAAAGGGGAGCGTTTGGTATCCAGCCTCCCCCGATATTGGACCTCGCAAAACGCTGCCGATTCACCACGGCGGTGCATCCAGGCGTCAATACCGTGCACCGCATCAATGCTCAGACCATCACGCTCACCTGGCCGGGTCCGGCCACCATCTTCCCAATCACGGCAGCATGGTCAAAGCCGCCTTGCCGAAAAATTTCCAGCACCGCCTGGGCGCTGTCCTCACTGCACGCGACCAGCAGTCCACCCGAAGTCTGCGGATCGGTCAGCAGCATCTGCTGTACGGGACTGATCGCCGGGTCCAATCGCACGCTAGCGCTGTAGCCGTCCCAGTTACGTCCCGATGCGCCCGTGACGTAACCGGCTTCGGCCAACGCCAAAACGTTGGGCAGCAGCGGTATGCACGACATGCCGAGCTGCGCGGTCAGGTCCGCGCCGCGTGCCAGTTCCAATGTATGACCGAGCAGGCCAAAGCCGGTGATATCGGTGAGTGCATGTACGCCAGGCAGGTCTGCGAGAGCCTTGCCGGGTTTGTTCAGTTTGGTCGTATTCTCGATCATGGCAGCGTAACCGGCGGCATCGAGTGCCTCTTTTTTAAGCGCCGCTGACAAGATGCCGACGCCGATCGGCTTGCCGAGAATCAGCACGTCGCCGACTTTGGCGTCGGCGTTGCGTTTGACTTTGGATGGGTGTACCAGCCCAAGTACCACCAGGCCATAGATCGGTTCGACTGAGTCGATTGTGTGGCCGCCAGCGATCGGGATACCCGCTTCCGCGCAGATTGATTCGCCACCGGCAATGATTTTGCCAATGACGTCGATCGGCAACTTGTTGATGGGCATGCCGACCAGTGCCAGCGCCATGATCGGGGTGCCGCCCATGGCGTACACATCTGAAATCGCATTGGTCGCTGCAATCCGCCCGAAGTCAAACGGATCATCCACGATCGGCATGAAAAAATCGGTGGTGGCGATCAATGCCTGTTCGTCATTGAGCCAGTAGACCGCCGCATCATCGGCGGTTTCGATGCCCACCATAAGTTCTTTCGGCACCGGAAAACCGGTCGAATTTTTTAGGATCTGCGCCAGAACGCCAGGCGCGATCTTGCAGCCGCAACCGCCGCCATGAGAAAACGAAGTAAGGCGGATCGGAGAGTCGAGAGGTGCGGTCATAAAACATCCTTGCGAAAAGTGTGAGGGCGCCCGGGGGTCCCGTGCGCTGAAATTTGCAGACAATTATCCACCAGCGCGCAGACTGCCGCTCGTTCACGCTCTGGCACAAACAATTGTGCACGCGCGCGGCACTGCGCCCGCAATCGAGCCAGCAGCACGGCATCGGTGGCAACACGCTCGATCAGTTGCGCCAGTGCCGCAGCGTCCCCGACCGGAAAATAACCAGCATAGTCGTCGCCTAGCAGGCCACGGTTGCCCGAGATATCGCTGGCCAATACCGCCACGTCGCTGGTGATGGCTTCGATAATCACATTGGCGCCGCCTTCCATGATCGAACTGAGCACCATGACGTCGCTGTGCTTCAGACGCTGCCGGGTCAGCGCATGCGCCTGATTGCCGAGCCATCGGTAGCGATGGGTAGCGTTGGTGGCGCGTGCCTGATATTCGAGCACAGGGTCGAGCGCAGCGCCGATGTGCGTGAAATAAACACGCGGATTATGCACCAGCGCAATCGCGCGCAAAAAAGTTAGGGGATCTTTTTCTGCGCGCAAATGACCGATCATGATGACCTTGAAGCGGCGCGGTCGTGATGCTTTACGTGCGGGGTGCAGGGTTGGTGCTGATTGATAAATCACACACGCCTTGGAGCGCGAGGCCAGATCGAGTTCGCGCATGCCGTCCTTCTGCAACAGGATCAGCCGATCTGCGATCTGCAATGATTTTTGTGCCACAGGGTCATCGTGAATGTCCCGATACAGGTCAGTACCGGTCAACACCAGCAGTAATGGCACCGCAGGTTGCGCGCGGTCGAATTCAACCAACGCCGCCGCCGAGCGACGTGCATGCAATGCGATGATCAATGCCGGTGCCAGATGGCCACTCAGCCCGGCGGTCCATTCTGTGCAAGTTACCTGAAAACGATGCCGCAAAAATGCCGACCAGCGGGCAGCGGTTTGCCAATTGCCGTTGTTGGCTTTTGCCAGCGCCGGACTGATGATTAGGATCTGTGGTTTCGACAAGATCGCGCTTCGGTAGATGCAGGATTAAAATGACAGATAAGTACCAGCAAACAGCCTCAACTATAACCGGAGTCGCGCATCACGATGAATGCTTCAGCCGTCTCCTTTCGCACGCTCGGCAGTATCGAACTGGCCGATGCCCTGCGTGCCGCCAAAATTCATACGCGAAAGTTATTCGACCAGTTTCAGGCGATGGGCATGGACCAGGCCGCGCGTGTGCCGCGCTTGACCAGCGTCAACCCGCCATTGTGGGAACTCGGCCATCTCGCCTGGTTCGCCGAATGGTACCTGCTGCGCGATGCGGATAGCAGTGCTCCCGATGCCGCGCAACGCCCTTCCCTATTGCGTCTTGCGGACGACTGGTTCAATTCCAATACCGTGCCGCATGCATCGCGCTGGACGCTCGATCTGCCGCGCGCCGGCGCGCTGATGACGTGGTGCGATGAGGTGCTCGATCGCAGCCTCGACAAACTTTCTCGCGCCGAAGCCGATGGCCCTGGACTTGATCCATACCGGCTGGTGCTGGCCCATGAAGACATGCATGGAGAAGCGTTTCTGATGACGATGCAGACGTTGGCGATCGGGCTGCCAGCAACTTTTTCATACGCCGCAGTGCATGCTGATCCGTATCAACAAATTAATTTTGCCGGTGGCACCGTGACGCTGGGCAGTGCGCCGGACAGCGGCTTTGTATTCGATAACGAAAAATGGGCGCACCCTGCAAACGTGGCTGCCTTTTCGGTCGATGCAACCCTGATATCGAACCAGCAGTACGCTGAATTCGTCGAAGACGGTGGCTATCAAAGGCCGGTATTCTGGAGCACCGCCGGGCGCGTCTGGCTACTCGAACAAGAGCGCAGCGCGCCGCGCCACTGGCAGCGCGATGGCCGCCAGTGGCATTGCGTGCGGTTCGGTGAGACGCTGCTGTTAAACGGCAACGAGCCGGTACGCCATATCAGCCTGTTCGAAGCACAGGCTTACTGCGTCTGGGCCGGTCGACGACTGCCGACCGAAGCCGAGTGGGAGGCCGTGGTTTGCAGTGGTCACCCGGGACTGCGTTGGGGTACTCTGTGGGAATGGACCTGTACGCCATTTGCGCCGTATTCGGGCTTTGTCGCGGATGCGTATCGCGAATATTCGGCGCCGTGGTTTGACACGCACCAGTCCGTGCGGGGCGCATCGTTTGCGACGCCGTCACGGCTGCGCTCCCCCCGATTCCGGAATTTTTATCTGCCACACCGCGACGATATTTTTATTGGGTTTCGGACCTGCGCTTTATAGACCCGGATCGATACCCATAAAAAAATCCCGCGATGGCATGGCCATCGCGGGATTTTCGTGAAGCTGAAGTCGCTGGTTTGTCGCGATTAACGATCGCCGTACGAACGACGTACGGTACCACTGTCGGCTGTTCGCGGTCCTTTGCTGAAGCCACCACCATCCTTGCGCGGTGCAGCAGGTTTGCTGAAGGTACGCTGGCCCGGTTTGGCTGCCGTACGATTGTCGCCCGGCTTCCAGCCGCCCGGTTTATGGCCGGTACGCGGTGCCGACGCAGAGCGTTTCGGCTCGAAGCCTTCGATCACTTCAACCGGAATCAATTGCTTGGTAAAACGCTCAATGCGTTTGACGTTGATGCCTTCGGCGTGATTTACCAGCGACACGGCGATACCGTTGCGGCCAGCCCGACCGGTACGACCAATCCGGTGCACATAGTCTTCCGGAAATTTCGGCAGATCGTAATTGAACACATGCGTGATGGCTGGCACGTCGATACCGCGTGCGGCGACGTCGGTTGCGACCAATACGCGCACCTGACCGCGACGCATGCCGTCCAGCGTGCGATTACGCGCGCCTTGATGCATGTCGCCATGCAGCGCGGCCGCTGCGAAACCAGCAATGTTCAGACGGTCGGCAATGGTGTCTGCATCACGCTTGGTGGCAGTAAAGACCACTGCCTGATCCATCGTCTCATCGCGCAGTAGATGATCCAACAAACGATTCTTGTGCGACAGGTCGTCGACAAAGTGCACTCGCTGCGAAATGTTTTCGTGTTTGGTGGCCGAGCCGGCGATCTGGATGATCATCGGATTTTTGGTGATACGCTTGGCCATGTTACCGACGACGCCGTCGAGCGTGGCCGAAAACAACATGGTCTGACGCGCTTCCGGTGTGGCGGCAACGATCTTTTCGATATCGTCGATAAAGCCCATGTCGAGCATGCGGTCGGCTTCGTCAAGTACCAGAATTTCAAGCTGCGAGAAATCGATCTTGCCGGATTCCATGTGGTCGATCAAACGGCCGGGCGTCGCCACCAGAATCTCAGGATTCTTGGCGAGTAGCTGCATCTGTTTTGGATACGGCATGCCGCCCAAGATCGACACTGCCTTGATGCGTCGCATTTGTGAACCGTATTTGTCAGTCGCGTTGGTAACTTGCAAGGCCAGCTCACGGGTCGGGGTCAACACCAGCATTTTGGGCTGGGCAGCCTTGAAACGTGGACGCTCACCACGAGCGCGTGACGACTGTATTTCCTGATTCGGGGTCATGCCAGTCGATGCCGACTGCAATTCGGCGGCCAGAGCAAATTTGTGCAGCGCGGGCAGCATGAATGCCGCGGTTTTTCCGGAGCCGGTTTGCGACGAAACCAGCAGATCGCGACCTTCGATCGCAGCGGGAATTGCCTGATCCTGGACACTGGTTGGCTTGGTATAACCGGATTCGGTCAATGCCTTGATGACGGACGTGTGGAGACCTAATGCTTCAAAAGTCATTATTTTCTTTCGTGAAATCAACGCTGCGCCGCACCGGAAGGATGCAGGCGAAAACGCAAAAAAATGCAACGCCAACCAACGAAACAGCTAAGAAAACTCAGAGAGATTTCGGCACATAAAGCTTTGCGCCGGGACGGTGTTCAGGAATCGACACCAGGAGGCGGGAAGGCTTATCGTTAATGCGAAGGGTTTGCGATGCTGCGGTGAACGTTGATTTGTACAACGAACAGTGCGCATATTAAGGGAGCGCGGCCATGCTGTCCAGTACTATATTGCGCTGCAGTGTGAAACCTGCGCACCCTAGCGACGCGCTGCCGGTCAAAGCGCGGGGCCGCCGTCCCGATCAATCCCCGATCGCCCCAACGACATTCGAAAAGCCGCCATCGACGTAGGTAATTTCGCCAGTAATGCCGCCCGCGAGGTCGGACAGCAAAAACGCCGCCGCGTTGCCGACATCTTCCTGCGTCACGTTACGGCGCAGTGGCGAGTGGGTCTTGACGAAATTCAGAATCTTGCCAAAATCCTTGATGCCACTGGCGGCCAAGGTTTTGATCGGCCCCGCTGAAATGCCGTTGACACGTACGCCTCTCGGCCCCAGCGATTCCGCTAGATAGCGCACGCTGGCCTCCAGCGAGGCTTTGGCCAGACCCATGGTGTTGTAGTTCGGTAGCGAACGAACTGAACCCAGATACGTCAACGTCAAAAGCGCAGCATTCGGTCGCAGCATTGGTAACGCAGCTTTGGCCATTGCCGGAAAACTGTAAGCTGAAATAT
>JAYVEF010000053.1:0-5839 GCA_043748965.1 Burkholderiales bacterium
ACCCTTTTTTCCCAGCGCGGTGTCCAGGTAACGCCCGGCGCGACTGCGTTGACGCGGATTCCGTGATCGATCGCTTCCAGCGCAACAGAGCGGGTCAACCCTTCGAGTCCGTGTTTCGCCGCACCATACATCGCCGCACCGGGTGTCGGGCGGATTCCATTGACGGAACTGATATTGACGATGGCCCCGCCGCGCTGCATCAGCTTCAACTCCTGCTGCAGGCATTGCGCCGGCACCCACAAGTCACTCAGCAGCGTGCAGAGCAAAGCTTCAGAAGCCGCCTGTTGAAACACACCACCCGACGCTACTTCGGGCGAGGCATTGTTGACCGCAACGTCGAGGCATGCGTAGTTCTCTGCAATGTAAGCAAACAATGCGTCGATCGCGCCATCCTGCAACAAATCGCACTGCTGAAAATCAACCGCGTTTTGTAGCGACTGATCGGACGCCATCGCTTCCGCCCAGGTAATCCTGCTGCGGCCGCAGGTAATGACGAAATAATTTTCAGCGATCAGTGCTCGCACGACCGCAAGTCCAATCCCCTTGCTACCGCCGGAGACGAACGCCGTTTTGATGCTGGATCTGCTCTCGCGAGCTGTCTGCTTTGTCATGATTTTTCGATTTGCCGCAGTTCAAACAATCGCCTTTGCCTGTAACAAGCCGCATGCAAAAAGGCATTCGTCAATGCGCCTCATCCCAATTCTTCCCTACGCCCACTTCCGCCGTGAGAGGCACCTTCAACGTCGCCACGCCCGCCATCAGGGCCGGCAATTTCACCCGCACCAGTTCAAGTTCGGCGAGCGGTACTTCCAGCACCAGTTCATCGTGCACCTGCATCACCATCAGCGACTTCAGCTGTGACGTTTCAAGCCAGTCTTGTACCGCGACCATCGACAGCTTGATCAAGTCTGCCGCCGTGCCCTGCATCGGCGCGTTAATCGCGGCGCGCTCGGCACCTTGACGGCGCGGGCCGTTGGGGGAGTTAATTTCTGGCAGCCACAGGCGGCGACCGAAGACGGTTTCGACGTAGCCGTGCGCCTTGGCTTTCAGTCGCGTTTCATCCATGAAGCGCTTGACGCCGGCAAAGCGGAAAAAATATTTTTCGATATAACTTTGCGCGGCGGCACGCTCGATGCCGAGGTTGCTCGCCAGACCGAACGCGCTCATGCCATAGATCAAGCCGAAGTTGATCACCTTGGCATAGCGCCGCTGTTCGCTGCTGACATCGCCGGCGGTCACGGAAAAAATTTCGGCAGCGGTGGCGCGGTGAATATCCTCGCCCTCGGCGAACGCGCGTAGCATCGATTCGTCACCCGACAGATGCGCCATGATGCGCAGTTCGATCTGCGAATAATCGGCCGAGACGATCACGCTGCCGGGTGCCGCGATGAAGGCTTCGCGGATACGGCGGCCTTCGGCGGTGCGGATGGGAATATTCTGCAGGTTCGGTTCGTTCGACGACAGCCGACCCGTCACCGCCACTGCTTGCGCATAATTGGTGTGTACCCGCCCGGTCCGAGGATCGATCATTCTGGGCAACTTGTCGGTATACGTGGATTTGAGTTTCGACAGGCTACGATATTCCAGCAAAACCTTGGGCAGCGGATAATCCTCGGCCAGTTTCTGCAAGACTTCTTCATCGGTCGAGGGCGCACCGGAGGGTGTTTTCTTGATTACTGGCAGCTTCAGCCTGTCGAAAAAAATCTCTCCGATCTGCTTGGGCGAGTTCAGATTGAAGGGCTGACCGGCCAGCTCGTACGCACTGGTTTCGATGTCGAGCATGCGCCGGCCGAGTTCCATCGACTGGAGGTTCAGCAACGCCGGATCGATCATGACGCCGTTGCGCTCGATCTTTTGCAACACCACCGAGGTCGGGATTTCAATTTTTTCGTAGATATAACGCAGCGTGTCTTCGGCAGCTACATGCGGCCACATTACCTGATGCAGTTGCAAGGTGATGTCGGCGTCTTCGGCTGCATACTCGGTCGCACGGTCGATCTCGACCTGGTCGAAACAAATCTGAGACGCACCTTTTCCACAGACGTCGGCGAAAGTAATTGTCTTGCGGTTCAGGTGCCGCAGCGCCAGACTATCCATGTCATGGCTGCGGTGAGATTCGAATACGTATGATTGCAGCAGCGTGTCGTGCACAATACCGCGGACCTGCACACCGTAGTTGGCAAAGACGTGGCAATCGTATTTCAGATGTTGGCCGAGTTTGGCTTTGGCGGGGTTTTCCAGCCACGGCTTGAGCTTGGCAAGAACCCGTTCACGCGACAGCTGCGGCGGTGCATCCGGGTAGCGGTGCGCCAGCGGAATGTAGGCGGCGACACCGACTTCGCAGCACAGCGACACGCCCACCAGTTGTGCCAGAAACGGATTTAACGCCGTGGTTTCGGTATCGATGGAAGTGAGCGGCGCAGAATCGATGCGTTCCAGCCAACGGTCCAGATCGGCTTCGGTCAGAACAGTTTCGTAGCGCTGCGCGACAGGCGCCAGCGCCTCACCGAACAGCCCGCCTTGCGGGTCCGATTGCGGCGCAAACTGGCGTTCGATCACCGGTTTTCCAGACGGTGGCTGGCGCGCGCTGCCATCGTCACCGGTGGCTTCGCGCAACCAGGTCTTGAAGCCGAAGCGCGCGTACAGATCGACCATCTTGGCCGGGTCCTGCGGCATCGCGATCAACGATTCAGGAATTGAAATCATGTGCGCGCTAAGGTCGCAATCGGTCTTCACCGTAATCAGTACTTTGGCTTGCGGCAGCCAGTCCAGTGCCGCGCGCAGATTGTCGCCCACCGCGCCACCGATATTGGCCGCGTTGGCCACCACACCATCGAGCGTGCCGTATTCGGTCAGCCACTTGACGGCGGTTTTTGGGCCGACCTTGGCGACGCCGGGCACGTTGTCGACCTTGTCGCCGATCAAGGTCAGGTAGTCCACGATCAACTCGGGGCCAACACCGAATTTGGTCAGCACCGCGGCGCGGTCGAGCTTTTCATTACTCATCGTGTTGATCAGCATGACGTGGTCGTTGACCAGTTGCGCCAGATCCTTGTCGCCGGTTGAAATCACGGTATTCATGCCGTGTTCGACCGCCTCTACCGCGAGCGTGGCGATTACGTCATCGGCCTCGACACCATCGACCATCAACAGTGGCCAGCCCATGGCCCGCACCGCTTCATGGATCGATTCGACCTGGCGCGCGAGATCCTCGGGCATCGAAGCGCGCTGCGCCTTGTACTGCGCGTACAGGTCGTCTCGAAAGGTCTTGCCTCTGGCGTCGAACACGCAGGCAAGGTACGCCGCCGGATAATCGCTGCGCAGCCGCCGCAGCATGTTGATGATGCCGTACAGCGCTCCGGTCGGCGCGCCTTCCTTGTTGCGCAGATCCGGCAAGGCATGAAAAGCGCGATAAAGGTAGCTCGAGCCATCGACTAACAGCAGGGTATTTTGCATGGGTATCTGGTCTTGAAAAGAGGGCGCGGACCACGCACACGGTAGGCAGAATTATCGCAGAGTTCGGGCGGCCCGCACCGGCTGGCATCGGCGCGGCAATATGGCCGACGATCGGCGCGCAGGGCGGTAGACTGTCGCAAATGTCGCAGTGAGTGACCGATCTATCACAGCAACGTCAAATCTATTTGCTACAATGAAGTTCATCCTAAGTCAGGCGTTGCCCATCATGCGCACTTCTCGAAATATTCGGTTCTGGCTGTTGTGCTGGATCAGTTCGGCCGGCAGCGCACTGACGATCCTGCCAACGTCCGCGTCCGCGCAAGGCACTAAGGACGTGCCGCCCAATCTGCAAAAGCTGGATGAGGGTAATCCGGGCGATATCATCATCAAAAAGCCGGAATCGAACAATAAGACCGTCCAAAAACGCGAACAGGGTGTCGTGACCGACGTGCAGGTGCAAACCGGTAGAAGCAATTATCACCTGAAACAAAGCGCTGGCGCCGGTAATGCTGCGCCAGGCGATGCGCAAAGTAACAGCGTGCACCCGGCGCAATGGCAAATCAAGCAATTCGACTGGGGCAGCAAGGGCCTCCATCCAAAACCGGCCGAGGGTTTGCAGGAACCGGCGGCACCGCCGCCACCGCTGCCCAAATAATCCTGTCTGCCTGCAGTTCAGGAGGCGCGGTGCGCCTCCGATCGTATGCTCTTCCAATTTTAAGTAACGCGCTCATGGCAGTTTTCACCCCGGTCACGCTAGCGGACCTAAACCTCTGGATCACGCAGTTTCCTCTAGGCGAGGCGCACGCCATCCGCGGTATTGCATCGGGGATTGAGAACAGCAATTTTTTTATCGATACCGATCAGGGCGAATTCGTCCTGACCGTGTTTGAAAACTTAAGCTTTGCGCAACTGCCGTTTTACCTGAAACTGATGGACCACCTGGCTACGCGTGATGTGGCGGTACCAGCGCCAGTTGCCAGCCACGCTGGCGAACTGATCGCGTCACTACAGGGCAAACCGGCGGCCATCGTCAGCAAGCTGGCCGGCAATTGCCAGATGGCGCCAACAGCCGTACATTGTGCAGCGGTGGGCGCGATGTTGGCCAGGATGCATTTGGCAGCAGCAGATTTTTCGATCCGCCAACCCAATTTGCGCGGCATCGCCTGGTGGCGACGTACGACGCCGATTGTCCAGTCCTATTTGCCGCCACGCTTGCAGGTGATGCTACTCGACGAGATGGAATTTCAGGAAGGCTTCGCTGATTCGGAAATCTACCGCGCCTTGCCAACCGGGCCGATCCACGCCGATCTGTTTCGCAACAATGTGATGTTCGACGGCGCCCGACTCACCGGCTTTTTTGATTTCTATTTTGCAGGATGTGACACTTGGCTGTTCGATGTAGCGGTAACGGTGAACGACTGGTGCATCGATCTGGACAGCGGTGCGCTCCAACCCGAGCGCGTGCGCGCACTGGTTGATGCCTACCATACCGTACGCCGATTTACCGCGGTCGAAGCCGGCGCCTGGCAGCCGATGCTGCGCGGGGCCGCGCTGCGGTTCTGGCTATCGCGTCTGTATGATTTTAATTTGCCGCGTCAGGCAGAGATGCTGACGCCACACGATCCCGGCCATTTTCAGCGCATCCTGCAACAACGTATTGCTACCGCCGCTCCCGCGCTTTTTTGACATGAACCGACTCCCTGCAGTAACCGGCTGGCTTTGGGTAAAACAAGGCTTCGCACTATTTCGCAAACAACCGTTCGAGCTGTCGACGTTGTTTGTCAGCTACATGCTGTTGATGATCGCGATCGGTCTGGTGCCGTTGCTGGGGCAGGTCTTGCCGTTGCTGCTGCTACCGGTATTTTCGCTGGCGTTTTTGCGTGCCAGCGCGCAGGTCCACGCGGGCGAACGCGTTCGCCCGCGCCTGTTGATCGCGGGATTTCGCTCGCCTGCGATCAAGCGTCTGCTGCTGCTCGGGCTGCTGCAACTGCTGACGGTCACGCTTGCGCTGGGCGCCTCGGTATTGATCGATGGCGGCCTGTTTTGGAAAATTTTAAGTGGTCAACTCGCACTCGACCCGAAGGTTGTCGCTGGCTCCAATCTTGGTCTGGCGATGCTGTTCAGCGCGGCGCTGTATGTCGCGCCCTCGATGGCGTTCTGGTACGCCGCGCCGCTGATTGCGTGGCATCGGATGGGAGTCGGCAAAGCGGTGTTCTACAGTTTTTTTGCGGTACTGCGCGAAAGCCGCGCATATCTGGTGTATGGCCTGACATGGGCCGGCGTGGCGATTATCCTGCCGACTTTTTTAAGCCTGATCCTGGCGCTGTTGTTTAACAGCCCCGGCGTCATCATCACGGTGATGATGCCGGTATCGATGTTGCTG
>JAYVEF010000054.1:0-16966 GCA_043748965.1 Burkholderiales bacterium
TCAGAAAGCAAAAAGCCCAACCGCTAGGCTGGGCTAAGTGTTTGATTCTATTGGTGCCGACTGCAGGACTTGAACCCGCCACCCCATGATTACAAATCATGTGCTCTACCAGATGAGCTAAGCCGGCCGTACTTTTCAACGACGTGTATTGTACTGCTTTATTTAATCCGGGTGAGCGTGGGGCGACCGCCTTTTTTGGGGGGGGCCGGGTCGTCGTCACCGTGGCCGGTGTCACTTGCTTCGGTCAGGCTGTTCGGTACGGAGGTCAAGGCAGGTGGGCCGTTGCTGCTGTGATCGGTGCCGCTGGTGTCCGTACGTTGGTCGGCTTCGATGCCGGCATCGCGCGCGGACAGGCGTGAGACTTCGAACGCCATGCCCTGGCCGTTTTCGCGCGCATAGATCGCGATCACGTTTTCAACCGGGACCGAGATATCGCGTGAGACGCCGCCGAAACGGGCGCTGAAACGAATCAGATCATTGTCCATCTTGAGTGCGCTGGTGGCATCGAAACTGATGTTCAGTACGATTTCGCCATTCTTGACAAACTGCATCGGCACCCGCGTGGTGCCATCGACCATCACGGCCAGATAGGGTGTATAGCCGTTGTCGGTACACCATTCATAGATTGCGCGCAGCAGATAGGGTTTGGTGGATGTTTCGGACATGATGGCGCGGTGGCAGGGTCAGGGGTGGTATTGGTGCAAGGCAGGGTGTCGCCGGAAAAATGGGGTTGCACACTCGGTGCACGTCCAGCAGCGCACCGACAGGACGTGTATGTAGCGACAATTCTGTCACACGATCAGGCATTCGGTTTTACCACGAATGCCCTTGGTCGCGCGACAGCTCCCCGCAGGGTAGAAGACCGCCCTACCGACGCATCACTTTTTCTGAGGGCGTCAATGCTTCAATGTACGCTGGCCGTGAAAAAATCCGCTCTGCGTATTTCATGAGTGGCGCCGCGGTCTTCGACAACTCGATACCGTAGTGATCCAGCCGCCACAGCAACGGCGCAACCGCCACGTCCAGCATCGAGAACTCATCACCCAGCATGTACTTGTTTTTGAGGAACAGTGGTGCCAACGTCGTCAGACGGTCGCGGATTTCGACGCGGGCCTTCTCCTGAATTTTTTCGGTGGCGCGGGCTTTGTCGTTTTCCAGCGTGTGAACGTGGACAAACAGTTCTTTTTCAAAATTGAACAACATCAGACGGGCACGGGCGCGCATCAGCGGATCGGCCGGCATCAGCTGTGGATGCGGGAAACGTTCGTCGATGTATTCGTTAATGATGTTCGACTCGTACAGGATCAAATCGCGCTCGACCAGAATTGGTACCTGACCATACGGATTCATGGTCGAGATGTCTTCTGGCTTGTTGAAAAGGTCGACGTCACGCACTTCGAAGTCCATGCCTTTTTCAAACAGGACCAGGCGGCAGCGTTGCGAGAACGGGCACGTCGTGCCCGAATAGAGAACCATCATTTTGGTGTTCCTTAGAAACAAAGGGGTGAGCCGATGGACGGCTCACCCCGATCAACATGCCCGCCATGTGCGGGCAAACCAGCTTACTTGACTTCTTTCCAGTACGACGCGTTGAGACGCCAGACGATCACGCAGAACAGACTGAGAAAAATCAATACGATCACACCCAGCCGATGCCGCTGGTTTTGCGTTGGCTCACTCATGTAACTGAGGAAGCCGACCAGATCGCCGATCGCTTGGTCATACTCGATCGGGGTCAGGGTACCTGCCGTAACTTTTTCAAATCCGACGAATTTATGCTCGGTCCTGGCTTCATCGTGCGGATCTTTTTCATCGACGAATTTAGCGCTGCGAATACCCTGCAATTCCCACAACACGTGCGGCATCGCTACGTTCGGATACGCCAGATTGTTCCAGCCGGTCGGGCGGCTGTCGTCCTTGTAAAAGGTACGCAAATAGGTGTAAAGATAATCGGCCCCCGACCCTGCTTCGGACGATTTGGCGCGGGCAATGACCGACAGATCCGGTGGCGCGGCGCCAAACCAATCCTTGCCGTCCTTGGCCGTCATCGAAACCTTCATCAGGTCCCCCACCTTATCGGTGGCGAACAGCAGATTCGCCTTGATCTGGTCTTCGTTCAGGCCGATGTCACGCAGACGGTTGTAACGCATCGACGCCGCCGAGTGACAATTCAGGCAGTAATTGACGAACAGCTTGGCGCCATTTTGCAACGAACTCAGATTAGTGGCACGGTCGGGTGCGTGCTCTAGCGGAAAGCCGCCTTCACTGGCAAATGCCAGCGCTGGCAGCAGCGCCAGCACGGCGATGGTCTTTTTTAACAGTTTCATTCTTGATCCCTTTGCGGCTTAGTGCGGATGGAACGTGACGCGCTTCGGCAACGGCTTAAACGTCCCGGCGGCACTCCACCAGGGCATCAGCACGAAAAACCCAAAATAAATGATCGTGCCGATCTGCGCCACCAGCGTCCGCGTGTCGGTCGGTGGCTGCACGCCCAGATAACCCAGCGCCACAAACGAAATCCCGAACAGGATATAGATGTATTTATGCCAGTCCGGGCGGTAGCGCATTGACCTGACCGCCGAATGATCGAGCCAGGGCATGGCCGCCAAAATCATCACCGATGCGCCCATCAGCACCACGCCGAAGAACTTGGCGTCCAAGAATTTCATCGCTACGATCGCAACCAGACCGATGATGGCGGCAACTAGCTTGGTCAGCGCGCTCAGACGCGTCTTGACGATTAACAGGGCGACATAGCCAGCGACAGCCGCCATCAGGGCATACATGAAGGTCGAGGTGGTCGCGCGCAGGATCGAATAAAACGGCGTGAAGTACCAGACCGGTGCGATGTGGGGTGGAGTCTTCAGCGAGTCGGCCGGGATGAAGTTGTTGAACTCCAAAAAGTAGCCGCCCATTTCCGGCGCGAAGAATATGATCGCGCTGAAAATCGTCAGAAAAATCACCACACCGAACAAATCATGCACCGAGTAGTACGGATGCGACGGAATCGAATCGACCGGGTGACCGTCCGGACCGATATTGTCCTTGACCTCGATGCCGTCCGGATTATTGGAGCCGACTTCATGCAGCGCGAGCAGATGCGCGACGACCAGCCCCAGCAGCACTAGTGGAATGGCAATCACGTGAAACGCGAAGAATCGATTCAGTGTTGCATCCGACACGACGTAGTCGCCGCGAATCCAAAGCGACAGGTCCGGTCCGATAAACGGAATCGCACCAAACAGATTGACGATCACCTGTGCGCCCCAGTAGGACATCTGGCCCCACGGCAGCAGGTAACCGAAAAAAGCCTCTCCCATCAGGCACAAAAATATGGCCACGCCAAACAGCCAGATCAATTCACGCGGCTTGCGGTAGGAGCCGTAGAGCAGCGCGCGCGTCATGTGCAGATAGATGATGATGAAAAACGCCGAGGCGCCGGTCGAGTGCATGTAACGCACCAGCCAGCCCCATGGCACGTCGCGCATGATGTATTCGACCGAAGCAAACGCCAGCGTGGCATCTGGTTTGTAGTGCATCACCAGAAATATCCCGGTGACGATCTGGATCACCAGCACCAGCATCGCCAGCGAACCGAAGATGTACCACCAGTTGAAGTTCTTTGGCGCGTAATACGCACCCCACTGGTCGTTCCAGAGCTTGGTTAGCGGAAAGCGGGCATCAACCCAGTTCAGTGCCTTGTCTGCTATCGGCGCGTTGGCCGGCAGCTTTTTTTCAACGAATGCCATGATTACGCCTCGCCTTTCTCATCTTTGCCAATGATTAGCTTGCTGGCGCCGACGTACATGTGGCGCGGTACCTGCAAATTGTCGGGAGCTGGCTTGTTTTTATACACGCGACCGGCCAGATCGAAAGTCGAACCATGGCACGGGCATAGAAATCCACCTTGCCAGTCATCCGGCAGCGATGGCTGTGGCCCCGGCTGGAACTTGGTACCGGGCGAACAGCCCAGATGCGAACAAATTCCGACCACCACCAGCACGTCTTCCTTGATCGAACGGAATTCGATGTTCTTGCGCGCATAAACAGGCGTCAGTTCATCAGGTTTGCGCAACGAATAGGGATCGGCCAGCTCGGCATCGGTTTTTTTGGCTTTCAGGGAAGCTACCATTTCGGGCAAACGCTTCAAAATCCAGACCGGCTTACCGCGCCATTCGACGGTTTTCATTTCGCCGGGCGCCAGCCCGGAAATATCGACTTCTACCGGGGCGCCGGCGGCTTTCGCGCGTTCCGATGGTTGAAATGTGGACACCAGCGCGCCCGCTGTTGCCAGTCCCGCCACCCCACCCGCCGCGCACGTCACGACGAGCAAGCCGCGTCGACCAGAATCGACCTGCTTGTCGCCGTGCTTATCGTTAAGCTTGTTGTTAGTCCCGTTAGTCATGCCAACCCCTAATCACTCAAAATGCGAAATCTAGTCGAAACTTCTAGCAACCTTAGATTATAGCCGAGCAACGCAATCTTTTGGCGGGATTCCATCGGCGTTTTATTTGCCACACGGCTTCATTCGGGACAGCGTTGGCGAGTTGGCCCGGTCGTCGTCGTGTCTTGCGGGGCAATGCATTCAATTTGCCACGACGTCAAACGCCAACCAATCGACGACTGCCGAGGACCGTCCCAAGCACCTGCCGAAGCCGCGTGACGCCGGTGCGGCGGCGACGGTACAATTCGTTTCAGCGCTAACGTTCGAAAGACACCATGGGAATGATGCAGGAATTCAAGGCCTTTGCCGTCAAGGGCAATATGATGGACCTGGCTGTTGGGATTATTATTGGCGCAGCGTTCACAAAGATCGTGGACTCGGTCGTGCAAGATCTGATAATGCCGGTCGTCAGTAAGATTTTTGGCGGTCTCGACTTCGCCAACTACTATCTGCCGCTCAAGGGACAGCCGAGCGGAATGGCGCTGATCGAGGCAAAAAAGCTGGGGGCGGTTTTGGCCTACGGAAATTTTCTAACGATTCTGCTGAATTTTCTGATACTGGCTTTTATTGTTTTTCAGATGGTGCGCCTGATTAACCGCCTGCGCCACGTCGAACCGGTGGTCGTGGTGCCGGTGGTCGCCGCCGAAGAAGTCTTGTTGCTGCGTGAAATCCGCGATTGCCTGCGGCGCTGACACGACACTCCCTATAACGCCTATAACGCGCTGAACGCTGCACCTGATCGGCATCAGCGCACATTGCAACCATCATGGGTTGCTTCTATTTTCCGAAAAATTTATGCGACGTCTCTGGCTTTTATTTGCACAAACCGCAACAGTAGCGCTGGCGCTGTGGTTTATCGTGGTCACCTTGAAGCCGCAATGGGCGGCTGATTGGTCAGGCAGTGCGCGTCAGGTGCGCCTCAGCACGTCGACCGTGGCATTGCAGGAAGCGCCGCTCGGCACGCCCCCGGGAACCCAGGGCTCGTATCGTAACGCCGCAAAAAAGGCCATGCCGTCGGTGGTGAATATTTACACCACCAAAGGATCGAAGCAAAGCCGCAACCCGATGATGGATGACCCGTTCTTTCGCAAATTTTTTGGCGAGCATCCGGATCAGGATGAAAAGCAATTCAGCCTGGGCTCAGGCGTTATCGTCAGTCCGGAAGGCTATATTCTGACCAACAATCACGTGGTCGAAGCCGCCGATGAAATCGAGGTGGCGTTCGCGGACGGTCGCAAGGGGGTCGCAACGGTAGTCGGTGCCGATCCCGAAACCGATCTGGCAGTGATCCGCGTCAAGTT
The DNA here is from genome assembly GCA_043748965.1 of Burkholderiales bacterium. Classification (GTDB taxonomy): domain Bacteria; phylum Pseudomonadota; class Gammaproteobacteria; order Burkholderiales; family Burkholderiaceae_D; genus Actimicrobium. The sequence goes on from JAYVEF010000054.1 coordinate 5,746, forward strand.
GCAAAATTTGCCCGCCATCACCCTTGGTCGTATCGACCAAGTGATGGTCGGCGACGTCGTGCTGGCGATCGGTAATCCGTTCGGCGTTGGACAAACTGTGACGATGGGCATCGTCTCGGCGCTCGGACGCAATCATCTGAACATCAATACGTTTGAAAACTTCATCCAGACCGATGCGGCAATCAACCCGGGTAACTCGGGCGGAGCGCTGATCGATGCTAACGGCAATCTGCTCGGCATCAACACGGCAATCTATTCCCGCAGCGGTGGCTCGCTCGGAATTGGCTTTGCAATCCCGGTCAGTACGGTCAAGTCAGTGATGGATTCAATTATCAGCCACGGCGCAGTCGTGCGCGGCTGGATCGGTGTCGAGCCGCAGGACATCACGCCGGAACTGGCCGAAAGTTTTGGCTTGCATCAAAAGGCCGGTGCGATCATCGCTGGCGTATTGAAGAACGGACCGGCCGACCATGCCGGCATCCGGCCCGGCGATATTTTGGTGGCGGTGGACGGCAAGCCGGTCACGGATACTACCGACATGCTGAACCTCATCGCCCAACTCGAACCTGGCAAAAAATCGAGGATCACAGTCCAGCGCAAGGGGCAGGAATCCGGCATTGATGTCACGCCCGGGAAACGGCCGAAACCGCCGCCGACCGAAGCCGTCGAACCGGACGCCGAAAACCAGTAACCCGACCCGACACGTCCCATGCACCTGCGCGATCTGACCCGGTTTTTGACCGAACTCGCTGAAAACAATAATCGCCCGTGGTTTGTCATGAACAAGCCACGCTACGATATCCTGCGTGCCGAATTTCTCGAACTGGTGACGCAGCTGATTGCCGACGTAGCGCGTTTCGATCCGATGATCGCCGGATGCAATCCTAAAAAAGCGCTGTTCAGGATCAACCGAGACATGCGTTTTTCGCATGACAAGAGTCCGTACAAAACCACATTTTCGGCAGCGCTGGTGGCAAGCGGCATGAAAAAGCCGAGTCAGGGTGGCGGACCATCGTATTACTTTCATATCGACGCGACCGGTACGCTGTTGGTCGCCGGCGGCGAATATATGCCGCCGTCGGATCGGCTTAGAGCGATACGGCGACGTGTAATCGCGGATGCGGATGGCTTCGGAAAATTGCTCAAGAACAAAAAATTTCAGGCCTGCTTTGGCGGCCTGCAGGAAGAAGGCAAGCTGACACGACCGCCCAAAGGCTTCGATGCCGATGCACCCCATCTGGAATACATCAAGCTGAAAAATTTCATTGCATGGAAAGAAATCAGCCTGCCGGGAAATTTTCCGGATGACCTGGGCCAGGACCTGGTGCGCGATTTCAGGAATGTCCTGCCGCTGGTGCGGTGGTTGCGGCAGGTGCCGCATGCTGAAGGCGCCGCCAGAGCGGACTAGGCCTGGCCGCCGCAGTCACGCGCATTCGATACGCGCGAAAACGCGACCCATGGTCGGACAGCTCTACTGACTGCAAACTTTGCGGCGGGGCTGATCGAGATTGTTCTGCTGGCTGGACGAAGCGGATCCGGCCAGCGGTAACTTTGCGTTCGACGGCAAGGATGTCTAACACGATGATGACCGGAACCTGCTCGGCAACAGCACCAGCGATGATGATATCCATGAAGGTGCTGGACGGCAGCCGGTCAGGTGGTCGGCGACCGCGTTGCTGGCGGTACATTTTCCCAGTGATGACGAGTGTCGGGCGACGCTGCAGGCCGTGCGTCCGGTCGCCAGCGGGTAACCGGCCTAACGCGGGAGCGGGCGTGGTCGGGAAAACCCTTCCGACCAGGCTTTCTTAAAAACTTGACTACGCTTCTGAGGAGGCAGACGGGCCGACAATCAGCGGGTTTCCGGCAATTCTTCGGGCGCCTGTGTCATCCGCACGAACAACGGCGCGACCAGCAAGCCGAGTTCGAACAGTACGCACAGCGGCACAGCCAGCAACAGCTGACTCATGATGTCGGGCGGCGTCACCACTGCCGCTAGCACAAACGCACCGACGATAATGTAGGGTCGGAGCTGGCGCAGTTTTTCGACCGATACCAGTCCCATTCTGACCAGCACCACCACCACGATGGGTACTTCGAACGTCAGCCCGAACGCAATGAACATCGTCATGACAAAGCCGAAGTAGCTGTCGATGTCCGGCGCAACTGAAATCGACTTCGGCGCAAAATTATTCACAAACCGAAATACCACACCGAAGACCAGAAAATAACAAAACGCTACGCCGGATACAAACAGCACCGACGATGACACTACCAGCGGTGCAATCAGTTTTTTCTCATGGGTGTACAGGCCCGGCGCGACAAATGCCCACAATTGGTACAACACCCATGGCAGCGCGATCATGAAGGCCACCAGCAGCGTGACTTTGACAGGAATCAGAAACGGCGTAATCACGCCGGTAGCGATCATCTTGCTACCGGCAGGCAATGCCACCATCATCGGATGCGCCAGCAAGTCGTAGATCTGTCCTGCCCATGGCATCAGGCATAAAAACACCACCACCACAGCGATGGCGGCTTTCATGATGCGATTGCGAAGCTCGACCAGATGCGAAATGAAGGTATCCTGCAATTCGCTGGAAGAGGTTTCTGAATTCATCGCGTAATACCGGGAGAGTCTGCGTTGCAAGCCAGATTGGATTCGAAATGCAACGGCCGGCAATGGCAACAACCGGATGTGCTACTGGTCGAGAACGATAATCGCCGCATCAGTACGACATCAGTGAAACGAGCGGGTACTGATCGCGCTGCCCGCCGGCCTGTACCGGGCTACCCGCGCCGCACCGGAAATTACCCGGGTCTTGCGCCCGCTTTGCTTTTTGAACCAGCCCGGCAGCGCTGAATTGGTGGCCAGCTTTTTACGGCGGAAGTTTTTTACTTTGGCGGCCACCTGATCCGGTGTCGGCGTGTCGACCAGTGGATTGTCTTCCATACCGTTGTACGCGTGTTGCGCGCCCGCCCAGGCCGAGTGCATCGAGCTTTCGACTTCATTGACGCTTTGCGAGATCGATTGCTCCACCGATGTGGCGGCATCCTGCACATCCTTGTGCATCCTGCGCAGCTCGTCGAGTTCGATTTCGCGGCTGACTTCGGCCTTGACCTGACCGATGTAGCGTTGTGCGCGGCCGTACAGCGTGCCGGCCATACGCGCCACGCGCGGAAGTTTTTCCGGGCCGATGACAACCAGGGCGACCACGCCGATCAGTGCCAATTTGGATAGTCCAAGATCAATCATGCGGGCAATTCAAGCGGTATCGTTATACGCCGTCGCGATCGACGGCGTAGCGCAATTCAGCTTTTCATTTTCTCTTTCGCGTCGATATCGATGGTGCCCTTGTCGCCCAGATTGGCCGTCGAGGATGGCTTTACGACCGGCTCGTCTTCGCCTTTGATGCCATCCTTGAATCCTTTGACCGCCTTACCCAGATCCGAGCCCATGTTGCCGATTTTTTTGGTACCGAAAACCAGCATGACGATGACCAGAACGATTAACCAGTGCCAGATGCTAAATGAACCCATTTCAATTTCTCCTTGCGGGAGCCTGCCCCCGACTTGATGTGAAGTGCGCGTCGATTTCGACTCACGTTCTCCTTAGAGCATTTTCTGTTCAGAAAGTTTCGATCAGCGTTGTCCGCGCCACGGATGCGCCCCGCCAATCACGTGCAGGTGCAAATGGTACACCTCCTGACCGCCATCGGGGCCGGTGTTGAACAGGGTTTTGAAGCCGCCGGTGCCTTTGTGATCGCCGCTGTTGACGTAGCCACATCCTTCGGCAGCAGCCAGTCGAGGCGCCAGCAATAACATCTTGCCAAGTAAAGCTGCGTCGGTTTCAGTGCAGTCGGCAAGCGTTGCCATGTGCTTTTTGGGCACAATCAAAAAATGCACCGGCCCAGCGGGATTGATATCGTTGAACGCCAGCACGTCGTCGTCCTCGAAAATTACTGTGGACGGAATCTGTTTGGCAGCGATCTTGCAGAACAGGCAGTCGGTCATTGTGGTTCCGTTATCTCAATATTATGCTGAGGTGCAGACTCAGTCGCCGCTCTGTTCGCGTGCGATCAGTTTGCGATTGGCTTTTTCTTCGATGCCCGAAATCCCTTCGCGGCGAGACAGTTCATCCAGCACCTGCTGCGGCGTCAAATTGAATTGCGCCAGCATGATGAGGGAATGAAACCACAGGTCGGCACATTCGTACAGCACCTTGCTGGTATCGCCATTGACCCGGGCATCCTTGGCGGCCATGACGGTTTCGGTCGCTTCTTCGCCGATTTTTTTCAGGATCGCGTCGTCGCCTTTCGAAAACAACCGCGCCACGTACGAGGTGGCCGGATCGCCGCCATTTGCGATTTTGCGGGTTTCGATGGCCGCCGACAGGCGTTGCAGGGTTATGCTCATTGAGTACTTTTGCGCAGGACCCGCGGCATTTGGTGCCTCGGGTAAATCATGGTCAGAAAATGTCGCGAAGATTTTAGCCGGCGCTGCTAGCCAGGTTTGTAAATGGTTTCCGGATCAATCAATACCGGCTCAACCGTTTGCCATTCGCCTTTTTCGGCATCGCCCTCGAACTTTTGAAAGAAGCACGAATGCCGTCCGGTATGACAGGCAATGGCACCAGCCTGTTCAACTTTCAGCAGCACCACGTCTTCATCGCAATCGAGCCGGACTTCATGCACTTTCTGGATATGGCCGGATTCCTCACCCTTGTGCCAAAGTTTTTTGCGCGAGCGACTCCAGTACACGGCTTCGCCAGATTCCACCGTGCGCGCCAGCGCGTCGCGGTTCATCCAGGCAAACATCAATACGTCGCTGCTACCGACCTCTTGCGCAATGACCGGGACCAGACCGTGTTCGTCCCACTTTACCTTGTTGAGCCACTTGGCTTTGACGCTCATGACAACCTCATTGGTATTTGTTGTGCCGCCATGAACTGTTTCGCTTCCAAAATCGTATGTTCACCGTAATGAAAAATGCTGGCGGCAAGTACTGCGTCGGCATGACCGAGCTTGATGCCATCGGCCAGGTCTTGCAAACCGCCCACACCGCCCGATGCAATGACTGGAATATTAACCGCGTCGGACACCGCGGCCGTCAGCGCTAGATCGAAACCGCTCTTGGTGCCATCGCGATCCATGCTCGTGAGCAGCAGCTCGCCAGCACCCAATTGTGCCATTTTTCGAGCCCACGCAATGACATCGAGCCCGGTCGCCTTGCGCCCGCCGTGGCTAAATACTTCCCACGCATTGTCGCCGGTGCGCTTGGCATCGATCGCAACCACGATACATTGTGAGCCGAACTTGTGCGCTGCGTCGGCGACCAGCTGCGGATTGCTGATGGCGGACGAATTGATGCTGATCTTGTCCGCACCAGCGTTCAGCAGTCGGCGTACGTCGTCGATCACGCGCACGCCGCCGCCGACGGTGAGCGGAATGAATACTTTGGCGGCGACCGCTTCGATAATGTGCAAAATCAGATCGCGGTTGTCCGACGTGGCCGTAATATCCAGAAATGTGATTTCGTCCGCGCCCTGGCCATCGTAGCGCTGGGCGATTTCAACCGGATCGCCGGCATCGCGCAACGCCAGAAAATTAACGCCCTTGACGACCCGGCCAGCAGTCACGTCGAGGCATGGAATGATACGTTTTGCCAGCGTCATGACAGGTCGGTGAGGGGCGACGCCAGCTCGGCCGTCAGCACGTCGGCGCGCTCCTGAGCCGAGCGCAAGTCGAGCGTACCTTCATAGATCGAACGCCCACAGATCACGCCTTCAATCCCTTCGCCCTGTGCCGCGCAGAGAGCTTCGACATCCTTCACACTGTGCACGCCTCCAGAAGCGATCACTGGAATCGTCATACTTTGCGCCAGCTTGACCGTGGCTTCCATATTGATGCCTCCCATCATGCCGTCGCGACCGATGTCGGTATACACGATGGCTTCGCAACCATAATCTTCAAATTTTTTGGCAAGATCGATGACTTCATGACCGGTCAGTTTGCTCCAGCCATCGGTGGCGACCTTGCCGTCACGGGCGTCCAGACCGACCATGATCTGGCCCGGAAACGCGCTGCACGCATCGTGCAAAAACCCTGGACTTTTGACGGCGGCGGTACCGATGATGATGAAACTCAAGCCATCATCCAGGTAACGCTCGATGGTATCGAGGTCGCGAATGCCGCCACCGAGCTGCACCGGAATTTCATCGATGTTGTTGGCCTCGGCGTAATCGCGCACCGCCTTGATGATGGCCTTGACCGCTGCTTCGTTTTTAGGCTTGCCGGCGAAAGCGCCGTTCAGATCGACCAGATGCAAACGACGCGCACCCTGTTCAAGCCAATGCCGCGCCATTGCGCCGGGGTCTTCCGAAAATACGGTGGCCTGGTCCATATCGCCTTGTTTCAGGCGTACACAGTGACCGTCCTTGAGATCGATAGCGGGGATGAGCAGCATGACTGGCTTTTTTTAAAGTGGAGGCAGGTGGAAGAAAAGCAATTGGTGCAATCGCGGTCAGGGATTCCAGTGCACGAAATTATGATAAAGCTGCAGGCCGGCGGCAGCACTTTTCTCAGGATGAAACTGGGTTGCAAAAATATTTTCGCGCGCGACGGCGCAGGCAAAGGTGGTGCCGTAATCGGTCTCGCCAGCGACCTGTGCGCGAAGTGCGGGTTGCACGTAATAGCTGTGCACGAAATAAAAATAGCTGTCGTCGGTGATCCCCTGCCAGAGCGGATGGGACAAGCTTTGCCGCACCCGGTTCCAACCCATCTGCGGCGTTTTGAAACGCGAACCGTCGGCCTGCACCTGGCCGTCGAGCTGAAACCGCAGCACCGTGCCTGGCAACAAGCCGAGGCAGGCGGTATCGCCCTCTTCGCTGCGATCAAACAGCATCTGTTCACCGACGCAGATACCCAGCAGCGGCTTGTTACGGGCCGCGTCCAGCACCACTTGCTGCAGTCCGGATTCACGCAGGCAGCGCATGCAGTCGGGCATGCCACCCTGCCCCGGCAATACCAGCCGATCAGCACCAGCGACGATACGTGCATCGCCGGAAATTTGCACGTTGGCCTCCGGCGCCACATGGCGCAAGGCCTGCGCTACCGAGCGCAAATTTCCCATGCCGTAATCGACGACTACAATAGTATTCATGCTTAAAAAATGAGACTTAAAAATACTGCGGCGACAGCGTTACAAACTACCTTTGGTCGAGGGGATCGTACCGGCCGAACGCGGGTCGAGTTCGGCCGCCATGCGCAGTGCGCGGCCGAACGCCTTAAACACGGTTTCGCATTGATGGTGGGCGTTTTCGCCGCGCAGATTGTCGATATGCAGTGACACCAGCGCGTGGTTCACAAACCCCTGAAAAAATTCATGCGTCAAGTCGACATCGAACGATCCGATCATCGAGCGCTTGAACGGGACATGGAACTCCAGTCCCGGCCGGCCCGAAAAGTCGATTACTACCCGCGACAGGGCTTCATCGAGCGGCACATAGGCGTGACCGTAGCGACGGATGCCTTTTTTGTCGCCGATCGCTTTGGCAAACGCCTGACCGAGCGTAATGCCGACGTCTTCCACGGTATGGTGGGCGTCGATGTGGAGGTCGCCACGCGCTTCTATATCGAGATCGATCAGACCATGCCGGGCGATCTGGTCCAGCATATGGTCCAGAAACGGCACGCCGGTGTTCAGTTTCTGGACACCAGTACCGTCCAGATTGATGGCCACGCGGATCTGCGTCTCATTGGTGTCGCGCGTAACGGCGGCGATACGGGCATTGACGTTTGACAAGGTCGACATGATTGGTGCGGTCCAGATTACGGTGAGGGTGGGGCAAGCACTTGCACAGAAGCGGGCGCCGGCGCTGTAGTCAGCGAAGCGCCGAGCGCTGCCAGAAATGCCGCGTTTTCGTCCGGCGTGCTAACGGTCACCCGCAGGCAGTCTTCTAGCAGCACATGCATTTTACCTACATTTTTGACCAGCACTTTGCGCGCCAGCAGATCGGCAAAGACTGCGTCGGCAGTCTTGCCGGCGCCGCGAATTCGGATCAGCAAAAAATTCGCTGCCGAGGGGAACACTTCGACCCCCGGCAGTGCTGCGAGGGCGATGCCCAGCGCTGCGCGCTGATCGCGCAACGCCGCGGCCTGTTCATCGAGCAGATCGATGTGCTCCAACGCAAATTCCGCAGCCGCTTCGGTTAGCACGTTGACGTTGTACGGCGGCCGGACTTTTTCAAATTCGGTGAGCAAAGCCGCGCTCGCTGCCATATAGCCAAGCCGGATACCAGCCAGTCCCTGCTTGGACAAGGTGCGCATGACCACCAGATTATCGAACTCGGGCAGGCGCGTCATAAAGGTGGTTTGCGCAAACGGGTGATAGGCTTCATCGACCACGACGATGCCGTGCGGCCTGACTGCGTGCAAAATCTGCAGCATCGCATCGGCGTCGTACAGGGTGCCGGTCGGATTGTTCGGATAGGCCAGATAGGTGATGGCAGGACGGTGCTCGGAAATTGCTATCAGCATGGCTGGCAAATCAAGCGTCATGTCAATCTGCAGCGGTACGCCAATGAATTCGAGTCCGGCGAACTGCGCCGACATCGCATACATCACGAAGCCGGGCAGCGGCGCCAGTACCTTGGCGCCGGGGCGGGCGCAGGCGATGGAGATCATCGCAATCAGTTCGTCCGAGCCGTTGCCCAGCACCACATCGAATCCGGCCGGAACGCCAAGGGTTGCCTTGATGCGATCTTTCAGCGCTTGATACGTCGGCACCGGATAGCGATTCAGTGCGACGTCGGCCAGGCGCGCGCCGAGTTCTGTGCGTAAATGAGCCGACAACTGATACGGATTTTCCATTGCGTCGAGTTTCAGAAACCCGTCGGCAACCGGGACATGGTACGGCTGCAGCGCACGGATATCGGGACGGATCAACTGGTCGATCAATGACATAAAAAGGTCCGGTTCAATAACGTCGGTTCAAAAAGAATTCGGTCGGTCCGGTCGCGGCATGTCGCGCCTTGCCGACAGCAGGTATTTTGCGCACGCCAGGTTGGCCCAATTGTTGCCATGATCCTTGATCGGTCCCTGCCGCGGACCGGCAGTAATCAGATCGACCACCCCGATCGTGAATCCGCGCCAGTCCGGTCAGGGCGTCTTCGCAAAGAATTTGATTGCGGTATTCCGCCATTACAGAAAACGCAGTTCAGCCGAGCGCGCATGGGCCTGCAACCCTTCGCCGTAGGCCAATTCAGCGGCGATCCTGCCAAGTGTCGCAGCACCGTTCGCGCTGACTTCGATCATCGACGAGCGTTTTTGAAAATCGTACACGCCCAGCGGTGACGAAAACCGCGCCGTACGCGATGTCGGCAACACGTGGTTGGGGCCGGCACAATAGTCGCCGATCGCCTCGGATGAAAACCGGCCCAGGAACATCGCGCCCGCATGACGGATCAAATCGGCCCACTGACGCGGGTTTTGCGCCGAAATCTCGAGGTGCTCTGGTGCGATGCGGTTGGTGATCTCGCAAGCTTCGTACATGCTGCGCACCTTGATCAATGCACCGCGATTGGCCAACGACGTTGCAATCACTGCATGGCGCGGCATGCCGGGCAGCAGCCTGTCGATACTGGCCTTGACTGCCTGCAGATAGGCGCCGTCCGGACACAGCAAAATCGACTGGGCCAGTTCATCATGCTCGGCTTGCGAAAATAGATCCATCGCGACCCAGTCGGGGTCGGTGGTGCCGTCGCAGATCACCAGAATTTCGGAGGGTCCGGCGATCATATCGATTCCGACGGTACCAAATACACGCCGCTTGGCTGCCGCCACATACGCGTTGCCGGGGCCGACGATCTTGTCCACCGCAGCAATCGTCGGGGTGCCGTAGGCCAGCGCGCCGACGGCTTGTGCGCCACCAATGGTAAACACCCGGTTGACCCCGGCGATGGCAGCTGCGGCCAGTACCAGTTTATTTCGTACGCCAGCGGGCGTCGGTACCACCATGATGATCTCGGCAACGCCGGCTACCCGGGCAGGGATCGCGTTCATCAGTACTGACGAAGGATACGCTGCCTTGCCGCCGGGGACATAGATCCCGACCCGATCCAGCGGTGTGACTTTTTGACCGAGCACGGTGCCGTCGGCTTCAGTGTAGCTAAATCCGGCCGAGCCGCACTCGTGCTTTTGCCGTTCGTGATAAAGGCGCACCCGATCGGCCGCTTGCTGCAGTGCGTCGCGTCGCACCGCTGGCAAGCCATCGAGGGCGTCCTGCAGTTCGGCTTGTGAAATTTCAAGCGCGCTGACACTGGTCGCGTCGAGCCGGTCGAACTGCCGGGTAAATTCAAGCACGGCAGCGTCGCCACGCTGTTTTACAGCGGCCAGAATTGCGGCGGCGGCGTGATCGATGGCGGCGTCCTCGCCGGCTTCAAAGGCTAGTATGGCGTCCAGCTGCGGAATAAAATCAGCGTCGGCAGAATCGAGGTGACGAATCGCGATGGTCATGATGTCGGTTCAGTAGTACTGCAAGATAAAACGCGCCCGCAGCACAACGCCACGGGCGGAAAATTAGCGGATCGCGGCCTGTTCGAACGCGGCCAGAATCGGTTGCAGGCGTTCGCGCTTTAATTTGAGCGCAGCCTGATTGACCACCAGCCGCGCCAAAATTCCATGATGTGTTCGACTTCCACCAGATTGTTGGCGCGCAGCGTGCTGCCGGTGCTGACCATATCGACAATCGCATCCGACAATCCGACCAGCGGTGCCAGCTCCATCGAGCCGTACAGTTTGATCAGATCGACGTGCACACCTTTGTTGGCGAAGTGTTCGCGCGCAGTCTGCACGTATTTGGTGGCAACACGCAGGCGCGCACCATGTCGCACGGCGTTCTGATAATCGAAGCCCGCCTGCACTGCGACCGACATGCGACAGTTAGCGATATTCAGATCGATCGGCTGGTACAACCCTTCACCGCCGTGCTCGACCAGCACGTCCTTGCCGGCCACGCCAAAATCGGCCGCGCCGTACTGGACGTAGGTCGGTACATCCGATGCACGCACGATGATGACCCGTACGTACGGATCGCTGGTCGGCAAAATCAGCTTGCGCGAGGTTTCTGGGTCTTCGGTCACCATGATCCCGGCGGCCTGCAACAGCGGAATGGTTTCTTCAAAAATCCGGCCCTTGGACAAGGCCAGTGTCAGCTGCTGGTCGAT
>JAYVEF010000055.1:0-5789 GCA_043748965.1 Burkholderiales bacterium
GGCGCCGGCAAGCGCATCGGCCGCGCGATCGCGCTTGCGCTGGCCGAGCGTGGCTGGGACCTTATCGTGCATTTTCGCACTTCGGCGACCGAGGCAGCCGACACCGTACATGCTATTGAACAACGTGGTCGACGCGCGCTGGCGTTGCAATGCGATTTGGCCGATCTCGTGCAAGTACAAGAATTGATCCCGTCGGCGTTGCTGCTGCTGAGTGCAGATGCCCGGCTGTGCTGCGTGGTAAACAATGCGTCACTGTTTGCGCAGGACAGTGCCGCCGACTTTTCAGCGCCGCTGCTGGACGCCCACATGCATGCCAATCTGCGCGCCCCGATCTTGCTGGCACAGGCGCTGCACGCAGCGACTGCCGAAGGTGCGCAGTCGGTAGTGATCAATTTGCTAGACCAGAAACTGTTTAATATGAATCCGGATTTTTTGTCCTATACACTTTCAAAAGCGGCGCTACAAGCGGCGACTGTGATGCTGGCACAGGCACTGGCACCGAAACTGCGCGTAGTCGGTCTGGCGCCCGGTATCACGCTGTTGTCGGGGGACCAGAGTGAAGCCGGCTTTCAGCAGGCACACACGATCACACCGCTGGGGAGCTCCAGCACGCCAGACGATATCGCAGCGGCCGTGTGTTACCTGGCGGACGCAAAAGCGATCACCGGTACCACACTGATAGTCGATGGCGGTCAGCATCTGATTCCACTGGCGCGGGATGTCATGTTTTTGGCGGGGTGACGCACCTGACAATTTTTTTGCGCTGTTCAGCGCCATTCATTTTTTTAACGTTTTTTCTTTCACCGATTGCGACTATGCTCTCCTCTCTTTCTCATCCCGGCCTGGCCGACTGCCGACGCCTGTTTCTGCGCAATTACGAAGTCCGCATCAACATCGGTGTGCATGATTTTGAAAAGACCGCCGAACAGCGTGTCCTGATTAATGTCGATCTTTACATTCCACTGGAGATGTCGACGCCAAAAGACGATCTGCTGGGCGAAGTAGTCGATTACGATTTTATCCGCAGCACCATTTCCAGACGAACCGCGGCTGGGCATATTCATCTACAGGAAACCCTTTGCGACGACGTTGTAGCCGCCATGCTGCTGCATCCCAAAGTGCGTGCGGTACGGGTGTCGACCGAAAAGCCGGATGTCTACCCGGACTGCGAATCTGTCGGCGTAGAAGTGTTCAAAGTCAAGGCAACATAATGCTGCAATCCATCGGCGCCGAAGGGGACGCAGACAGTACCAGCGCACCTTCGCATCAACAGCGTGAAAAAATCGCCTACGAAGACAACAAGCTGCATAAACGGCTCTGTCGCCAGGTCGGCCAGGCGATCGGCGACTTCAACATGATCGAGCAGGGTGACCGCGTGATGGTATGTCTGTCGGGTGGCAAAGACAGTTATGCGCTGTTGGATATTTTGCTGACATTGCGCGAACGCGCACCGATTGATTTCGACATCATCGCGGTGAATCTGGATCAGAAGCAGCCGAATTTTCCGGCGCATATCCTGCCGGCTTATCTGAGCGCGCTCGGCGTCGAATTTCATATCGAAAATCAGGACACGTACAGCATCGTCAAGCGCGTGATCGCCGAAGGCAAGACCACCTGCTCGCTGTGCTCGCGCCTGCGACGCGGCATCTTGTATCGCGTTGCCGATGAACTCGGCGCCACCAAAATCGCTCTCGGTCATCATCGAGACGACATTCTCGAGACGTTTTTTTTGAACATGTTTTTTGGCGGAAAACTCAAAAGCATGCCGCCCAAACTGCAATCCGATGACGGCCGGCACATCGTGATCCGACCGCTGGCTTACGTGAAGGAAGCCGATACGGAACGCTATGCAGCGGTGCGCGATTTTCCGATCATCCCGTGTGATCTGTGCGGTAGTCAGGAAAATTTACAGCGCAAGCAGATCAAGCATATGTTGCGTGAATGGGATAAAAAAACCCCAGGCCGTACCGACCATATTTTTTCCGCGCTATCCACCGTGGTGCCTTCGCATTTGCTGGATCGTACGCTATTCGGGTTTGCCGATCTGGCGATTGCAGGCGCACCGATCGCCGGTGGCGATATCGCGTTTGACGACGAACCGTGCGCGATCAGTGCGCCAGGGCGCAACGTCATCGGCATCCATCAGTCTGACTAAAGCGTACGTACGTGCGTCATCTTGCAACTGTTTGTAAAGCCGGTGGTCGACCGGTGCAGCATTGCGTTGTAATGCAGTATCAGAATTTCTCACTGCCACGACACCTTCGTTTGCTCGGCCGTGTGCCGTCTAAGGTTTTGCCATGAAGCTGCGCCCCCTGCCCCTGATCGTCCTGCTATCGCTGGCCTCGCTGTCGACACTGGCGCTGGCCGACCCGTCCGGCCGCGTCGGCCGTATTTCAAGCACAGAGGGCGCGGTGACGTTTCGCAATACCGCGAGTGGCGATGCTCAGCAGGCCTCGGTCAACTGGCCGGTTACTTCGGACAACGAATTGATCACCGACAGCAATGCGCGCGCTGAGTTCCGCGTCGGCTCGGCAGCAGTGCGGCTGGATGGCAATAGCGATCTGGAGGTACAACAGCTTGACGATAATCATTTTCGGCTGCGTCTGAATCGCGGCAGCGCCGAAATCCGGATTCGTAATCCTGAACTGGCGCGTGACTTTTCGCTCGATACCCCGCAAGGACATATTCTATTATCGGAGCCATCCAGCGTACGCATCGACGCGCGTTACGACACGCCCCTAACGGCGCTGACGGTGCAGTCAGGAACCGCCAGTTTCGATGGCGGTAATGCACGCTTTGCGTTGCCGGCCGGACGCCATGCAGAAATCGCGGACGGCGATTTGCGCGTGCTGCAATCGAGCAGCGCCTATGGCACCGACAGTTTTGACAGTTGGACCGCATCGCTCGACCGGCAGGATGACCGCTCGCAGTCGGTGCGCTATTTGTCGGCCGAAACCACCGGCTATGAAGAGCTCGACAATCACGGCGCCTGGCGCGTCACCAGTGCGTATGGCCCGGTCTGGACCCCCAGCGCGATTCCGGTTGACTGGGCGCCGTATCGAGATGGTCGCTGGACCTGGATCTCGCCATGGGGCTGGACCTGGGTCGACAACGCGTCATGGGGCTACGCGCCGTCGCACTACGGTCGCTGGGTGTTTTACGATCAACGTTGGAGCTGGACGCCCGGTGCAATTATCGCGCAACCGGTCTGGGCTCCGGCACTGGTCGGGTGGGTCGGCGGAAGCAGCTGGCAGGTTGGATTCAGTAGCGGCCCGGCTGCGGCCATAGGCTGGTTCCCGCTGGCGCCGCGCGATGTGTACGTCCCCGGCTATCAGGTCTCTCCGCGTTATGTGCAACAAGTCAACAACATCTATATCGTCAACGGTAACGTGCACGTCCAGAATAATTATTACAACAACGGCAGCAGCCAGAATTACCAGAATCAGTACGTTCAAAACGCGGTTACAGTGATGCCGCAAAATCAGTTTAGCGTCAGCAAAACCGTGCTGGTGACACCGACGACACTGGGCTCGCGTCAGATGGCGATATTGCATGCGGCACCACTCTCGGCCACCGTGCCGCCGATCAGTGCGCCGCGCGCTGTCACCAATCCCACCGCACCGAGCTACCAGCAACGTGTCGCCCCGCTGGGTGGCCCGATCATGCAGGTTGAACGGAGCCACGCGAGCAACCCACCGCCTCTGACGCAATTGCCAGCGGCGACCCGTTTGCCAGAACAATACCGCCCCGCACGTAACGCGATGATGGCGCCAGCGACTGCCCACTTCGAATCAGGTCCTGTGCCCCAACGTGTCATACCGGCAGCTGTCCTTTCACGCTCGCCAGGTTCGCAGTCGGAACCGATGAGCCTGCCCTCTACGTCGAATCGGCAGCGGCGGCCAGCGGAGTTTGAACGTCAGATCGAGCAGGCGCCACGCAATGAGCCACGCCAGCCAATGCCCCAACACGCCGTCATGGTGGTGGTACCGGCGCCACAGGTTCACGCGATGGCCGAAGCGCGGCCTGCGCAGCAACAGCAATCGCCGCAACCGATGCGATCACAGAGCTCTCCCGACCCACGTCACTCGGTCGAAGGGCGCCAGGCGCATCAGAATTATACCGAGCGCGAAGGATTCGGACGTCCACACAGTCCAGGGGAAACCCGCTAGCCCGTCGAGAGGTGACCTCATTGGATGACTTTTTTGAGGCGCCGCCGTGCCAATGCCGCTCGTTGGGGCTCGCTATCAATGCTACCGGCCAGCTGCTGTTTTAAAATCATTTTCTTGTTGTTATAAAACAAACTGACTGCCCGCCAGCCCGCTAGCGCGAGGGCGATCTGCACAAAAAAGCGCTACGGCAAAGTTGCCGCATTGGCAGCATGATAGAATTTTCCAGTTTCACAAATCGAGATTACATGAACGTCGTCATCCTTGCTGCCGGCATGGGCAAACGCATGCAATCGGCGCTGCCTAAAGTACTCCATCCGCTGGCGGGCAAATCCCTGCTGGCCCACGTCGTCGATACCGCCCGCACGCTGTCGCCAACGCGCTTGTGCATTATTTATGGCCATGGCGGTGACGCCGTGCCGGCAGCATTCGACGCCGCCGATATCGTTTTTGCCAAACAGGAACCGCAGTTGGGTACCGGTCATGCCGTGATGCAGGCGCTGCCGTTTCTGGACGACGCGGTGCCGACGCTGGTGCTGTATGGCGACGTGCCGCTGACCGCGCCCGCGTCACTGCGACGCCTGATCGACAGCGCCAGCGATGGTGAGCTGGCGGTGCTCACTGTCGATGTGCCGGACCCGACTGGTTATGGCCGGATGGTGCGCCAGGATGGCCGGATCGTGCGCATCGTCGAGCAAAAGGACGCCAGCGCCGCCGAGTGCGCCATCACTGAAATCAACACAGGTATTCTGATCGCCCCAACCGTCGCGTTGAAACGCTGGCTGGCTGGCCTTTCCAACGACAATGCGCAGGGCGAGTACTACCTGACCGATATCGTCGCCCGTGCAGTGGCCGAAGGTGTGCCGGTGCAGTCGGCCCAGCCGACAGCGCTGTGGGAAACCCTCGGTGTGAACAGCAAGGTGCAACTGGCAGAACTCGAACGCATCTTTCAGCGCAATCTGGCGCAAGCCCTGCTAGAACAAGGCGTCACGCTAGCCGATCCGGCCCGCATCGATATACGCGGTACGCTGACTTGCGGGCGTGATGTCAGCATAGATGTCGGCTGCATCTTTGAAGGGTCCGTGACGCTGGCGGAGCGCGTCAGCATTGGCGCCCATTGTGTGATTCGCAACGCTACCATCGCCGTCGGCGCCCAGATCAAGCCGTTCTGCCATATCGAAGACGCGGTGGTCGGCGTCGACGCCGTGGTCGGCCCGTATGCACGACTGCGACCCGGTACCGAACTCGGTGCCGGCAGCCACATCGGCAACTTCGTTGAAGTCAAGAATAGCCAACTGGGTGCTGGCACCAAAGCCAACCATCTGGCCTATCTGGGCGACGCCAGTATCGGTGCACGTGTCAATATCGGTGCAGGCACGATCACCTGCAACTACGACGGCATCAACAAATTCCAGACTGTGATCGAGGACGATGCCTTCATCGGCAGCGACTCGCAACTGGTCGCACCCGTACGGATCGGTGCGGGCGCCACCATTGGCGCTGGCACCACCCTGACCAAAGATGCGCCAGCCGGGCAACTCACCGTATCACGCGCCCGCCAACTCACGATCGATGGCTGGCAGCGACCACTCAAACGTAACTAACAAGGAAATTCTCATGTGT
>JAYVEF010000056.1:0-5787 GCA_043748965.1 Burkholderiales bacterium
GTAATGCAGACATTTCGACACCAGCCTGAAGCTGAAAGTCGTTCGCACGGTCTAGGCGCAGGGGCTGAGCACGCCGCAGGTCAGTGACAGCATGAAAATCGGCGAGACGGTAATCCGTCGCCATCGCAAGCCGTATGAGGCCGAACAAAGCGGCCAACGCGTCGTTGGCAAGCCGCTGAAGGTGGAGCAACGTATCCGCCGGCTGGAGCAAGAGAATCGTCAACTACGTATGGGCGTGACCATCTTAAAAAATGCGTCGGCTTTCTTTGGCTGGGAAATGAAGTGTTCCCTCGGCAGGACTCAGGGTAGTCTGGATATCGGCTTGTCACTGGCGCGCTAGCTGGTCGGACTGCACGATGACGTGATTACCATTGCCAGCGATGGCGCAGGACAAGGCAGTTGTTTCATCGTGATATTGCCGCTGACACCCGCACCATTGGAAACACACGCTACAATCTCGATACCATTGGAATTCATGTTGCGAAGCGTGGTAATGCAGTTCGGAACATGATCATTACAAATTCCTGAATGCAACACAACGACTATTTTGCGTGCGCAAGCGCACATACATGTAGTTCACAATTGATCACTCTCCATCTCTGACAACGAGTTGTATGTAGTGGCAATCGCTGCACGGATTGCAGCCGCAGTATCGTTGCGCGAGTGGCACGAGGGTGCCTTAACCTGTCAGGTGTTTCGATGAAAACTCGCATTTTGGTTGTTGACGACCACGCCGTCGTGCGTGCAGGCGTGCACTATTTCATCGACCAGATACCGGACATGGAAATCAGCGCCGAGGCCGCCACCGCGAGCGAAGCGATCCGGCTGATCCGCACGCAGTCCTTCGATATCGTGCTGCTCGATATCGCCATGCCTGACAAAAGCGGCGTCGAAGTCCTGAAGCAGATCAAGCGCGAAAAGCCCGAACTGCCGGTACTGATTCTCAGCATGCATCCGGAGAGTCGTTACGCGGTGCAGATATTGCGCAGCGGCGCCAGCGGCTATGTGCAGAAGGAAGCACTCGCCACCGAACTGGTGAGTGCGATTCAGACGATTCTGCGCGGTCATAAATACATCAGTTACGCGGTTGCAGAATTGCTGACGATGGCACCCGATAGCGATGCCACCAAGCCGCTGCACGAAACTCTTTCGAGCCGCGAATATGAGATTTTTGGCAAACTTAGCCAAGGTGAAGGCGTCACCAAAATCGCCGAAGCATTATGTCTGAGCGTTAAAACGGTCAGCACCTATCGCGCCCGCGTGCTCGAAAAAATGAATATGGCGACCAATGCCGACTTGATTTATTACGCGATCAAGCAAAATCTGATCGACTGATCGACTGAGCGACTGAGCGACTGAGTGATCGCGAGCGCAGCGACTTTCTTGCAGGCCGTAGACATGCCTGACACGACAAAGTGAATCAACGCACAGAGCTCCACGAGCTGTTCGGGCATCCTGCTGCAAAGACGCGCCGCCGCCGGACTCCATTTTGGCCGGAGCGCACCAGATCATGATTTAACGGAGTGCTGCCCATGACAAATCACATTGGTAAGAGTGTTGCGCAGCAGCGCAGCAAGCAGGACAAGAAAGAGACCAAGCAAGCCAACGTGGCACGCGAAACGATCAAGAAGCTTGTCGCAAAAAGCAAATATCGTAATGCCGTCAAGGGGCAGAGTGATGAACGCAGGGACATCGCCGCGCTGTGATCACGCCCTACCTCGCCGGGTCACCAGGCTTTTTTGAAAATGGCGTGACTATTGCCCAGGCGATCGTCAGCAATATGGCGAGGCCCGATAGCCGCGCAGCGGGTAGTTGGCTACGGCAATCTATCCATCAAAAGCTCGAGCGCGCAGCGGCGGATGCGATCATCGTGTTCGCTTCACCGCAATACGATTTCGATGCGTTGTTGTCGGCGCTTCACGAGGGTTGCGCACCCAAGCTGGTGGTCGGCTGCTCATCGGCAGGTGAGTTTTCGGGTTGCGCGCCCGGCAGTAGATCAGTCTCGGTGATGGCGTTGCGCTCGGATGACATTCAGTTCAATGCAGCGATCGCGACGGGGTTGCGAGCCGACCACGCAGCTGCAATGCGCGCCAACCTCCCAGTATTCACCGCTGTCCGCCATAACGACTATCCGTATCGCAGTGCGCTGGTGCTGACCGATGTGCTGGCCGGCGACGCGGACGAAATGATTCACCACATGACGCACGAAACCCACGGCACGTATCAGGTGTTTGGCGGCGGCGCCGCTGACGATGCGAAGTTCCTACAGACCCCTATCTTTTTCGGCACCAAAGCGATGTCGGATGCAGTGCCGGTGCTCGAAATGCTGTCTAAAAAGTCGATCGGCTTGGGCGCCAGGCACGGTTGGCAGTTGCGCGAACCGGCGCTGCGGGTTACCGCAGCAGAAGGCATCCGCCTGATCAGCCTAAACGCGACGATTGCGGTCGAAATTTTTGAACAGCATGCACGCGCCACCGGTCAGACATTGGACAAAGCCAATCCGCTACCGTTTTTTTGCACAACGTGATCGGCATCGATACCGGCGACGGCTACAAATTGCGCGTTCCGCTGACGCTCCATGCCGACGTTACGATCGCGTGCGCCGCTGAGATACCGGTAGGCGCTACCGTCCACCTGATGGAAGCCAGCGCCGCCTCTGCCACCGAGGCTGCGCGGCAGGCTTCGCAGACCGCACTCGACGGACTACGCGGACATCTGCACGCCAGCTCGCTGGTCTTCGACTGCATGGCAACGCGAGCCCGACTCGGGCGAGCGTTCGGCGACGAGCTAAAAGCCGTGGCAGAAGTTCTGGGCTCCGAAAATTTTGCAGGCTGTGACACCTATGGCCAGATCGCCCGAGCTGAAGGACAGTTCAGCGGTTTTCATAACTGTACAGCAATCGTTTGCGCGTTTCCGCAATGATCACGGCGGCGTTAATCGACATCTTCCATCACTTGCAGCGGCCCGAATCGCGCGCTGCAGCCAGCCATGAACTGGCCGGGTTTGCAGGTGCGGCCGAGGTGCTACTGTTTGGCCGGGATGAAGAAATCGGAGCGTTCCTGCCTGCGGCCGGGTTACCACAAACGCTCCGTGAGGGTGCTCGCTGGCAGGTTTTTTTGCAGCGCTGCTGCGCCGCAACCATACCCTGCCGTGAACAACTTCCTGCACTGTCCGATGGGGCGGAAAGCATTGCGCTGGGATTGTGTGATTCTTCTGCGACCGCGATCGTGGTGCTATTAGGCGGCGCCCCTGACGTAGCGGCTCAGGCAGCGATCGTTGCTTTGCTGCCCTTGCTGGGCACCACACTCTGCAGCGAGCGGGCGTTGTTTGCGGCTGACGGGCATGCACAGGCCGCGCGTGAAGCCAGTCGCCGCACCGGGGCGCTCAATACCGCGCTGGAATCAAATCGCAAGGCGCTACAACAGGCGATCGAACGTGCTGAACACGAACTCGCGTCGCGGCGGGCGGCCGAGACACTGCTTTGCGAAGGCGACCGTCGCAAAGACGACTTTCTGGCAATGCTGGCACACGAACTGCGCAACCCCTTGGCGCCTATCAGCATGGCCGCCAAACTACTCAGCCTCTGCCCGCACGACGGCATGCGCGTACTGCAAAGCAGTCAGATCATCACACGGCAGGTGCACCACTTGACCCATCTGCTGGACGACTTGCTGGACGTATCGCGCGTCACGCGCGGCTTGATACGGTTCGATCGGCAACCGCTGGATTTGAATACCATCGTCGCCGATGCCGTCGAACAGAATCGCCCATTGATCGAAGGCCAGCGGCATCGACTGACGATTGCGCTGGCGCCGGCGCCTTGCTGGATAGATGGCGACCGCACGCGTCTGGTACAGGTCCTGACCAACCTTCTCAACAATGCAGCGCGTTTCACCGCGCCAGGCGGCGCAATCAGTCTGCGCGTGGAGGCCGGCTTCGAACAGGTAACGGTGCACGTTTGTGATAACGGAATTGGCATCGACGCCAGCCTGCTGCCACACGTGTTCGATTTATTTACTCAAGGCGAGCGTTCGTCGGATCGGACCCAAGGCGGGCTCGGACTCGGCTTGGCTTTGGTCAAAAGCCTGGTCGAGCATCACGGCGGGACCGTCGGCGCGCACAGCGCGGGAGGCGGTCTGGGTGCGCAATTTCGCGTCCGGTTACCATGTCTGGCGGGCCGGCGGGACCGGGCTTGCGACGCCGTACCCACCCGAACCAGGACGCCATCCGGTGACGCCCGTCAGTGCGCTGTCGGCTCTGGCTTACACGATACGATCGTCACTCTGCGCGGCGATTCAACGTAGACCACCTTGGCGCAACTGCTGGTCGACAAACAGTTTCAAATCAGGAGCCAATGACGCGCTGGCCTGCGCTCGCATGAATGCTTCCTGCGCCTCGCTGACCCGATTTTCGGCCTGCAGCGAAATTCCCATTCCCGTCAGCCAGACGCCTGATCCGGGCACTTTACGCAATGCATACTGATAATGTTCAATGGCATCGCGGTGGCGCCCTTCGCGCTGCAGCAGTGCCGCCAAAAACCCTTGATATTCGGCGCGGTCGGCGCCTGCCGATAAGCTTAGCTGGAGCGTCTTCAGACCCGCTCCGGCGTCGCCCTGCTCGACTTGCAGGCGCGCCAGGATCATCGCCAGCGCCACTTGATTTCGATCGAATTTAAGTCCGTCCTGCAAGCTGCGCTCAGCCTCCGGGTAACGCCGTGCCGCAACCAGCATGCTGACCTGACTCTGACGCGCGGCCGCGTTGCCGGGATCGAGTTGCAGCACCGAGGCCAGCAACTCGCCGGCCTCGGTGCTGCGGTCTTCCTGCAACAGCGTCAACGCCCGACCGTATTCGCTGTCGGCGCGCTGCTTGGGCGTGGTTTCCTTGATCGGCAGGCGGGTTGCCGTGTTGACAGCGGCGGCAGGTAGCGCCGGTGCAGCGGTGGCTGATACGACTATCGCCTGACGCGGCGGCCGTTCGGCGACCGACGCACTAGCGCTGACCGACGCACTAGCGCTGACCGGCGCGGTCGGTAAAGGTAACGGTGGCGCCGGTGCCAGATCGACGTGCAACGCAGCCCGCGGTGGTTTGGGTGATGCGTTGTCGACCCGGCTCAGGTCGAGCCAGTTGGTGGTCTTCAGGCCGAGCGTGATCAACTGGTCCGGCAGCCCTACCGGACTCGCAGTGGTTGACACAGGCGCCTGTATTGGCGCCGACACTTGCAGCGCTGCTGGCGCGCCCGCCACCGACATCGGTCGCGAGGCGTTCATCGCCGCAGGCCGCCAGCGACGATCCGCCCCGTGGCCGGGTTGTAGCAGCCACAGCGATCCTACAATCACCATCGTCATCCCAAGCAGCACGATAGCCCACCAGCCTTGATGCGCGCGCTCGCGCCGCGCCGCCACGCGTACCTGTGCGGTGATCGCGGTGCCGGTATCGATCACCGGCTTGCGGTTGTCCAGGTCCTGCAGCATTTGATTGATCACGCTCATCGCAACACCATCCATCCCCAGGCCGAGCCTGCCAGCACCAATGCCGCCGCGACCGCTAGCCACTGCCATCGTTGTGGCCGCGCCCCGACCGTGTCGCGGCGGGCGGCGCGGACGTGGCGCGCATGAACCTGCTGGCTACCCTCGCCATAGCTGAGCATCATGGCCTTGTTGGCCAAAATATTAATTAGCCGAGGAATCCCACCGCTGGCGGCGTACAACTGATACACCGCCCACGGCCTAAATACGCGGTGGCCGACAAAGCCGGCGACCTTTAAACGATGCGCCAGGTAAAAATCAA
>JAYVEF010000057.1:0-5781 GCA_043748965.1 Burkholderiales bacterium
CACCGTTCTGATAGTCCGTCAGTAGCGCAACCCGACGCTTGATCAGCGCATCCAGCGACGGCGGCATCTGCAGCAAAACCGGCTTACCCGGGATTGCAATAGCTTCGACACGCTTGGCGTCGACGGCGGCGCGGCGACCCCACAAAAAGCTCGTTTTGTTCGATTCAATCCCAACACCGTTCAACTCGATCGCGCGCATCAAAGCCGACTCCGTGACCGGGATGCATTCGCGCTGGTAAGCAAAACCTAGCATGAACAGATTGGTCGCGATTGAGTCGCCCATCAGCGCCGTGGCCAGACGCGTCGCATCGATAAAGTCGGTGCGTTGATCGACCGACTCGCTGATCAGCGACTTTACCTGCTCAATGGGGAAATCCCAGTCGGCATCCTGTGTAAATTGGCCGGTCGGTTGTTGGTGCGTGTTGACTACGGCGCGGGTACGACCGGGACGCATCTTGGAAATCGCATCCTGCGACCCTGCAGTCAACATGTCGCAACCCAGCACCAGATCGGCTTCGCCGGTGGCGATGCGCTGTGCCCGAATCGCCCCATGCGACGTACTGATACGTATATGCGACGTTACCGAGCCATTCTTTTGCGACATTCCAGTCATGTCCAGAACCGAGACCGACTTGCCTTCGAGATGGGCTGCCATGCCGATCAGCGCGCCAATAGTGATCACGCCAGTCCCACCGATGCCGTTCAACAGAATATTGTAGGGTGCTGCGCACAGCGGCAGGACGGGTGCTGGAATCGCACCGAATTGATCGACCTTGACCACGCCGGATTTCGACTTTTTGAGCGTGCCCCCTTCGATCGTGACAAAGCTCGGGCAAAATCCTTTGACGCACGAATAGTCCTTGTTGCAGGACGATTGATCGATACTGCGCTTGCGACCGAACTCAGTTTCCAGCGGCAAGATCGAGGTGCAGTTCGACTGCACGCCGCAGTCGCCGCATCCCTCGCACGCGGCATCGTTGATGACCATGCGTTTGGCCGGGTCGGCGTACTCGCCTTTTTTGCGGCGACGCCGCTTTTCGGCGGCGCAGGTCTGATCGTAAATCAGTACCGATGCACCTTCGAATTCACGTAGTTCGCGTTGTACCGCATCCATGTCCTTGCGGTCATGCAAGCTGACCAGGGTCGGCAGGCCAACCCGTCCGACATAGCGCGACAGGTCCTCGGTCACCAGCGCAATCCGCTTGACGCCTTCGGCTGCCATTTGCTGCGCCATCATCGATACGGTAATCAACCCGTCGACGGGTTGGCCGCCCGTCATCGCCACTGCATCGTTATACAAAATTTTGTAGGTAATATTGACCTTGGCTGCAATCGCCGCCCGAATCGCCAGATAGCCCGAATGAAAATACGTACCATCGCCGAGATTGGCAAACACATGCGGCAGTGTCGAAAACGGTGCCTGCCCGATCCACGGGGCACCTTCGCCACCCATGTGGGTAGTGGTCTTGTTGTGTTCAGGATAGATGGCGGTTGCCATCACATGACAGCCGATGCCGGCCAGCGCGAGACTGCCCTCCGGCACCTTTGTCGAGCTATTGTGCGGGCAGCCCGAGCAATACCACGCCGGCCGCGCTGGCGTGGCGACGGCCTTTTTGAGGACCGCATCCTTGGCTTCCAAAAACATCAGGCGCGCTTTGATCAGGTCGCTGGTATGAAAGCGCGCGATGCGCCCGGCAATTACACGTGCAATCTGCGCTACCGAAAAATCGGCCTTCGACGTCAGCAGCCATTCGCCGCGCGGCGCCACCCATTCGCCCTTCTCGTCGAATTTGCCGATCACGCGCGGGCGCACGTCGTCGCGCCAATTGTAAAGCTGTTCTTTGAGCTGGTATTCGACGATCTGGCGCTTTTCTTCGACAACCAGAATCTCATCGAGCCCTTGGGCGAATTCGCGTACGCCGTCCGGTTCGAGCGGCCATGGCATGGCGACTTTGTACAGCCGAATCCCGATCTCTGCGGCGACCTGTTCGGTGATGCCGAGCTCTTCCATCGCATCCAGCACATCCATATACGATTTGCCGGACGCAATGATGCCCAGTCGCGCGCTCGGACTGTCGATGGTGATGTGATTGAGCTGATTGGCGCGGGCGTAGGCAAGTGCTGCGTAGATTTTATAATCCTGCATGAGCGCTTCTTGCTTGCGCGCTTCGATGCCGAGCGTCTCGGTCGTCAGGCGCGCATTCAGACCGCCGGGCGGCATCACAAAATCGGTCGGCAGCGTGATCTGCAGGCGAAACGGATCAGCATCGACCGAGGCGCTCGATTCGACCGTGTCGGCCAGCGCCTTGAATGCCACCACGCAGCCGGAATAGCGCGACATCGCCCACGCATGCAAACCCAAATCCAGGTATTCCTGCACGTTGCACGGATACAGTACCGGAATCATCGAGGCCGAAAACAGGTGGTCCGACTGGTGCGGCAGCGTCGACGAATACGCCCCATGGTCGTCGCCCGCGACCAGAATCACGCCACCCTTGGCAGCTGTGCCGGCGTGGTTCATGTGCTTGAAAACATCGCCGCAGCGGTCCACGCCCGGCCCTTTGCCGTACCACATCGCAAACACGCCGTCGTACTTCGCCGGCCCGATCAGATCGACCTGCTGGGTTCCCCAGACCGCAGTGGCGGCCAGGTCTTCGTTGATGCCGGGAACGAACTTGATGTGATTGGCTTCGAGGATCTTCGCGGTTTTCCAGAGCGTCTCGTCGAGCCCGCCCAGTGGCGAGCCACGATAGCCTGAAATAAATCCTGCGGTATCCATGCCGGCGGCCAGATCGCGCTGACGCTGCATCATCGGCAAGCGTACCAGAGCCTGAATCCCCGACAGAAAGATTTGCCCGGTTAGATTGGTGTATTTATCGTCAAGGGCGACCGACGCCAGCGTTACGGCGTTTGGCTCCGCCGATGTGCAATCAGACGTCACGCCGCGCAGGGCGGCGTCAGGCGTCCCTGCAAGCGAAGTTGCGGTGGGGGCGTTCATGCGAGTCTCCAAAATTTTGATTTAGATTTGCCTTGGGCAAGAGCAGGTCGGGTAAGACCTGCGACTGCCGTGCAGCGGGACCGGGGTATCGGCCTGTTCGGCAAGTGAAACTGCCGACAACCACAGTGTAATAGCTTGCAAGCCAAGTGAGAAATACCGATTGCGGATAGGGCTATAAGTAAAACTTATGGGCCGGGTATGTCAACGGATCAAACTGCGTGCTGCGACCCATGCGTTACTGCCACACAGGTGCGCCGTCACCTCCAGCACCAGGCGCTCCACCGCTGCGGCGGCGTTGGTCAGCGGAATATTGCGGGACGCGCATAACGTCACGGTGCGGGAGATATTCGCACCGGCGATCGGATAGGCCATCATCAGCCTGCGTTCGATTTCGGACAATACCGGCGCGCTCGGCAAAATCGTTGCGCCGATGTCGGCCAGCAGCGCTGATTTCAAAATTGCGATCGAATTGATTTCAATGACCTGACTCAGCGTCAGCCCGGCACTGCGCACCACGTTTTCGATCCGTGGCCGCACGCCGTGTTGCAGGCCCGGCAGAATCAGCGGAACCTGCGCAGCTCCGGCCAGCGTCATGGTTTTGCCGCGCGGTGCAAAGGCCGAACCGGTACGCGTGATGAACATCAATTGTTCTTCAACCATCGGCGTGCTGGCAAAACCACTGAGTTGGCCATCGTCGAACAGCACCGCCAGATTGATGCGGCCGGATTTTAACTGCTCGATCAGATTGCCCGACAATTCTTCGGTGAGCTGCAGCGATATGTCGGGATAGGCAGCGCGTACGGCGATCAGCAGTGGCAGTGCGAGTGCGCCTGAAACGCTTTGCGGAATACCCAGTGCGACGGTGCCGGAGGGTGCATCGGCCGATTGAGCGACTGCGTAGCGGGCATCCTCGACCTGCTTCAGGATCGCTTGGGCGTGTTCATAAAAAGTTTTACCGGCGTCGGTGGACAGCACGCCTTGCGCTGAGCGATGCAGCAATTGCGCCTTGAGTTCGTCCTCCAGTTGGCGCAGCTGCTGCGTTAGTGCCGGTTGCGCCACGTGCAACGCACGCGCCGCACGTGACAGGGAGCCGTGATCGACAATCGCGACGAAATAACGAAGCTGGCGTAATTCCATGCTGCGATGATAGCGGAACGCCTGCCGCGCTGGAGCGGATTATGGTTCGGCCTGAAATGAAGATTTGATCGATGCCGACTCAAAGAATATGTGTTTGATCGCGGCGTTCTGCGTCGCGATGATGTGCTCCAGCCTTTCGATCGCGCGGTCGACTTCAGTGACCGTCATGCCGCGTTTGAAGCGAATCGCTGCGGTCAGCAAAATCTGCTCCGGGCCGAGTTGCATGGTCAGCAGGTGTCCGACATGGTCGACCGACGTTTCGGCCGCGATCAGCAGGCGCAACGTGCGGATTTCTTCACGATCGATGCTTTCACCGAGCAGCAGATTGCCGCACTCCCGCGCCAGCACAAACGCCGACGTGATCAATACTGCGCCAATCAAAACCGATGCTGCCGGATCGATGTAGGGATTGTCCAGCCAGTGGCCCAACACGATGCCGGCGGCGGCGATCGCGATACCAAGCAGCGCGGCGGTGTCTTCGATAAAAACCGTAAAGACACTGGCATCTTTGCTACGACGTACCGACTGCCACAGGTTGTCACCGTTGCGGCGCCGCTGGTTGAGCGCTCGACGCGATACATTCCAGCTGAATCCTTCAAATACTGCCGCGATTGCCAGCACCACATAATTCCAAAATGCCGGCCGGAGTGGCGCCGGCTGCAGCAGACTGAGAATACCGTGATACATCGAGATCCCACCGCCCAGCGAAAATACCGACAGCGCCACGATCAGTGCCCAGAAATACAGCGCTTTGCCATAGCCGAATGGGTGCCATTCGTCGGGCGGTCGACGACTGTGGTGCAAGCCGAGAATCAGCAGCAGCTCGTTGCCGGTATCGACCGCCGAATGAATGCCTTCCGCCAGCATCGCGGCACTCCCCGTCACCGCTGCCACCACGAACTTGGCAACCGCGATACAGAGGTTGGCGGCAATCGCGGCATAAATAACTTTTTGCGAATCGAATTCTTTGGGTAGTACCGGCGGATCGGCCTTGTCGCTGCTTGCCATGCATGGCTCCGGTTGGGTGTGGCGCGCTCTCGCCGAGCCTGACAAATCAGGATGCCACATCGCTGCGACCGAAAGTGCTTGGTGATGGTAAAGCACGGTCACAATTTTTGCGTCATTCAACTCGGCTTGCCAGAATGATCACGGCGGTATTTTTGCCGACGCCGCTTGGGACGGCCCCAACCCGGTAGTCGGACAACAGGGTAGTCAGGAAAGTTTCGCGCCTAGTCTGCTGAACGCATACACGCAGCGGGCTGCTGCATAAACGCTAGGTCGCCTGAGACCGTCCTAGCCAAGCACAGCCGGATTCAAGCGCCACAAGGACAGGGTCAGCGCGGAGGCGAAGCTCACCCAAACCAGATAGGGCACCAATAATAGTGCGGCAACCCGATGAACGGGCCAGAAACTGAAGAGGGTTGCCGCAATGAGCAGCCAGAGAACGACGATTTCGGCCATGGAGAGCGCGCCGAGGTGCAGCACAAAAAACAACCATGTCCACAGTGCGTTGGCAACGAGCTGGACGACGTAAAGACCCAACGGGACCCGAGCAATTCTAAAGCCGTGCTCGCGCCACACTAGCCACGCAGCAATTGCCATGAAGATGTACAGCACAGACCATACGGGACCGAACAGCCAGGCCG
>JAYVEF010000058.1:0-5748 GCA_043748965.1 Burkholderiales bacterium
GTTTCGGGCATCAAAATCCAGCACAGCGCGCGCGGCTCGAAGCGGATATCCCATTGCGCATTCTGTAGCTTCCAGCTGATGTCGATGTCTTCGGTGAGCATATCGGGGCTCCAGAATCCGACCTCGAGCAGTGCCCGGCGACGAAACATGGTGGCGACGCCGGAGACAGTAAACAGCCGCCCGTAAATCCGTTGGGCACGCTTGATCAGGCCGATGATCGACGAAAATTCGCCGACCTGCAGCCGCCCCAGCAGGGTCGAGCGGGTCCTGATGCGCGGATTGCCAGTGACCGCTCCGAGTCGCGCGGCCCGCACAAAGTGCGTCATCATCCAGCCAGGTGCATCGCGATCAAGCATGGCATCGCCGTCAATGCAAAGCAGGTACTCACTGCGCGCCAGCAAAGCCGCCGTGTTCAAACCGACGGCCTTACCCTGATTGCGGGCCTGATGAATTACCCGCAGCATCGGGTAGGTGTCGGTCAGCGCATCGAGCAGCGCGCCGGTGTTATCCGTGCTGCCATCATTGATGCAGATGATTTCGTAGTTCGGATAATTAAGTTTCGAAAGGGCCAGCAGTACTTCATGCAGATTGTCTTCTTCGTTAAAACATGGCACCAGTACCGACACGGAAGGCGTCGCCTCCAGTAGTGTCAACGGGTCACGATAGCGCACAGTGTCGCGCTCGTGACGCCACCAGAATGCCAGCCCGCCGACCATCCATAGCCACGCCATCAGCAGCGGATAGTAAAAAGTGAATCCAAGCAGAACCGCAAGTGGGTGCACGGCTACCTCGGCTGTAGTTCGGTGGCGTTCGAAAATGCCGGTGCGACTACTTCCACGACCGGTTGGTTGCGATGGAAATCATCCGGGTAATAGCCGAGGTGACGCACGCCGCCGAGCCGCAGACGGCGCATTTGGGATGCCATTACTGCCGCATCGATAGCGCGCCCGGTGCGCCAGTCGCGGCTTTGCAATTCAAACAAGGTTTTATGCAAGGCACCAGGCTCGCGCAGCACGCCCTGCAGCAGGCGGTCCATCCAGGCAACCGGATCATCGGCGCGCTCCATCTGCAGCATCGCCATCAATGCAACATGATCGTACAGCGCCAGAAAACTCGGCAGCGACTGTGCGTACCATTCCTCCGAAGCAGGATTTAACACCGGTTCAGCGAATAGGTTGCGCGCGGTCATCAGGGAGGGCTGGTAGCGTCGCAATGTGCCCGCCAGTTCCATCGTGAAGGCGTTAAGCCAAGCAGTCTTGTGCTCTGACCAGCGTTGGCGCAAAAGGGGGTCGGCGTGGATTGCCTGTACTGAGCCCGGTAATTGCCATTCGTTGCGGTACACGGCGAGCGCCGCGCTGCTGCTGTCTTCAAAATCCGACAGCGTGGCATCATCATGAAATAAAATCCCGGCAAAGCTAGCCTGTTTGCCGAGGTCTTCGTAGATCTCGAGGATAGTCTGGCGTGCCAGCGGATCGAACGGTGACAGTCGTTGGCTGCGATTGTGACGTGCCGCCGCCGGGGCATGCGGGTCGATGCTGACCAGATGGCTGGCGGCCGGGTGTGCTGCCGGCAGCTTAAAGCCAATCACCGGCATCCACGCGTAGACGGCCACGTGAGCACGCGTCCGCAATTGCCACGCTACGCGAGAAAATAAATCGGCGCGCATCGGCAGGTGGCGGTTCGGAAAATATACCGCGTCGGCAATTCCGTCACCGTCCGGATCAGCGAACGCCTGCAGATAAACGGTACTGGGATGCAGGCGTACCACTCGCTCCAGCAACGCCGACAGATTCGCTTCCTGCGTCGCCGGGTCGGCGTCGTACACGTAGTCCAGGTCGACCTGTAATGCGCGCTCCGGATTAATTTGCCTGTCAGACTGCTGCGGTGGCGCGTGCAGCATTTCGTGCAGGTCGATCACGGTGCTGTTGAAGCTCACCAGTGAACGCCGCAGTTTCTGGAGCGGTTGCTGTGGCGTATTCGGACCGGGCTCAAGCGTGAATCCGAGCGGCATTTGCGCTGCCATCGCCCACTCCACGCCCAGTTCGCTAAAGGCGCCGTAAGGCCAGACCATAGCCAGCGGCGCTTGGCCGCTGCGTTGCCGGATCAGATCGACGTTGCGGCGCAGATCGTCCTGAATGCGCTGTGCATATTGCTGGTCGGATTCGTAGGACTGACTGGCAGGATCGAACTGGCGCGTGGTCGCCGCGGGCAGCAGGTTACCTTGCGGGTTGGCGAGCAGGCCCTGATGCAGCGCGTAGGAATGCGAAGCCACTGCAATCAATCCGGAGCGCTGCATTTCTTGCACCTGCGCCCAACTCAGAAACGCCGCATCTGGGGCGCCACTACTCCGTGCTCCGGGTGCCGCGTCAATCCAGCTGCCGACCAGTGCAATGACGGCCGGAAAGCCAAATTGACGTAGCAAGGGGAACACTTTGGTGTAAGTGCTCTGATACCCGTCGTCAAATGTCAGCAATAGCGCGCGCGGCGGTAGCAAGGCGCGACCGGCGCGTGCCTCGACGATCTGTTGCAGGCTGACCGGATGGTAGCCGTTTTGCTGTAGCCACGAAAAATGTCGCACCAGTTCGCCCGTATCGATGGCGGTTGACTCGGGCGACTTCGTAAGCGTGTCGCGCAGACTGTCACGCACGTCGTGATAGCACAGCACCCGAAAACTTTGCGGCGGGTCTTCGGCCGGTTGGGACACCGGTATCGTGGGCCGCGCCGCTGCCTGATTCGTGATGGATAGCAGGTCGAGCGCCAGCATGATCATCAGGAACCAAACCAGTCGAACTGCGTTATTGCGAGGATTCATTGAATGATCCAGTTAATATTCAGGTAGCCATAGCGCCGGTGCTCACGCACGCCGTCATAGGGATGAAAGCCGTGGCCGAGGCCGAGCGTCAGGCCAAAACCTTCCTCGATTTGCCATTCGTGTTCTGCATGCAGTTCGGCTGCGGCAGCGCTGCCGAACCCTTGCTGCCGATACTGCGCGACGTACGCTACCAAGCGCTGCCGAAAACTGCGTTGGTAGCGCTGCCAGGTACGCCATTCCAGCTTCGTAGCCACGGCCACTTCGCGCTCATTGGCCGGATTGAAGTACGGCGTTGACAACTTGCTGTTGCGTGCCGCGGCCAGACTCAGCGTGGTGTCGAGTTGCACCTGCGGGCTGCTGAACCAGCGCTGTTGCCACCACAAACGCGCAGCACGCCGTCGATTGGTATCCGAAAAATCGGTCGCGACCATCTCTAGGCCAGCTTTGCGCGCTTCGTTATCGCTCCAGACTGCTGCAGACTGCCATTGCCGAGCGGTTACGCCGGCGCGGTAAGTCGCACTCGACAGCATATTGTGAGATTGCTGTCGAAGCTACTGGCGAGTTGCCACTGGTCTGAACCGGACGAGGCCAGCCCCAGCGCGACGCCAGTCCGGCGCGCGGTACCGTCGGCGCGATCCAGTTCGATCTGCAGCGACAGTAGCGGTGACGCTGCCGTCAGGCCGGCACCGAGGCGGTTGCGCGCGGCTGTATCAGCCTCGCCGCCGGCCGCTACGGCTTGGCGCAGGCCGCCGCTGGCGCGTGACCAGTGGCCAAAAGCCCGTAGATCGGCAGCGTCGGTCCAGTCGAGTTGTGCTGAATTGAAGGTGGCATCGAACACCGATTCGGCACCTGCAGCCGCGCCGCCATGACCCACTAGCAGGCCAGCGTGCAGCACCGGTCGCCGACGCCGTTGCACTGAAGCCGCCAGGTGCCGGACAGTGCGTTGATCTGGTTCTCCGGCCTGCAAGTCTTTCAGTACCAGCGAGGCGGCGTGGGTAGCGTTTAGCGCCAGCAATACTTCGCCACTACCGATCGCGGCATCGATCGAATCAGGATGATCGACCAGCATTAGTCGATATTCATCCATCGCGGCGTGACGATGGTCGCGCGCATTGTGCAGACTGGCGCTCGCTAGACGGACATCAGAACTGAATGGCGCCAGCGCCTGCAGCCCCAGCAGGCGCTGTTGGGCGTCGTCCAGCCGCTGAGCATGGATCCTGAACAGGACGGCTTGTACGGCTAGCCGCAGGTAGTCCGGATTGGCGTGTTCTATCCCGGCCAGGCCGCGATGCGCGCGTTGTGGCGTAGCCGCGAGCAGCTGATCGATCAGCGCGATGGCGTCGTCTGGCTGGTTCGATTCGAGTAACGCATACGCCAGCGTGATGGCGGCATCGAGCTTCAATTCGCCACGTGCAGCGGCGCGTGCTGGCAGTAGCGGTTGTAACAACGCGACGGCTCTTTCAGAGCTGGTGCAAGACCAGATAAGCCTCTGCGGCAGCAGCCGTTGCATAGGGCGGCTGCGCGACTTGCTGCTGTCGCAGGGTTTGATATAGCGCAACCGTAGCGGGCATGTCGTCGCGTTCGCGCAGCGCTAGCAGGGTGTCAAAACTGGTGGGCGAACGCACGCCAAACCTTGCCGTAATCTGGCTTTCTTCGGCCAGCGCCAGTTCTAGCGTGGCGAAACGTTGTGCACCACTTTGCGACCCCTGTTGGGCCACCCCGAAGACCACAGTCAGCGCAGCCGCCGCATGGGCAAGCTGAAACTGCTGGTCGATACTGAACAGTGCCGGGCGTTGTTGAGACAGCTGATAGGCCAGGTGCGCAGCGCCTGCCTGGCCAAGAGCCAGTACCCGCTGTCGAAACGCTTCGACGTCATCGGGCTGCAGATCCTGCAGGTTTTGCCAGGCTGCGGCGGCTTCCAGCCACGACTGACTGCGTTCGAGGTTGGCAGCGCGTAGCCGCAGTGACCCCACCGTAACATCTGTTGCCGGTGCTGCCTGGAGACAGGGCGCCAGCAGGACAGCGCTGAACGCAACCACAAGTATCGTGGTAGTTTTGGTAATAGTGGATTGCATGAGTACCTAAGTGGATCAGGGATGCCCCCCAGCAAGGTGAATTCCCACTTTTTCAGGCTATTTCGGTCGCTTGACTATGGTGAGTGCGGGAAAGCTGACGAGCACATAAATTATCACATTAACAACTACTAATGGTAATAATTCACTTTTCTTTTAGGTTAGTTGTCGTGACGATGCACTTTAGGATTGCGCACAGCGTTAGCCTGTTTTTGGCAGCCACCAAGTGCAATGGAGCGGCCCGAGATGTCGATAAGATGGCGTTGCAGGTGCAGTCGGTGGTGCGCAAGCTGCAGCATCGGCGCTGTAGTTGCAGCGTACTCGCGTGGTCGAGGGACTTCACGGATATGGTCCGACAAAACGCAGTCTCGTCGGTCAATGCGGTATGTTCAGGGGCCAATTTTATTCGCCCACCCTCCCCGACGAAGACAGGACAGCGACTGCCCGGCGCAATAAAAAAGCCTACCGGCGCATCACGCGACCGGTAGGCTGATTGTCTGGCGCGGCGCCCGCAGCGCGGGCGTCAGCTCAGATACTTACTTGGCTGGTGCAGGTGCAGCAGCATCGGTGGTCACGGCAGGCTTGGCCATCTTCTTCATTTTTTTCATGCGTTTTTTGACGACTGGCGCTGGCTGTTCACCGATGTCGCCGTTTTTACGCACTTCGCCAGCCTTGTTTGCGGCCTTTGCATCGGCCTTGACTTCGGCGCGAGTTTTGGTGTCGGTCACGACAGGCATCGGCGTAACGACCCCTGGGGCAATATCACCAGTCTTGATGTCACCAGCTTTAGCGGCCGCCTTGGTGTCGGCTTTGACATCAGCGCGGGTCTTGGTGCTCGCAGCTGGCGCGGTCGGCGCGGTGACT
>JAYVEF010000059.1:0-5730 GCA_043748965.1 Burkholderiales bacterium
AGCCGATGCAAATCCCGATAAGCACGCGTATCGATGGTCGTCTAGTCGGCGGTTTACTGTTCGGAATCGGTTGGGGTCTGGCCGGCTATTGCCCCGGTCCTGCCTTCGCGTCGGTAGCAAGCGCTCAACGGGGGCCGATCATTTTTGTGTTGGCCAAGCTGGCCGGCATGGAAACTTTCGAGGGCATCGAGCGTCTGCTAAACCTTGGAACAATCGTTCAAAACAGGTCGGTCCAGTCGTAATTTAATCAGCGCTGCACCGCTGTCACAGCAATCGCCGACAACCGGCCGGTAATGCTGGAGTCGCTGTCAGGTCGCATCAAGCTCGGACAGCTTTTAGCATGCTGGCGCTGCGCGGAGGTTATACTTTAGTCGGCAGGCTCGCCGCATCGGTTGCGTCGATTACCACAACGGAATTCCTCATGTTGTTGCTGAAACTCTGGTTACGCCGTCGCGCCGTCAAGTTGACGATGTTGTTTTCCGGCGTGCTGCTGCCGTTGTATGGTTTCGGCATGCTAGCGGAAGACGTGGCGGCCAATCAGACTTTTCCTTTCGATCAGACGCTGCTGATGTTTGCCCATGCACATGCGACGCCCCTGCTGGACCGGATTTTAATTTTGTTTACGCACGCCGGGTCGGCGGCGTCGCTAGTGCCGTTCAATATTCTGGTATTTGGGTACCTGATACACCGTCGCGAACGACACCGAGCGACGTTTTGGTTCTTGGCAACGACTGGCGCGGCATTGCTGAACCTGTTGGCAAAACATGTCTTCGCGCGCGCGCGTCCGGATTTATGGGTCTCGCTGTTACCGGAACACACCTACAGTTTTCCGAGTGGACATGCGATGCAGTCGATGGCCGTCAGCGTCGCCCTGATTGCGCTATGCTGGCATAGCCGCTGGCGCTGGCAGATGCTGGTAGCGGGAGCGTCGTTCGTGCTGCTGGTGGGCAGCTCGCGGATCTATCTGGGGGTGCACTATCCGTCGGACATCCTGGCCGGCTGGGCCGCGTCGATGGCGTGGGTGATCGGCCTGGCCAGCCTGTTTCGGGTGATCTGGCACTCCCATGAAGTGCGTCAGGCAGCGCCACCTGCAACCGATACTGTTCGTCCGGGTTAATGACACCGTCCCTCAGTGCGCCTGCCAAACCTTCTCTGCCCGAATAAAACATTCGGTCGTGGCGAGCGCGAAATGGCCTGCGACCACGCCGACAGCCGGCAGCCAGTGGTAGCGTTCGACCGCAATCGCTGCGCTGTCAATGCGCAACACGTTAAACGAATTCGACTCGCCCCGTGCGCGCGTGGACGTCGCCGTACCCGCCTGCACCACGAGTGCTGCAAAGTCAACCACCGGATAGCGCGCCGCACTGCTGCCGGCATGGCTGGCATGCAAATGCCCGGCCAGCAAAACATCTGCGCCACAGTCGGCAAATAACGCCATGGCGGCTGGGGCGCGCCCCGCAAGTTCATGGTAATCGAGTCGTTCCGGCAAATCGAACGGATGATGCGTGACGATTATTTTAGTAAGCGGTGACGGCAGTTGCGCGAGCTGGGTGTGCAGCCGGTCGAGTTCGGCAAGGGCAACCCGACCGTTCTTGAAAGTCAGCGAACGTGCGGTGTTGATGCCGAACACGGCAATTTCGTCATCGATGTACTGTGGCGCCAGATCGTTGGTAATGAAGCGCCGGTATTTATCGAGAGGACGCACGAACCGGTTGAACAGATTGTGCAACGACACGTCATGATTACCCGGCACTACGATCTGCGGCACAGGCAAGGTGCGCAAAAAATCGCGCGCAGCAACGAATTCTGCCGTGCGCGCACGCTGCGTCAGGTCGCCCGACACCACTACCAGATGCGGTGCCAGAACGCCTATCATTTCTTGCAGTGGGCGCAGTAACGCGTTGTCGACCCGGCCAAAATGCAGATCCGATAAATGCACTACTGTGCGCATGATTCGTTCTTTTCAGGTCAATGTGAAATCGGAACAATCACCGTCAGCGCCCGAGGGCGAATCCGATAGCGCAACGGCGAAGCCATCATTTGTACTTCGCCGTCGGTGGACACCCGCAGCCACTTGTGATGAGTTTCGATCAATACTTCGGTGACCGCCAAGACGTCGAAGTCGGCGGCCTGGCGCAATCGGCCCAGCATCGCACGCAGCATAAGTCGCATCAGGCCGAGTCGTCCGGTACGATTGGAAATATAAAAGCTTAGTTGACCGCCATCGAGAGCGTGGCGCTCACCGATATGAAAGCCTTCCATCTGATACGCGTTGTTGCCGATAAAAACAAACGGCGTGCGCCGCTGAAAGTCAACGCCATCGCTAATGACGCTCACATTCATGAACGAGTAGCGCCGGACGGCTGCGAGTAAAGCCCACGCAAATGCCGACCATTTGCCGCGTCCAAGACGGCGTTGCTGCTGTTCGCGATGATGAACGATATCCGGGTACAGACCCAG
This sequence comes from Burkholderiales bacterium, assembly GCA_043748965.1. Classification (GTDB taxonomy): domain Bacteria; phylum Pseudomonadota; class Gammaproteobacteria; order Burkholderiales; family Burkholderiaceae_D; genus Actimicrobium. Next base: position 2,461 of record JAYVEF010000059.1, read on the forward strand.
ACTGGAGTTATTGATGAATACCTTGCCGTTGACCTCCGCCACATCGATCTGTTGGCGATGCATAGCGCCGATGTTTTTTATCGCATCGTCGAGTTCGAGCGGTATATGCAGGTCTCGCGCAAAATGATTTAGCGTCCCAAGCGGTAAAATTCCCAAGGCGATATCACGATCGACCAGCGTTGAGGCGATGGCGTTTTGGGTGCCGTCGCCGCCGCCGGCGACGATTAGCTTGACACCGCTGCCTGCCGCAGCCTCGGCCGCCGCGATGATGTCGACGCCGGTTTTTGCCAGCGTGACGGTGGCAGTGATGCCCTGTGTTGCGAATCTTTCGCGCAACGCATCAGCCCACCCGGCGTCATAACCCAAACCAGCGGCGGCATTGACGATTACAGCAGCGGTTGTAGTGTTCAAACCCGGCACGATGTCCTCATTATCATTTTTCGGTAAGCCAGTACCCTGTAGTTCCACTCTGATATGCGGTGCTATCGCGCTGGCTCAGGTTACAACTTTTTACTATTGATACCACTGCAACGCTACCAGTGCCCGCCGATCCAACCTAAGCTTAGACCAGTCTGCCGGCCGCGCCTCGCGAGCTACCACTCACAGTCAAGTACGACTTTTATTGGAACCACCATGTCTACCAAACTAATTAATATTGTCGCCCTGCTCTTCGTCCCGCTAGTGGCCAGCGCCACCGAATACCGCACCATCGAGCACCCGCGCCAGGAATGCTGGAACGAACAAACCGCGTCGCCTGGCTACGGCGGTGCGATTCTGGGTGGCCTGACGGGCGGCCTGCTCGGCAATCAGGTAGGCGGTGGAAACGGCCGCACGGTAGCCACCGCCGTAGGCGCGGCCACCGGCGCCGTCGTGGGCGACCGCATGGCCGGCGCGCCCCGCTATGGCACTGTACAGCGTTGCCACACCGTCATCGACCGTGAACAGGTGCCGATCTACCGTGAGCCCGTACGTTACGTCCGTGAACCGGTGATCGAGGAGCGGGTGTACTACATTGACCGCAATGATGATGATCACGAACACCATAAACATCACAAGCACCACCACGAACATGATGATGACGACGACTGAAAACCCCGTCCTTACCGCACTTGAGTACCAGCCGGCGCTACCCGCAACAAAGGGTGGCGCCGGCTTTTTATTAGCCACGCCGATCATAAGGCAGTTCCAGCAGGTGGGGCATGTTCGTTGCTGCACACTGAACGATAGATTCGTGCCGGCAATACATCCTTTCGTTTCAATCAGATTGTCCTGAAGCCAGCCGCGCCGATATGAAGGCGTGTGCGGAAATCGTGATCAAAGATCACACGGTGGAGAGCAATCAATCGAAGGGATTGGCTAGCAAGAAGGGGGTCAGGTCGCCAGCCCAGCCGTCAATAGCACAGCGGCCAAATTAGATGCCTTGAGCAATCTGTCGTCGAACCCGTTTGACCAGCGTTATGCGAACGAGACTCGTCTAGCGACACATCAGCAGACGGTGGCTCTGTTTGACAAAACCGCCGATGGTGCCAAAAATGCGGACGTCAGCGCATTCATTGCAAAGACTATGCCTGATTTGGGGCACCATCTCGAAATCAATAAACAGTTAAAAGACGCAACTGAAAAAATGATGCTCCCGCACGCCAATTGCTCTGGCGCTTGGCGAAGGTACCAGGATACTACTCAAAATGTGCCGGTAGCCGCGTTCTTGGGGTAGGCGATGGCAAACTTCAGGATGTCATCGGCGCTCGGTTCTTTCCACTGTTGTTCGGCGAACCAATAACTGAACTCGCTGCGAAACGATGCCGACGACATATTGGCCGCGTTGTTGGCCCGCGAAGGCTTGCGTTGCTGCCTGAAAGTACCGAGCCAGTGTTCTTGTACGATGTCGTCCATTTCGCTAAATAGTGCATAGCCTTCCTTGGCACGCGCCGCGAGATATCGCAACCGAAGTTCGTCTGGAGTCTCTCCGGGCGCTGGCGTCACCCTGACGCGTTCCTGTGCGGCAACCGCCACGACTTTTTCTGCAGTGACGTAACGCTCTTTGAGCGCGCTTTTAAAAAACGCTGCCGGCGAATCAATTTTGGGTCTGGTCGGATTTGCCATCCTTTCTTCGACCAACGCGAGCGTCGCCAGGATGACTGATTCATCGGTATTGTCCAACACATCCTCAGCATAATTCTGGCCCAAGCCAAGCGCCATGATCCGAGCCAGCAATGCAGTATCGATGATCGTCGGTGCCGGAAACGCCAATGCGCTTTGCTGTGCCGGCGCCACCTTGAACTGAAGCGCAATGATCTTGCGGCCCTGCGTATGCTCGATCAATTCGATATTGATATCGGTGGTCATATTGATTTCGGCGATGGCCGGCTTTAGCACATCGCGCTTGAAATACTTGTACTGCGGCGCGATTTCCGAGATCGGATTACCTGACATCACGCCGTACCACCATTCCCATTCCTGTCGATAGGTCACTTTTGACGGGTTGGTTAAAAACCGGCGGCACACCTCATACAGGCCTAGGCTGGTGCCGCTGCGCAGCATGGTCTGATAGTAAATTGCCAGCTTGGTATAAGACGAGCCGGGACTGGTCACCAGTGCCGCGACTTCCGGCGGAAAAGCAAAGCCAAACCAAATCTGACCACCCTTTTTTTTCAGCCCGGCCGGATTGACCAGCGTAACGGCCGACACCAATCGCTGCGAGGTCCACTGAATACTGTCCTCCATATGCACCCGAATGTCTTCCAGTTCGGCCAGATGGACTTTGAGCTTTTCGGTGTCGTTGCTGTGGTACGCGGCGTCGCGCGCAACCTCGGCGAGCGGAATCCAGAAATATTTCTTGGCCGCCTCCGTGTTGATCGGCGCATTTTGACCAGGCTCGCGCTGCTGCTGCGCGTGATACATCATCACGTTAAACAGCTTGCGGGACAATAACGACAGGCGGCCCTCGGAGACCCGCAATCCGATCGCTTCGTTGGCTTTGCGGAACTCCTTCAGCTCACCCGTATCCGGCAGCACGATCAGGGTTTCGCTGATTTTCTTTTTTTGCGTCATCGGGAGTCGTTATGCCACGGCTGATTGCATCACGGCATAATGCGCCAAAGGTGAAAACATTACAATCACCATAAATAAAGTTTTTGGTGCGTGTTGGAGTAGGTTCCTGCAAAGGCTCACCATCGGTACATCTAAGCAATACTCGATGGCTGGTTCCCGCTGAAGCTCACCTTGTACTGCGCTCGGGGCGGAAAACATAACGTTAAGGCTCGACGCGAC
>JAYVEF010000060.1:0-5704 GCA_043748965.1 Burkholderiales bacterium
TCCCTCTGACTGAACCGTTGAAATGCGTCAGTTTCCAGTCAGTTGGAGACAAAGTAACCGGCGCGCTTCGGCGCCCTGTCAACCCCGGTCCTCTCTGCGTTATACCGCGGCTGCTCCGGCCACAATCTCCGACAACTCCTTGGTAATCGCCGCCTGGCGCGTCTTGTTATACACAAGCTTCAGTTCGCCGATCACGTTCCCGGCGTTGTCGCTGGCCGACTTCATCGCCACCATCCGCGCCGACTGCTCAGACGCCATGTTCTCAGCGACAGCCTGATAAATCAGCGCCTCAACGTACCGCAACAGCAGGTCGTCGATCACGGTTTGCGGGTCCGGCTCGTAGATGTAGTCCCAAGAGTGATTGCCCTTGTCGCCTTCCATCTTTTCCGCTGCCAGTGGCAGCAATTGCTCAAGCGTGGCTTCCTGACGCATCGTGTTGATGAACTTGGTATAGACCAGATACACCGCGTCGACGCGACCTTCCTGATAGGCGTCGAGCAGCACTTTCACCGGCCCAATCAGTTTTTCGAGGTGCGGCGTGTCGCCCAACTGGACTGCGTGGGCCACCACCGGCGCGCCAATACGGTTCAAAAAGCCAAAACCCTTGTTACCGATGGCGACAGCCTGCACCTTGTTGCCTTGGGCTTCAACATCACGCAGTTTGCTCGTCAGCAGACGCAGCGCGTTGGTGTTCAGGCCACCGCACAAACCCTTGTCGGTGGTTACCACGACGAAACCGACCGTCTTGGCATTTTCGCGCTTGATCAGAAACGAATGCGTGTATTCCGGATTTGCCTGCGCCAGATTCGCGGCGATATTGCGAATCTTTGCACTGTACGGACGTGCCGCGCGCATCCGCTCCTGCGCCTTGCGCATCTTGGATGCCGCGACCATTTCCATCGCCTTGGTGATCTTCTTCGTATTTTCTACGCTCTTGATCTTGCCCCGTATCTCTTTGCCTGATGCCATGCCGACTACTCCTTATGCACAGTGCGCGTCAGAACGATTTCTTGAAATCAGCAATCGCGTCGGCAAGAGCGGTTTCGCCGTCCTTGTCGAGCTGCTTGGTGTCTTCAATCTTTTGCAGCAACGCAGCGTGGCTGGATTTCATGAAGCCATGCAGGCCGGCTTCAAAAGCCAATACGCGCTTGACCTCAACATCGTCCAGATAACCTTTGTTGACCGCAAACAGCGAACATGCCATCAGCGAAATCGACAGTGGCGCATATTGCGATTGCTTCAGCAGTTCGGTCACGCGCGCCCCGCGATCGAGTTGCTTTCGCGTCGATGCATCCAGATCCGAGGCAAATTGCGCAAATGCGGCCAGCTCGCGATACTGGGCCAAGTCGGTACGGATACCGCCAGACAGGTTTTTAATGACCTTGGTCTGCGCTGCACCACCGACACGCGATACCGAAATACCGGCGTTGATGGCAGGACGAATACCCGCGTTGAACAACGACGTTTCCAAAAAGATCTGGCCGTCGGTGATCGAAATCACGTTGGTCGGCACAAACGCAGAGACGTCGCCCGCTTGCGTCTCAATGATCGGCAACGCGGTCAGTGAACCGGTCTTGCCCTTGACTTCACCTTTGGTGAACGCTTCGACGTAGTCCGGATTGACGCGTGCTGCGCGCTCGAGCAAACGGCTGTGCAGATAAAACACGTCGCCAGGATAGGCTTCACGGCCTGGCGGACGGCGCAGCAGCAGTGACACCTGACGATACGCAACCGCCTGCTTCGACAGATCGTCGTAGACGATCAATGCGTCTTCGCCACGGTCACGGAAGTATTCCCCCATCGCGCAACCGGCATATGGTGCGACAAACTGCATCGCGGCAGATTCAGAAGCCGACGCTGCCACGACAATCGTGTATTCCATCGCGTTGTGCAATTCCAGCGAGCGCACGATGTTCTTGATTGACGAGGCTTTTTGGCCAATCGCGACATAAATACAGGTGACGCCCTGGCCTTTTTGATTGATGATCGCGTCGATCGCAACCGCAGTCTTGCCGGTTTGACGATCGCCGATGATCAGTTCGCGCTGACCGCGGCCAATCGGCACCATGGCGTCGATCGACTTCAGGCCGGTCTGCATTGGCTGCGAAACTGACTGACGAGCGATCACGCCGGGGGCGATTTTTTCAATCGGCGCCGACAACTTGGCATCGATCGGGCCTTTGCCATCGATCGGCTGACCAAGCGCATTGACCACGCGACCGCGCAGTTCAGGGCCGATCGGCACTTCCAGAATGCGGCCGGTACATTTGACCGTATCGCCTTCGGAGATGTGCTCGTAGTCACCCAGAATCACGGAACCTACCGAGTCGCGCTCGAGGTTCAGCGCGAGGCCGAATGTATTGCCGGGAAACTCCAGCATCTCGCCCTGCATCACGTCGGACAAGCCGTGAATCCGGCAAATACCGTCGGAGACGGAAATTACCGTGCCCTGATTGCGGATCTCGGCGCTATCGCTGAGACCCTGAATCCGGCTCTTGATCAGTTCGCTGATTTCGGACGGGTTGAGTTGCATATTAACTCCTGTATTCTATAAAGTTGAGGGCAGCACACCATGCTGCAGCTGCCCCGCAATGCGAAGGATCAAGCGGTCAGCGCAACCTGCATCTGCTGCAGTTTTGCGCGCACCGACGTATCGAGCACCTCATCACCGACAACCACACGCACGCCACCAATCAGCGACGGGTCGACCGTCACCAGCGGGTTCAGCTTGCGACCGAATTTATGTTCCAGCGTGCCGATCAGCGCGCTCACCTGCGCGGGCGACATCTCAAAAGCGCTGACAATAACCGCATCGGCCGCGCCTTCCTGCGCGTTCTTCAATGCGTGGAACTGCGTGGCAATTTCGGGCAAAAGTGTCAGCCGGCCGTTTTCGATCAACATCGCGATAAAGTTGTGCGCTTCGGCGTTGACAGGCGCCTTGAGCACCGACAAAAATGTGCTGACGATATCGGCATGCGATATCTTTGGGTTGTGCGCAAAGCCCTGGAAATCAGGATTCGCGGCAACCTGCGCCATTTCGCCCACCAATGTCGACCAAATGGCCAGATCGGCAGTCTTGGCAACACGAAACAGCGCTTCGGCGTAAGGACGTGCAATCGTTGCGAGTTCAGCCATGATTACAGCTCGGCTTTCAGTTGATTCAACAGCTCGGCGTGAACCGCCGGATTGATTTCACGCTTCAAGATTTGCTCGGCGCCCTGCACTGCCAGCGTTGCGACCTGGTCGCGCAAAGCTTCGCGGGCCTGCATCACCAACTGATCCGCTTCGGATCTGGCAGCAGCCAGAATCCGTGTCGCTTCAGCCGAGGCAATATTTTTTGCCTCGTCGACGATGCCTTGCGCACGCTTTTCGGCGTCGCTGATGCGCTTTTGACCGGCGTCATTGGCCGAAGCCAGTTGCGCTTGGACGCGCTTCTCGGCCGCAGCCATTTCGGCCTTGCCGCGCTCTGCAGCAGCCAGACCATCCGCGATCTTCTTGGCGCGCTCATCGAGCGCTTTCGTCAACGGTGGCCACACGAATTTCATCGTGAAGCCGGCGAGGATGAAGAAGACCACGAACTGTGCAAACAAAGTTGCATTGAGGTTCATGGTTTTTTTCCTTGGCAGTATAGGATTGGCCCAGATCCCGCGGGGACCAGACTGGAATCCGCGTTGCTTAGTGGGGAATGAATGGGTTCGAGAACGCAAACAACATAGCGATACCAACACCGATCAGAAACGCCGCGTCGATCAGACCTGCCAGCAGGAACATCTTGGTTTGCAGCGTATTCATCAGTTCTGGCTGACGTGCCGACGCTTCGAGGTATTTACCACCCATGATACCAATACCGATACAAGCACCGATCGCGCCCAGACCGATAATCAAACCGCAGGCCAAGGCTACAAATGAGAGGTCAGTCATGACAATTCCTTCAAGGTTAAAGTGAATAATTAAAGTTTAAATCGAATCAAAAAACAATTAACTGGATACCGCGATTTGATCGCGCAAAGTCGCTCAATGTCCTTCGTGCGCCTGCCCGATGTAGACAAGCGTCAGCATCATGAAAATAAAAGCCTGCAAAAATACAATCAAGATGTGAAAAATAGCCCAGATGGTACCTGCAAAGACCTGGCCCATGAATCCCAATGCGCTGGCCGTCGAACCCAGCAAAGCGATCAGCAAAAACAACAACTCGCCTGCATACATGTTTCCGAATAGCCGCATTGCCAGTGAGACCGTTTTAGCCACAAATTCGATCAGGTTATAGACAAAGTTGAAGGGCGCCATCCAGATTCCGAACGGTGCAGCGACCAGTTCGTGCAAAAAGCCACCTGCGCCTTTAATCTTCAGATTATAAAAGATCATCAGGGCAAATACGCCGAGGGAAATGCCCAGGGTGCCATTCAGATCTGCGGTGGGAACCACGCGGTGGTGGGGAAATAAATGCTCGACACCCAAGACGCGAAAGACGGTCGAAAAAAGGTCTACCGGCAGAAAATCCAGCGAGTTCATCAGCGCGACCCAAACAAAAATCGTCAAGGCCAGTGGCGCGATGAAAGCCCGGTTGCCATGCACGATTGCTTTGGCCTGATCGTCAACCATTTCATAGATCATTTCAACCGCGCCCTGAAAACGTCCCGGGACACCCGAGGTGGCCTTGCGCGCCGCCAGAAACATGATCAGGCAACCGACCATACCGGCCAGCACCGACCAGAAAATCGTATCGATGTTGATTACCGAAAAATCGATGATCTTGACTTGATGATGGGTTGACAAATGTCCGAGGTGATGCCGGATGTATTCGGAGGCGGTCGGTGCCTGTTCCGCAGCACCGCCAGCAATTGCTTCAGTCGTCATGTCAGTGCCTAAATAATAAGATGATGTAACTTTTTGCCGCCACGATGAAAGCAGCGAGTAGCGCCAGCCAGTTCAGATCGTGGTACAGCCATGCGGTCGCGCCTAGAAGCGCCACCGTCAATGCAATCTTGACAAATTCACCAATGAAGAAGATGTTGGCATCTGCGCCACCCGGTTTTTGTGCTGCGGAGAAAAGACGCAGGGCAAACAAACCGTTCGGCACTACACAACATAACCCGCCCAACAGCGCTGACAACAGGGCCGGCATTCCACCCAGCGTGCCTGCAATCAGACTGACGACCAGCGTCGCCGCGAACTGCAAAAGAACAACGCGCAACATGCTGATCCACAGGTCGTGAGCGCACCGCCACGAACAGCCGGCGGTATGCATCGAATTGAACTGACAGGGGGGTATTCCAGAGCCCCCGGATTATAAGGGTTTTCCGAGCGGTGCGTCAATTACTTGACGCGCCGCTAAAGAGCACGAAACCTGCTTTCTCCATGCCATTGGACGCCGCTCTGCACCGTGCAAAAAGTGCATGCTAGGCTGCCAATGTGGCTTTACATCGGTCGATTTTATGCCTACGTCAGTGGGCCATGCGCAGGCGCGAGATGACGCTGTCGAGCGCGTCCAGATCGCTGAAGTCGATCAGCAACTGCCCTCGGTTACGTGCACCGACCTTGATTTGCACTTGTGTTGCCAGCGTATCGGACAACTCTTCTTCGAGTCGGGCGATATCACGTGATTTAACCTTTTTGGGTCGCGGCTTGTCGCCGTACTCACTGGTGGTGCGTGTCACCAGCTTCTCAGCCTCGCGCACTGACATGCGTCTGGCAACTACTTGAT